>JAZQIS010000001.1:0-14889 GCA_045541235.1 Alistipes sp.
AATGCTCACATAGGCCTACTATGCTCCGCTTTCATCGCCTATCATCGCACAAAAATAATCTCATCATCGACGATTTTTATTGTTGGTAGCGTTCTGATGCGTTCTTTTTGCACGAGTGCGTCGGTCGCTGAAATGCTCACATAGGCCTCAATCGCGGAAATATCAATCACATAGGCCTAATAGTAAATAGAAAAGAGTAGTCTGATGGCTACTCTTTTCTTATATATGATTTGCGCGAGGCCATTCTCCGAGTTCCATATCCTTGATGTCGCTGCCGTCGATGGTAAAGCGTAGTGCCGTGCGAACTTTATGGAAACCATAGCATCCTGCCGCCCCCGGGTTGATATGCAGAAGATTATAGACCTTGTCGTATTCGACACGCAGGATGTGAGAGTGCCCCGATACAAATATCTTTGGTCGGCACGCCTGAATCTTAGCCAACGCTTGTGGCGAGTAGTGGCGAGGGTAGCCTCCGATATGGGTGATAAGTACATCTACATCCTCCACCCGAAAATGGGCAAAGGGTTGATAGGCGTAGCGTGTGTCTCCGCCGTCGATATTGCCATATACAGCTCGAAGAGGCTTGAATGATGCAATCTTATCAGCCAATTCTATGGAGCCGATATCGCCGGCGTGCCAAATCTCATCCACATCGCGTAAAAAATCGCACAGCACCTCGTCGAAGGTGCCGTGCGTGTCGGATATAACGCCAATTCTGCGCATTGTAGTTACTTAACCAATTTGTCCAAACGCTCGTAGATGCTTGTACGGAGGTCGCGCAGTCTATTGATAACCTTGCGGTTACGACGGTCGAGGAATATGCAGGTTCCGATGAATTTCCAGAACAAACGCATATAGTTCCAAGCCAATACGAACATCAATGGGAAGGCCAATAGATAGCTCAGTGCCCACCAGAAATCCAAATATACCCACAGCAGTACTACCGGAAGAATAAAGCATATCGGAATAGATACGAATACGCTGACCGCCACATGGAACGATGAGTTGAACATATGGTCTTTAATCATCTTCTTAAGGAAAATCTTAGGGATGATAAAGAGGAGGGCTGTCGGGATAATCGAGACGATAAATAGTGGCAGCAGCAGGAGTAGTCCCAAACCACGGAGAACGGCAGCCGGCCACTTGGTGTTTCGGATAAAGAGCCAGTCGCGGATATGCAACTTCTTCAATCCGTTAGCATACTCCGCAGTATCGGCATAAACCTGCTCCATCTCCTCGGGGTGTTGGTTTGTGGCCTCTTGGAGTGCCGACACAAGTTTCTGGTCGGAGAGCAATCGCGATGGGAGGTAGTTGAAGTTGAAACCATGCTCGATAGCATACTTTCGTCCATAGCCCGTTTCGCGGAGGAAGTCGATTTGGTCGTAGTGCTCCAAGTCGTCGATATGGAGCATCAAGCTCTTAATGGATTCGCGCACAATCTCATTGATTTCCAACATTGTAGCGCGAGGATTCTCCTTGTACTTCTCGTAGTACGGCATCAGCGAAATTGGGTCGCCAAAGCGGATAAGCATATCGGTACGAGCGTGAAAGTAGTTGGAGTAGTGGTTGCACGATGGCAATATCATCACATCGTGCTCGAAGTTGAACTTCTCGGCCGCATCGAATGCAATCTTGAGGTATGCAATCTTGAAGGTTCCGAGCCAACGCTTATCTTGGTGACCCGCCTCAGGGTAGAGCATCACTGTCTCGCCATCGCAAAGAGCTTGTCCTGCAGCATCGAGTGTAGCTCTATTCTTTGCAACCGACGCATAGCCGTCGTAGGACATTCTGTATGCAGGCAGCAAGCCGAGTTTTCGCAGAAAAGCTCCTGCTACAGGGTTCTTGAATACATTGGCACGTGCGATGAAGTTTATTCGTCTGTCGGTCATATTCATTGCAACAGACAATGGATCGTTAAGACAATTTTGGTGGTTGGAGACGATTACCAATGGGGTTCCGCTAATAGGCACCTTCTCGATGCCGACCATATGTTCTTTGCGGAAGTAGAGGCCCGAATTTACAAATTGCAGATAGTAGCGAAACGCCTTCAACGGAATGGAGTGATCTCTTGGTTTAAGGTCTTTACTCATACAAAAATTTTATCTGTTTCGGCTACAAATATAGATAAATTATTCTATTTGGCAATAAAAATGTTCATTTTGGGTATTTATACCGATAATTCGGAGGGGACGAACGGAGTGCCGAAAAATGTTCCGTCGCTCAACCAACTCTCATGCCTTGTCTCTTACTAAAACTAAAAGTTTTCCGTTTTAATCCTGCTTCGCAGGCTTTTGCTCCTCCTTGCAAGAGATAGTCTGCAAGCAGTCTCTGCTCTCGACTTAATCGCGGCGTTCCGCTTTCCCGCTCCAAACGAAAAACAAAAGTTTTCCGTTTTAATCCTGCTTGCGCAGGCTTTTCCTCCTTCACACCTCGGCATAGTGTGCAAGCACCCTCTGCCCTCGGTTTGTCGTCAGTTGCCCTTCGGGCTTCACCGCTTCGTCTCGGCATAGTCTGCAAGCAGTCTCTGCTCTCGACTTAATCGCGGCGTTCCGTTTTCCCACTCCAAGCGAAATCCGAAAAACAAAAGTTTTCCGTTTTCCGCTTTCCGTTTTCCGTTTATTTTATTACCTTTGCGTGATAAATTATGTGGAAATGAAGATTAAACTTTTTACCATACCAAACTGCATTACGCTGTGCAATCTTTTGTGCGGCATTGTATCGATTATTTTATCGTTGGTACACAATGATTTGCAACTTGCATTTGCCTTCGTGTTGTTGGCTGCCGTATTCGATTTTTTTGACGGATTTACAGCTCGATTGCTCAAGCAATACTCCGAAGTGGGAGTGCAACTCGACTCGTTGGCCGATATGGTCTCGTTCGGAGTAGCCCCTGCTATTGCTATGGCGGTACTCTGTGGAGAGATGCCATCGGTGCTTGGCTTGGATAACTTCTGGGGAGAGTTGGTGTGCTATCTGCCATTCCTGATTGCGGCATTTTCGGCCTTGCGTCTTGCCAAGTTCAATGTTGATGTGACGCAGAAGGAGGAGTTCGAGGGGTTGCCAACACCGGCCTCGGCAATTTTGTGCCTCTCGTTGGCTGCATTGTGTCAGCGTTACCAACTGACTATAGGTTTGGAGTGGTTGGCACTTATCTCGGTGCTGGTGGCAGCGTTGCTTGTCTCGCCAATCAAGATGTTCTCCTTCAAATTCCACTCGTGGGGGCTTGGCGACAAGGATAATATCCTGCGTTTCGGCTTCCTTATTGTTTCGTGTCTCTTAATTTGTCTGCTCAAATTATACGCAATTCCTACAATTATCGTTATGTATATTGCCGTTTCGGCACTCCGCTGGGTGTTGATGAAGCATAAAAACAAGGAGTAAAAGCAAATTTTATTATTAAATCCCCGATTTGTTTCGTTTAGACCACATATTGCGAGTTGTTTTGACCATTGCCTTTGCGCTGGTCGGCGTAGTTGCCTTTGCGCAGCTCGATGCAAGTGCGTTGATGCGTGGTCAGAATCAAAACCGTCGCGGTATGGGAGCCAACGGCCTTCCTACCAATGATTTGACGGGGCAGCAGGGTACCGATGGCCAACAAGAGGGGCAGAATGGTGGCGAGCAGGCCGATACAACAAAGCAGAAAAAGCCGCGTAAGCCACTCGAGTCATACTTCTTCAACGACTCCATTCGTGCAATGCGCAACTTTACCTGGCACGTCGAGCGCGACTACAATACGGTGCAGATGGACAAGATTGACACCACGCTCAATGTGTGGCGTATCGACTATCCACACTATCGTTCGCGCCTCGGAAACAACTCCGTAGGAGGTTTGGGACAGGCCTCTACCGAGGTGAACTACTTCGAGCGTTCAAAGTCGCAGGAGTTTACCTTTGCCAAGCCTTATGATGCCTATACCTACCGCACCGAGAATGTCCCATTCTACAATATGAAGCATCCCTATATCTGGATGACCTACCTCGAGTCGGGACAGAAACGCTATCGCGAGGAGCACTTCGAGATTATGGCCTCGCAGAATATTAACCCTTCGACCTCGGTATCGCTGAACTACCGTTCGCGTGGTTCGCGCAGCAAGTACGATGTGTCGCGTGTCAAAAATAACAACTTTGCTGGTACGGTAACCCACACAGGTCGTCGCTATTCGATTCACGCCGGATATATGCACAACAAGATTGAACAGCAGGAGAGTGGAGGAGTTGTAGGCAACTGGGCAATTACCGATACCGTATTCGAGATGCCGTCGGGAGTTCCTATGCGTCTGGCGGGTGCCGAGGCAAAGAATACCTATCGCAACAACGCCTTTTTCGTGAAACAGTCCATCGGTATCCCGTTCGTGAGGATGACAAGCCGAGACTTCTCGATGGCGGACCTTCCGGCGATATATGTAGGACACACCTTCGAGTACAACGAGTGGAGCAAGGTATATGTCGATAAGTATTCGACATACAGAGATGAGCGATATTCGCGCAATCCGAACGGTACATACAATTCGCATACCGATACCTACTATAAAGATTGGTTCCTCAATCCCGAAAAGACGCGCGATTCAACCTACGAGCGTATCATCACAAACCGAATCTTTGTGCAGGCGCAGCCGTGGGATAGAAATGGTCCGGTAGGAACTCTCGATGGCGGTGTCGGCCTTGATGTGCATACCTACTCGCAATTCGGGTTGGAGAGCTATCTCTCCGGAAAGCTCAAAAAGGAGAATAAAACCTCGTGGTTTGCATATGCGGGAGTGCAGGGTAAGATTCGTAAATATGCCGATTGGGGTGCTAATTTCAAGATTTATCCATCGGGCTATCGAGGCGGTGACTACGAAATCAGCGCACGAGCAGCCTTGAGTGCCTATATCAAGAAGAAGCCGATTACCCTCTCGGGCTCCTTCTCCGAGTCGATGACCTCGCCAGGCTATTGGCAGAATAATTGGCACTCGAATCACTATCGTTGGAACAACGATTTTAAGAAAGAGGGTGAAACCCGTTTCAATGTCTCTTTCAATGTGCCTGATCACGGTATTGAGGTGGGATTTTGGCAGAGTGTATTGCGCAATAAGATATACTACGGTGCAGATTGCAAACCTGCCCAACACGATGGAGCTGTAAGTGTTACAAGTATCTATTTGCAGAAGAACTTCCACATCAAGGGTGTTCATCTCGACCATAGGGCATTGGTGCAGCTCACCTCAAATCGCCACGTTGTGCCGCTGCCTGTATTCTCGGCCTTCTTGTCCTACTACTATGAGTTCTGGGTTAAACGCGATGTTCTGCGTTTGCAGGTGGGTATCGACGGACGATTCAATACGCGATACTATGCGCAGGGATACAACCCGGCACTCTCGGTATTCTACAACCAGAACGAGACCGAGATAGGAAACTATCCATACCTCGATGCCTTTATTACGGCAAAGTGGAAGCGAATGAGAATTATACTCAAGTATCAGCATTGGAATTGTAACCTCTTTGGCAATAGCGAGTACTTCTCGGTAGCACGTTACCCGTTAAACCCAGGAATGTTCAAGTTCGGAATTTCGTGGACATTCTACGACTAATTCATACTTTATGTTGCGACAAATTTTTTATAAGACGGCCTTGCCTTTGCTGTTCCTGATAGGGGCAGTAGTGGTGTCGCTGGTGGCGATAGAGAGGGTGTCCGGCGATAAAGAACGTATTGCACGGCTTACTCCAAAGCCTGCTCCCGAGCCGCAAGAACCGGAGGAGAGGTGTGTAATCTCCTGCTACGATAAGTTGTTCAAGGAGATTGGTAAGGCTCACAATGTGGATTGGTTGTTGCTTGCGGCCATTGCAAGTGTGGAGTCAAAGTTCAATCCCGATGCTACATCTAAGGCGGGCGCAGCCGGCTTGATGCAGGTTATGCCGAGTGTGGCCAAAAGCTGGGGCTATAAGCCCGAGGATATGTTCGACGAGCGCACCTGTGTAGAGTTGGGGGCAAAGTTGCTCCACAAGATAAACGATATGTTGTCGTTGCCGAATGGCTTCAATAAGGATGAGCGTCTGAATTTTATCTTGGCCTGCTACAATGCCGGCTATGGTCGTATCGCCGATGCACGGCGTTTGGCTCGCTATCACGGAGATTCTTCGGGTCAGTGGGCTGTTGTGGCGAACTATCTGCCGCTGCTTGCCGAACCCGAGTATGCCAACCACGAGGCTGTAAAGTCGGGGGCATTCTATGGCAGTGCCGAGACCATAGGATACGTCAAGAAGGTGGTTCGAGTCTATAGGGACTACAAACAAAAGGTTGCAAAGAGCGCATCAACCAATGATACTCCTTGATATCATACTTTTGGCGATAGGCGTTTCGATGGATGCCTTTGCTATCTCCATTGCTAAAGGGTTGGCACTCCCCAAACCCCATATGCGACATTACTCTTCGGTGGCGTTGTGGTTTGGAGGTTTTCAGGCCTTGATGCCTCTTGTGGGATACATCTTAGGAGTACGTTTTGCCCCGATAGTGGAGTGTTGCGACCATTGGATAGCCTTTGTCTTGCTTGCAATTATTGGTGGCAAGATGGTCTATGATACTTTGAAGGGAGGCGAGGAGGCCGAGACTACAGGAGTGGATTTTCGCTTTCGGACTATGCTGATGCTGGCTGTTGCGACGAGTATTGATGCCCTTGCAATAGGTATTTCGTTGGCCTTTCTGAGAGTTGATATATGGAGTGCAGTAGCCGTTATAGGTCTGACAACAGCACTATTCTCCGCCTTTGGCCTATATCTCGGAAATATCTTTGGCAATCGTTACAGACACGGTGCAGAACTCCTCGGCGGCATCGTCTTGGTCCTTATCGGTGCGAAAATTCTAATCGAACACCTGTTTTATTAGTGAGTAGAGAGTAGTTTTTAGACGAAAGCGCAATTAGATAACGGCAAGTAAGGGCAAGTAAAGGCCAGTAAGGGTATCGCGCTTTCTTTACTAGCCCTTAATAGCCGTTACTGGCCGTTATTAATGCTTGCGCCTTGACCACCGTCAGAGTTCGGAAAACAAAAATAGCCAATGGCTAATGGCATAATTCTCAATTCTCAATTCTCAATTAAAAAAGTCGGGATAATACCCGACTTTTTTAGAAGAATATCAGCGCTACCAAGATATATGTTGGCAGAAGTACTATCAGTGAGAACTTGAAAATATATCCGAAGAATGACGGCATACGCACTCCGTCGTTCTCTGCTACGGCCTTAACCATAAAGTTAGGACCATTGCCAATGTAGGTCATTGCGCCGAACAATACCGAGCCGAGGGCAATAGCTGTCAGCATCTTGACAGGAATACCGGCTACAAGTGTTGTCCCCTCGGCTACCGGGAGTCCTGCGGCTACGGTGTGGAAGGCCACGGCTGTAGGTGCGTTATCGAGGAACGAACTCAATGCTCCCGATGCGTAGAAGAACTGCGAGGGCTCGCTAATGCCAAGAGATGTTGCATTCTCGTTGAGGTAGAGTAGTGCCGGAGTCATCGTAACAAAGATTCCGATAAAGAGTATGGCAACCTCGTTGATTGGCTCCCACGAGAAGTGGTTTTCGCGTCGAATACGTCTGCGAGTCGATATTATCGACAGAACAAGAATCGTTGCAAGGAGAATCTCTCGCAGGAATTTAATATACCAGGGTGCATCTTCTGCTGCCATAGCGGGAATCTGTCCCGGGTTAATAAATGCGACAGAGAGAAGTATGGACGAGAGGTAGAAGAGATTTACCGTTCCCGAGAAAGAGATTTTTATCGGTTCGTCGGTCTCGTTTTCGGAGCGAGGACGCACGCCCAGCAACTCCTTGCGCTTCCAAATGTAAGTGTCGATAATGACATATACAGCCAGCAATACCGAACCTACGAATACCCACTGTGGGAATAGTGTTTGGAACCAGGAGAACTCGGCTCCACGCAGATAGAGTAGGAATAAAGGTGGGTCTCCAAGCGGTGTGAGGACTCCGCCACAGTTGGCGACCAGCGCAATAAAGAATAGAATGGTGTGAATCTTATATTGTCGGTCGCGGTTAATCTCGAGTAGAGGTCGAATCAGCAGCATTGCAGCTCCTGTTGTTCCCACAATCGAGGCCAAACCATAGCCAACGAACATAATCGCGGCATTTACAATTGGTCGTGGGGTGGTGGTATAATGGATGCGAATACCTCCTGTAACCACATAAAGTGCAGCTAAGAGCACAATGAACGGAATGTAGTCGTACAGCATTTGGTGCTTTAGATTCTCTCCCAATCCTGCGCGCGAAAGTATTATAGCTGTAGGAACCGAGATTATAAGCACATAGAGCAACTTGTTGATATTTTTGCCCCAAAAGCGGGGTGCGATAAGCGGCAAAATTGCTATCGAGAGCAACATTATCGCAAATGGTATAAGAAGGTATGGTTCTATATTGTACATCTGTGGTATATTAAAAGTTATTGCCGTTTTTATTGCTTGCGGCCATAAATCAGCTATACCGCAGAGCACTCAATTCCGAGGGCTCGAACCCTCTCTGCTATCTTTTCCAACTCCTCGCGCGGGACCTTTTCGATTGTCTTGCAAGGCGTAGCACGATCTATCGAATAGACCATCACTTGCCGCGGTCGGAGATAATCGACAACTGCCGCCCATGCCAAAAACTCGTTCTCGGTGGTGTTGTCGATGTATGTACCGTTGTAGTCGCCCCGCAGAAACATTGTCTGCAACACAAACTCTTTGCCAAATGCTGCGAGCTGCTCAATAACACGGGCTACGGAGTAGTTGCCGCAGGGTTTGTTTATAAGTTGTGCAGTCTCTTCAATCGCCGAGTCGAGTTTAAGAATAGGGTTGTCTATCTTGTGGAGTGCGCGACATACATCCTCGCGGTGGAGTTGTGTGGCGTTGCTCAAAACCGAGACTTTTGCCTGTGGAGCAAATTTGTCGCGCAGGGCAATCGTGTCGTCGATTATACCCTCAAATTCGGGGTGGATGGTAGGTTCGCCATTGCCGGCAAAGGTGATGACATCGGGCAGAGTGCCCTCCCTCTGCATCTTCTCGAGCGTTGAGGTGAGTGCCGTGCGAATATCCTCGCGTGAGTTGAAATGCACTCTTTCGGTGCGATTATCCTCGTTCCAGCCACATTCGCAATATATACAATCAAAGTTGCACAACTTCGAGTGAAGCGGCAATAAATTTACACCGAGAGAGATTCCCAATCGGCGCGAACGAACAGGACCGTATATTATATCTGTAAATAGCACTAACCTCTGCTTTTTTTGCGTTGCAAAGATAGTAAAAAAGACGATAGCTTGTGCCGGATGACAAAAAACTTTTTTGTCGGAGAATGGTTGCTATTGAATTACAACGCTCTGTACAAGTTCGGTGCCAAGTTGCTTGTTGATGGAGCGAACCAACGCTTCGCGTTGCATCATCAACTCGCTACGAATGATACTCGATGCGACGTGAACGTAGAGCGTCCCACGCACAAATCTGACTTGTCGCGTGTTGGCTGCCACAACTGCACCCGTAACCTCGCGCCAGACGTGTGGCAGCGAGCCCTCTGCTATCTTGCGTGCCACATTCGGACTCTTGAACAGAGAGTCGAGCAACTCGCCTATGGGTTGTGCCTTTGTGCGTTTCATTCTCTACTCCTCCTTTACAATCTCGCCATAGGTGACGTTGAATAGCTTGTAGCTGCAATCGGCCTTCCCGAGAATTGCACCCATACGTTCGCCATTGCAGTCGGTGATGATTACCTGGCCGAACTCGTCACCCTTGACCAATTCGATAAGGCGCGAAACGCGACTCTCGTCAAGTTTGTCGAATAGGTCGTCGAGCAGCAGAATCGGCTTTTCGCCACAGGCTTGAGCGATAATGCGATATTGGGCGAGCTTTAGGGCTATTAGGAACGATTTCTGTTGCCCCTGCGAGCCATATTTGCGAAGTGCATAGCCACCAATCGAAAAACGAAGGTCGTCGCGGTGCACACCGCAAGTGGTGAATCCGTTGATGCGGTCCTTTTCGCGTGCTGCGAGCAGTAGCTCCTCGAGCGTGGCGTTGTTAAGTTCGGAACGATACTTCAGCTCTACGTGCTCGTGGTCGTCCGAGAGCGCACGGTAGTATTCGCAAACGAGAGGGTAGAGCAACTCTGTAATCTCCAGACGGGCCTGATGAATCTTCTTTGCCATTGGAGCCATTTGAGCATCGTAGATGCGCAGCATCTCCTCGTCGGAACCTATCTTGAGGTAGCTGTTGCGGTTGGCAAGGGCTGTGTTGTAGCGCATTGCGGCATCGAGGTAGCTCTTGTCCAACTGCGAAATGAATGCGTTGATGTAGCGACGACGCTCCTCGGCCGAGTCGCTGATAAGCGAGGAGTCGGCAGGCGATACTATAACCACAGGTACAAGTCCGATATGGTCGGCTAAACGCTCGTACTGCTTGTCGTTGCGCTTGACAACCTTCGACGCACCGCGCTGGTAGGAGCATACGATTCTCTCGTGGCGGTCTGCCTCGGTACGGTAGTCTCCCTCGAGCAGAAAGAACTTTTCGCCGTGGCGAACACACTGCGTGTCACTCATCGCAAGGGAGGATTTACACATCGAGAGGTAGTAAACCGCATCGATGATATTTGTCTTGCAGGTGCCATTGTCGCCTACAAAGCAGTTGAAACCCTTGTCGAGGATAATCTCCTCTTGTGTGAGGTTCTTGAAATTGAGTATCGAGAGTCGTGACAGGTACATTATTACGCCATTTTTCTACTGCGAAGGTACTAATAATTGGCGGTACGACAAAAAAAATCTCAAAAATTATGGTTTATTGCATAAAAAAGTGTATTTTTGTCAGTTGATATGGGCGTTGTGCCCGTGTAGAGCGAATTATAAACTAAAAAAAGATAGAAATTATGTCTAAGAAAATTGAGAATCAGGAAGAGGTTGTTGTTGCTGAGGCTGTCAGCAAAACCGAGAAGTGGTTTGAGGAGAATGGCAAGAAGGTGGTTATCGCTTTGGTAGTACTTTTGCTCCTCGTTGCAGGTGGTTATGCCTACAAGTATTTGGTCGTTGATAAGAATGAGGCTGCTGCTGCCGACCTTATCGTGGCTGCACAGGATCGTTTCTCGGGTGAGACTCCAAACTACGAGCTCGCTCTCAATGGCGACGAGAGTGGTGCCGGATTCCTCGATGTTATCGAGCAGTATGGCTCTACCGAGGCCGGAAATATCGCTAACCACTATGCCGGTATCTGCTACCTTCGTCTTGGCGATTTGGAGAATGCCGCAAAGTACCTCAAGGCCTATGATGCTGTAGGTGGTTCGGTTGTTTCGGAGATTATCGATGCACAGAACCTCGGTTTGCAGGGCGATGTAGAGGTTGAGAAGGGCAACTATGCTGAGGCTGCCGACCTCTTTGCTAAGGCTGTTAAGGAGTCGGAGAATGGCTACACTGCACCTTACTACCTCTTCAAGCAGGCTGCTGCCCTCGTAGCTGCGGGCAAGGCTGAGAAGGCTCAGGAGTGCTACAAGAAGCTCGTGGAGAACTATCCAAGTTCGTTGGAGGCAAACGAGGCAGAGAAGTTGCTCGGTCTCTAATCGATAGCTAAATCGGGTTATAAAGGGCGGCTTCAATAACCGCCCTTTAGTAATATAATATAAGGTGTCAAAAAAGGTTATGATTGCAATTTCGGATATTAAGGTTGGCGTTGTTACTTTGGAGGACTCCAAGTCGGAGTTCGAGGCGATGCAGTCGCTTGTGTTGTGCGGTGTCTCGCGCGAGAATATCGAGGTGCGACATATTCCTTCAGCGGCAAAGGCGGCCTTGATGACCCTCTTTTTTGCCGAATATACCGAGGTCGATTGTGTATATATTGCTATGCCCGAGGGGTTGGAGGATGTGCGCGAACGCCTTGCCGAGTTGGAGTTGCAGTGTCGTATGCCTATAGGGACATCGCTCCGTGGTTTGAACGATATTGGCGATATGCTGCGTATGGTGCAGATTCAGAGCGAGATGGTCGCCAAGGCCGATATGGAGGCTCGCGGCGGCTCGAACTTCCGCCTGAACTAAACTCCGAATAACGGAAAAATAAAAGATTTGCTACTCTTGCGGGTAGCAAATCTTTTTGTTATCGACCAACTGCAAATTTAGAATTTTAGACCTATCTTGAATCCGAAGTTGTGAGACAATTCTGTTCGATGGTCATACTCATAAATGTATGTGTGATAGTAAGAATTATAATAACTAGTCATATATGAATACCTATTATGCATTGCTTCATAACCGGCTTTTGCATATATGGATAGTTTCTTCGATAAAGCCATCTCTGCACCTATCGAAGTGTTCAGATATACTCCCCACGGTATATTACCACCGACCGACAAATCAAAAAATGGACGAACTTTGGTGTTTTTCGTAAAGTAGATTCTACCATTAGCATATAGTGGGGCGGATACAATATCGTAGGATGCGAAATCGAAATCAAGTCCTACGCCTGCTCCTACAAAAACTCTATCTTTGAATGTCCAGCCAGCCAAAAAATGGAAATCAAAACCCACAGACCACGCATAAAAAAATCCAACTTGCCCCATCATTGTAAAGTCGGGTTTAGTCTTGGTTTTTGCAGGTTTCTCCTTTACCGGCTCCTCCTTGGGGGTAACGACCGGTTGTTTAACAATGGTTTCCGTTGTTGTAACCACCATCGCACCCGTAACCTTATCTCCGCTTTGTGCAATGGCGACAAATGGAGATAAGAGTATAGCTAATAGAAATAATAAAACAAATCTCTTCATAATTGTAATTTTTTGTTGTTATACACTACTCTTCTTGATTTGAAACTGGAATAGCTACACTTACAACTTGTGAATTGGCCTCTTGTATAATTGGGTAACAAGTACCAGCGACAACTCCATTGGCGTCAGCGTTTTTATTACCACTGCTACGCGTGCTATAAATACTCGACGAATTAACCAAATATACATACTTATCTCCTTTACCTGTACCCTCTAAGCATACTGCTTTGTCTGAAATAAGTTCGGTGCCAGCCTTCGTTTTAGCTCGGTATTGTACATACACACAATCATCACTGGAATATGGATAGATGACCGAAGCCGATCGCCAATTGCTTCCTTCGCTCAATGATATGCTATATCCTTTGCCTGGATCACTCCAGTTACCAATAAAGTAAACATACGCCTCTTGTAGGAATGGTGTACCTGTTACAGTATAATAAACCTTATAATAGGTGTGGTATTTACCTTCGCTATTATTGTATTCTGTTTTTTCTTTTTCAACTTTTGTAACTTGTATCGAAGGTTTTTTAATTAGGTAGTTTTGATTCCTTATCACAAAGTGGTTTGTTGTACATAGGTAACAACCAAAAATCTCTATGTTATCAAAGCTTACTATACCTTCATCATAGTCAATACTATCAAAATCGGAATAGTAAATAGAGTGAGAATTAGTTTTATAAACGTTCTCTCCAATGTGCCTCAAAAACACCGATTCCGTGTTGTTTTTAGTCATAAACCAAATGTAAAAATAATCTCCAACATAACTATCAAGAGTTACGACTATCTGAAAATCTACATAACTATTAGTGTAAGAATAGGCTCTACATTGTACTGATTCGATTGTGGGCAATTTGCAGCTTACTTCATCAACCGTGTAAGAGGATATAGCATTATCTGTTCCATCACTTGCTAAAATTGATATATCCAATGAACTTAGTTTCATATAGCCCTCTTCTATTGTAGAAGTATCAAATTCAGTGATATACACCCTATAATCACATCTATACACCTTGTCGTCAAAGTGTGTGAAATTAACTTTTTCAACTGATGTTCCACGCTTTATCTCTCCGCTAATCGTTTTTCCGTACGAATTGTCAAGGGTTATATATACATTAAAGTCGATGTAACCACTATCCGCGAAATCCATCTCGACCTGAGCCGCCTGTATTATAGGTGAATTTTGATAAAGCCCTGCATCAACTTGCTCACACGATGATACCGACATTGCAACGATGCCGAGTATTAAATATAATATATGTCGTTTCATATTTGTAATAGTTTTAAAAACAAAAACCAATACCCATATTGCTCGCAAAGCCATATTTAGGTGTGTAGATAGCTCCACCAGAGATGTTAAACCATTTGAATTTTAGCATCAAGCCAAAATCTACGCAAAATGTTGTAGTCGATTTGTCGGAAGACAAGTACAATTGTCCATCGATAGCGCTCCTATGTGCAACTTGCCGCCACGATGCACCCGCACCGGCATATATATGCAATGGACATCCCAGGCGAAATAATAGACCTCCTGTTACGGCATTGTAGCTCGCTTCCGATCTTGCATTCACATTAGGATTGGTATAACCCAAGCAGCTACTTTGTGAGTCTTTTGTTCCTATGGTATCACTTACTCCATCTCCAAATAAACCTTTGACATATCCGCCTAAAACTTTGCCACTCCAACCTGCCATAAAGCCGTATGATAGAGCATCGGGATATTTCATATATGGCATTGCAAGATTAAACGATAGGAAGAAACGGCCTTTGCGATTTGCAGCCCTCTCCTTACGTGCGAGTTTACGCTCTGCTAATGCGATACTATCCATTCTTGCTCGCTCTACGCTGGCAAGGCTATCTCGTATGGCCTTCTCTCGTGCGGCTTGTTGCCTCTCTTTCTCTATTTCAGCCGCAGATTTAATTGTTCGAGTCTCTGTTATATTAATCAACATTGCACCCGTAACTTTATCCTGGCGTTGTGCAACGGCAATAAACGGAAATGAGAATAGGGCTAATAATAAAACTAACCTCTTCATTGTCGAAACTACTTTTTTACATCCACATTAAGGTGTGTTACAGGAGCTTTTACTATATCTGCGCCATCCTTTGAATCGAGCGACTGTGCCGACTTCAGCAATGCAAT
>JAZQIS010000002.1:0-6214 GCA_045541235.1 Alistipes sp.
ACCCCTATTTTATGTTTTGGTGTAGGTAAATTTCGTAAAAACAAGATTTTTATCCTGTTATGGGTATTGCTTATAATAAATTTTTGCTATATTTGTGAGTTAAATTACCAGTATAGTACATATATTTTAGGGAATTATGAAGATTGTTATAGCCGGAGTAGGTGAGATGGGTAGCCATTTGGCGAAGATGCTCAGTGGAAATGGGCACGATATTACCGTTATAGATGGCGAGCCTAAGGCGTTGGCCGAGGTGGCCAGCCTTGCCGACGTGATTACGGTAGAGGGTGACTCTACCACCTTTGCGGTGCTGCGTAAGGCCTCGGTAAGAAAGTGTGACCTCTTTATTGCTGTTCATCCGGTAGAGAATGACAATATCCTTGCTGCAATTATGGCGAAGCAGCTCGGTGCCAAGAAGGCAATCGCGCGTATTGATAACAACGAGTATCTCGAGCCTAACAACAAGGAGATGTTTATCAATATGGGTATCGACTATATGTTCTATCCCGAGAATATTGCAGCCGAGGAGGTTATCTCTCTCTTGGGGCACACTTCCACAACGGAGTTCGTGGATTTCTCGGGAGGTCGCCTTTCGCTCTTGGTTTTCCGTTTGGAGCACACCTCGCCTTTGGTTGGGCGCGAGTTGTCGAGCTTTACGGTGAACGAGGATTCGCCATATCGAACCGTTGCAATTTCGCGCGACGGAAAGACTCTTATTCCGCACGGAGCAGATTCATATATGGTGGGCGATATGATCTATATTATCGCGCGTCACGACTCGGTAAGAGAGATAATGGCATTGTCCGGTCATGGCGAAGTGGATATCAAGAATATGATGATTTTGGGAGGTTCGCGAATTGGTGTTCAGATTGCGCAGGCGATGCAGGATGATGTGAATATCAAGCTTATTGACTATAATGCCGACAAGGCCTATCGCTTGGCCGAGCAACTCGAAAAGACCCTTATTATCAATGAGGATGGCCGAAACACCGAGGCAATGTTGGAGGAGGGACTCTCCAATATGGACGCCTTCGTGGCGGTTACGGGCCGAAGCGAGACCAATATTCTGACAGCAATGTTGGCCAAGCGTATGGGAGCCAAGAAGGTTATTGCCGAGGTAGAGAATCTCAACTATATCAACTTGGCCGATTCGGTGGGTGTGGATACCATTATCAACAAGAAGATGGTTTCGGCATCCAATATCTTCCGCTTTACAATGTCCACCGATGTCTTGGCAATCAAGTGTTTGACGGGTAGTGATGCCGAGGTTTTGGAGTTTATCGTCAAGCCAAATTCGCCTGCTACAAAGGCAGCTATACGCGATTTGGGCCTGCCTGCCGACGTTATTATCGGTGGCGTAGTACGAGGCGACAAGGTCTTTATCGCATCGGGCGACACCAAAATCACGGCGTACGATAGAGTTGTGGTCTTTGCGATGCCTTCGGCTATCTCCAAGGTGGGCTATTACTTCAATTAAAGGGTGAATAAATAATAAAATAAATATAAGAGATGTATATAGCAATTGCAGGAAATATCGGTAGTGGCAAGACTACGCTGACCGAGATTTTGACCAAGCACTACGGTGCAAAGGCCTACTATGAGGATATCGACAATCCTTATATCAACGACTTTTACGAGGATATGAATCGTTGGGCGTTCCAATTCCAGGTACACTTCCTTGCAAGTCGTATCCGCCAGACAATGGATATGTTGGCAGATGGCTCGGAGGATATCTTTCAGGACCGCACCATCTATGAGGATGCCCATATTTTTGCCGGCAATCTCCATCAGATGGGCTCGATGTCGTCGCGCGATTTCGGAACCTATATGAAGTTGTTCGACATCTCGACAAATCTCATTCCTCAGCCCGATTTGCTCATCTACCTGAAGGCGAGTGTGCCAACCTTGGTGAAGCAAATTCGTAAGCGAGGCCGCGATTATGAGCAGAATATCGAGATTGAGTATCTCGAACGACTCAATGAGCGATACAACGATTGGATTGAGAATAACTACAAGGGAGAGGTCTTTGTTATCGATAAGGATAATAGCGATTTCCTCGAAAATGCAAAGGTGTTGGAGGCTCTCTACGAGCGTCTGGATGCCATTAAAGCATCGAAAAAGTAGCCAATGAAAGCACTGCCTGTCGCCTTTGAGGAGCGAATGAGGAAGCAGTTGGGGGAGGAGGAGGCCGAACGCCTTTTCGAGGCCCTCAATGGTGAGTCGCCCGTTGCCATACGTCTCAATCCGATGAAGTGTGGCGATAGTGGTGTGTGGAGCAATGGCGAGCAGGTGGCGTGGAGTCGCTATGGGCGAAAACTCAAGGAGCGACCCCTCTTTACCCTCGATACAGCCTTTCACGCGGGAGCCTACTATGTGCAGGAGGCCGCTTCGCAGTTTATCGATTATCTCCTCTCGAAGGAGGAGTTGCAGGGCAAGCGTGTATTGGATATGTGCGCAGCTCCGGGTGGCAAGACTACGATATATTCGACGGCAGTGGGCGAGTCGGGGTTGGTGGTTGCTAATGAATATGTGCGTTCGCGAGCCAATGTTTTGGCCGACAATGTGCGCAAGTGGGGTATGGGTAATGTGTTGGTTACCAATAATTCACCCGAGCACCTTGCGCAGTTTGAGGGATGGTTCGATGTCGTAGCTGTCGATGCCCCTTGCTCGGGCGAAGGAATGTTCCGCAAGGAGGAGGTTGCGCGGGAGGATTGGAGTAACGAGGCTGTAAAGATGTGCGTGGCACGACAGCTGTCGATAGTGCGAGAGGCGTGGCAGTCGTTGCGCGATGGCGGACTCTTTATCTATAGCACCTGTACCTTCAATGACGAGGAGGATGAGGGTGTGTTACGAAACTTTATCGAGGAGCGTGGCGATGTTTTCGTCCCATCCGAACGAGTTGATACGGATGATGCTTGGGGTGTAGTGAGGGGCGAGGTTGGACCCTTTCAAACCTTTAGATTTTTTCCTCATAAGAGCGATAGCGAGGGCCTTTTTGTAGCTGTTGCCCGCAAGGCCGAAGATACGACACAGCGCACTCCCAAAGCGAGGAAAAAAGTGATGCAGGAGGTTGATAAGAACTCGCGTAAAGAACTTATGAAATGGCTGCAATCGCCTGATAAGTACACATTTGCAACTGTCGCAGATATGGTGTATGCCTATCGAGCCGAGCAGTTTAAGGCGGTGCAAGCCCTGTCCGAGAGTTTGACTGCCATATACTCGGGCGTTGCGATGGGGCAGATTTTCAAGGGTAAACTCAAACCCGATTGGGCTCTGTCGCAGTATGTCGGTTTGGAGCGCGGTGCTGTAGCCGTCGAGGAGCTTGACGAGGAGAGAGCTTTGGACTATCTTCGTAAGCGTGACATCTCGGTTGGGGAGATGAGAGAGGGTATTAACCTATTGACGCACAATGGACTATCTTTAGGTTTTGCCAAGAGGGTTGGGGCAAGGTGTAACAACCTCTATCCCAATTCACTGAAGATATTGAATAAATAAAATTACCTAAAATATATGGTTGAGAAACTCTACTATTCTATGGGCGAAGTTACCGAGATGTTCGATGTTGAACCATCTTTGATTCGCTATTGGTGCTCACAATTTAGCTGCCTGCGCCCGAAGCGTAATGCCAAGGGTAACAGAATGTTTACCAAGCAGGATATTCAGAAACTGAAGCGTATCTATCACCTCCTCAAGGAGAAGAAGATGACCATCGAGGGTGCGCAAAAGGCGATGCGTAAAAGAAGTATCGAGGTTGCTGAAAAGGACTCCGATATGGCTCTTCTGGAGCAGTTGCAGAGGGTGCGTGCTATGCTTGTCGAGATGCGTAACGGTATCGGCGAGACGGAGCTGTTGGTTGATGAACAGCTTGATGATGAGCCACTTGTGGCAGATGAGGTTGCGCCTGTGACTTCAGTTGCGGAGACGGTCGTAGAGTCCGAGAGTGTTGCTGAAGTGGAGGAGATGGTTGAAGAGTGCGCTATTTCGGAGTCGGAGGAGAAAGAGTATGTTGCAGCGGTAGCCGAAGAACCTGTGACAGAAGAGCCTGCGGCAGACGCGCCTGCGGCAGAACCCGTTGTTGAGACAAAGCCAGCCTCTAAGCCAAAGAAGAAGCGAGCTCCACGTCGTAAATTGATTGGTGAGGAGGGTGTTGTTGAGCGACCTCTATTCCCATTCTTTGAGCAGACTCTATTTTAGTTAAGCCTATGAAAATTAAGGATATAGTAGCTCCTATTGAGCGGTTTGCGCCACTCTCGTTGCAAGAGTCATACGATAATGCAGGTCTGGTAGTGGGTCGCCTTGAGGATGAGTTGCAAGGTGGCGTGCTGTTGGCCGTAGATGTTACCGAGGAGGTGATAGAGGAGGCGATAGCAAAAAAATGCGGTCTGATTATTACTCATCATCCAATAATCTTCCACCCCCTGAAGCGGCTTAATTCGGCATCGGTAGTAGAGAGATGTGTCGAGAAGGCTATTCGCAACAATATTGCCCTCTATGCTTGTCATACAAACCTCGATTCTGCACCAAACGGAATGAGTTGGCGTGTGGGCGAAATGCTCGAGCTGCAGGATATGGAGGTGCTGCAACCGACCTCCGATGGTGCAGGCTTCGGCGTTGTCGGAACGCTGGTAAAGCCTATGTCGGAGTGCGATTTTCTGCGACTTGTACAACAGACCTTCTCTGTAAAGGCGTTGCGACATAGTGCACTGATAGGGGGCGAGGTTCGACGTGTCGCAATTTGCACTGGAGCCGGAGCATCGTTGATGAGAGAGGCGAGTGCTTCGGGGTGTGACGTGTACCTTACATCCGACCTGAAATACAACGATTTCTACACCCCCGATTCCAAGTTTGTGGTTGTGGATATGGGACATTTCGAGAGTGAATTTTGCGCAATTGCGATTTTATTTGATATTTTATCAAAAATTTTTATTAACTTTGCGCTCCATAAGAGCGCTCAATCGAAAAATCCGGTACACTACTTTGTGTAATGGTTTGATGTGTAAATAGTTGAGGGCGGATGTTCCGTTTTTCGAGAAGGGAAAAAGAATAAAATTTAGATATATGGCTACAAAGAAAAAGACAGCAGAGGTAGATTACTCGATGTACGAGAAGATTGTTGCACTCTACGAGTTGCAGAAAATTGACTCTCAGATTGACGAAATCAATAAGGTTAAGGGTGAGTTGCCTTTGGAGGTTGAGGATTTGGAGGATACCGTTGCCGGTTTGAATACACGCCTCGACAATATCAACCGCGAGATTGAGGAGTTGGCATCTCTCACCAAGCAGCGTCAGCGCGAGATCGAGGAGGCTAATGCTCTTATCGCTCGCTACAAGGAGCAGCAGGGTATTGTGCGCAACAATCGTGAGTTTGATTCGTTGGAGAAGGAGATTGAGTATCAGTTGCTCGAGATTACTCTTGCCGAGAAGCGATTGAAGGAGTATGCTACTGCAACCAAGACAAAGAAGGCTGCACTCGAGGTAACACAGGAGGAGCTCAATGAGCGTCAGGCCGACCTCGATGTTAAGCGTCAGGAGTTGGACGGTATCGAGAGCGAGACTGCCGAGGAGGTTCAGGAGCTCACAGCCAAGGCGAAGGTTGCGCAGTCGAAGATTGACGAGCGTCTTCTCGTGGCCTACAATCGTATTCGTACAAAGGTTCGCAATGGTTTGGCTGTTGTTACCGTTAAGCGAGATGCTTGTAGCGGTTGCTTCAACCGTATCCCACCGCAGCGTCAGGCCGACATCCGTCTCGGTAAGAAGTTGATTGTGTGCGAGTATTGTGGTCGTATTCTTGTTCCAGGCGACGAAGAGTAATTTTAAGGGGCATTTGCTTCCTTATCTGTAAAAAATGAGATGGTTACATACGCTTAGTATGCGCCCATCTCATTTTCCTTTGATGGCGTTGCAACTGCACCCTTAAAATTATTCCTCGCATATACCAGAGTTGTTTGCCCTGCTCTCATCTACTTAAAATTGCATTTTAGGAGAGAGGTATGCTGCGGGGCGATTTTCTTGTGCGCCTTGTATTTACCTACTTAAAATCAAATTTCCCACTCCAAGCGAAATCCGAAAAACAAAAAGTTTTCCGTTTTAATCCCTCTTCGAGGGCTTTTCCGAACTCCGATCCTTGTCAAGGCGCAAGCGATTTATGGGGTTTACTGGGGTTTACTGGGGGCGCACCTTCGGTGCTTACTGGGAGCTACTGGGGAGTTTCTCAGTT
>JAZQIS010000003.1:0-9744 GCA_045541235.1 Alistipes sp.
GTACATCACCGTATCGTTCTCGACAAATGGCACCACCTTGCGATAGGCATCGAACATATCCTCCACCACAGACGAGGAGTAGAGGTTATCGCGATGACGGAACTCCAACGCCTGGGCCGAGTTCATCAACTCGATAGCCAACACACGCTCGGTATTCTGCACCACACGCCACAGCTTTGTGGCAGCATTCGAGCCCATACTCACATGGTCCTCCTGTCCCTGCGACGATGGGATAGAGTCGCACGATGCCGGCCAACATAACCCTTTCGATTGGCTCACAATCGAGGCTGCGGTATATTGCGGAATCATAAATCCGCTATTCAATCCCGGATTTGCCACAAGGAAGTGCGGGAGGTTGCGTACGCCCGAGATGAGTTTGTAGATACGACGCTCCGAGATATTTCCCAACTCTGCCATTGCGATAGCCAAGAAATCCATTGCCAAGGCTATAGGCTGACCATGGAAGTTGCCAGCCGAGATAATCTCGTCGGTATCGGGGAAGATTGTAGGGTTGTCGGTCGCGGAGTTAATCTCGGTCTCCAACACACCTGCAACATAGGCTATAGTCTCCTTTGTTGCACCGTGTACCTGAGGCATACAACGGAAGGAGTATGGATCTTGAACGTGTCGTTTTGGACGAACGGCAATCTCGCTATCGGCCAATATCTCACGGATATTGCGGGCTGTCTCAATCTGCCCCTTGTGGGGGCGAATGGCGTGGACATTGTGCTCGAAAGGCTCCAAACGTCCATCGAAAGCATCGAGCGACATCGCTCCGATATGGTCGGCCCAAAGGCTCAAACGCTGCGCATTGATAAGCGAATATACCCCGTAGGCCGACATAAATTGTGTGCCGTTAAGCAGAGCCAACCCCTCTTTCGAGCACAACTCGACAGGCTCCCAGCCCATCTGCTCCATCATCACGCTGCCCTCGACAACCTCGCCGTCTATCTCTACGTGCCCTAAGCCCAAAAGTGGCAAACTCATATGCGCCAAAGGCGACAAATCGCCCGAAGCACCCAACGAACCCTGCTCATAGACTACAGGGATGATATTGTTGTTAAACATATCAACAAGTCGCTCTACGGTAATGAGTTGCACGCCCGAATGGCCATACGACAGCGACTGCACCTTGAGCAGAAGCATCAGGCGCACAATATCGTTTGGCACACGAGCCCCCGTTCCGCAGGCATGCGACATCACCAGATTCTGTTGCAGCTGCGACAATCGCTCCTCATCGACCGAGATATTACACAACGAGCCAAAGCCTGTAGTAACGCCATAGATAGGCTCCTCGGCATACTCCATCTTGGCATCAAGGTAGTCGCGACAGGCTACAATTCGCTCCTTGGCATCATCGCTGAGAGCTATCGTATAGCCTCGGCTCAAAATCTCCTCAACACGCGCAATAGTAAGGTGTTCGGCACTGATATAGTGTATCATACTCTCCTATTTTGATATTTTACAACTATTTATTATCGTTATAGACCTGCTCGATAAACTCCTTGTCGGCAAGGTTTGGAAGGGTAACCTTCAGCAATGGAGTACGCTCCATCTGTCGCTTTATGGCGAAGATTGCCCCCTCGTTGCGTGCCCAACTGCGGCGAGCAATACCATTATTCACATCCCACAAGAGCATCTCCTCGATATGTCGTGCCGAGTCGGCAGAGCCATCGATAACCATTCCGAAACCGCCATTTATAACCTCGCCCCAGCCTACGCCACCGCCATTGTGAAGCGACACCCAGGTAGCTCCACGGAAGGAGTCGCCAATAACATTCTGCACAGCCATATCGGCACAAAACTGCGAACCATCGTATATATTCGAGGTCTCGCGGTATGGCGAATCTGTTCCCGAAACGTCGTGATGGTCGCGACCAAGCACTATCGGAGCCGAAATTTCGCCTCGTTTAATCGCCTCGTTAAAGGCCAAAGCTATGCGGGTACGCCCTTCGGCATCGGCATAGAGTATTCGGGCCTGTGAGCCTACAACGAGCCTATTCTCCTTCGCCTGGCGAATCCAATGGAGATTATCTTCGAGCTGTCCGCGAATCTCGGCAGGAGCCTCCTCGACCATCTGCTCCAACACCTCTGCCGCCAAACGGTCACTGACAGCGAGGTCCTCCTCCCTGCCCGAGGTACATACCCAGCGGAATGGGCCAAAGCCGTAATCGAAGAACATAGGGCCCATAATATCCTGAACATAAGAGGGATATCGAAACTTGCCATCCTCCCTCATAACATCTGCACCCGCACGCGACGACTCCAGAAGAAAGGCATTTCCATAGTCGAAGAAGTACATTCCGCGAGCTGTAAGTCGGTTTATTGCCGTTACCTGACGACGCAACGACTCTCGAACACACTCCTTGAATCTCTCGGGCTCCTCGGCCATCATTCGATTCGACTCCTCGTAGCTGTAGCCCACAGGGTAGTAGCCTCCCGCCCAAGGATTGTGGAGTGAGGTTTGGTCGGAGCCGAGATCGACACTTATCTCCTCGTCGGCCAATCGCTCCCACAAATCCACCACATTGCCCACATAGGCAAACGAACGCACCTCGCGCTCCTCGACAGCTCTGCGGATGCGAGGTATCAACTCGTCAAGCGAGGTGTAGAGCTCATCTACCCACCCCTGCTTGTAGCGTTTCTCGGCAGCCGCAATATTTATTTCGGCCGTAACACTCACCACACCCGAGATATTTCCCGCCTTGGGCTGTGCGCCCGACATTCCGCCAAGTCCTGCCGTAACGAACAACATTCCACGCAAATCCTTCTGCCCCTCCTTGAGACGCTTGCGGGCAGCATTCATAACCGTAATAGTTGTGCCATGTACGATGCCCTGCGGACCTATATACATATAGGAGCCGGCTGTCATCTGCCCATACTGCGACACTCCCATAGCGTTGAATCGCTCCCAATCATCTTGCGACGAGTGGTTAGGAATTACCATTCCGTTGGTTACAATCACTCGCGGAGCATCCTTGTGCGAAGGGAAGAGTCCGAGTGGGTGTCCCGAGTACATAACGAGAGTCTGCTCGTCGGTCATCTCGGCCAAGTACTTCATTGTCAGGCGATACTGCGCCCAATTCTGAAATACGGCTCCATTGCCACCATAGGTGATAAGTTCGTGAGGATGTTGTGCTACGGCCTTGTCGAGATTGTTCTGAATCATCAACATTATGGCTGCCGCCTGTCGCGAACGCGCCGGATATTCGTCGATTGGGCGAGCATACATCTCATACTCGGGGCGTAGGCGGTACATATAGATACGACCATACCTTTTGAGCTCCTCCAAAAACTCGGGAGCAAGCTCCGCGTGGTGTCTCGGCTCAAAGTAGCGCAACGCATTTGCCAAGGCCAACTTCTTCTCTTCGTCCGTAAGAATATTCTTACGCTTAGGGGCATGGTTTGCCGTTATATCGTACTCTCTCTTTGGAGGCAGCACATCGGGGATTCCTGCCAATATATCTCGCTGAAAGTCTGTCATATTTATCTCTGCTTTTAGCTCTTTTTTGTAAGGTTTGTTTAGGGTGTTCGGGGGATTAGGAAAAACCGCTAACTACTCGCTACTCGTTGATTTTTCCCTCAACAATAGCCAAGACCTCACCTTCGGCCTGTTGCGCCAACGCCTGAATCTCCCCAGCCTCGCGTACCAAAGCATCGGCAACCTCGCGATTCTTCAGCCCCGCAGCGTTAATCTTGACATTAAGACAAGCTCCCATCACTGCCGAACGAGCAGCCAAGGCCCCAACACCTGCATCGGATACGGAGTTCGGGTTGCCCGACTCGGCCATTGCGCGTACCACCTCAAATACGCGATATGCCGCCTTCATCGTGCGCAAAGGTACTTGCGTAGCATAGAGGGTAGCCTCCTGCATAGCCTCAGCGCGTGCAGCCTTCTCCTCAGCCGTACCCTTTGGCATAGCAAATACCGCCATAATCTTGTTGAAAGCGTTGGTATCCTCATCCACGAGGTAGAGGAGTTCGTTCATTATCTCCATACCTCGCTCGGCCCAATCCGAGAAGTACTCCCACCTATCGTCCCAACCAGCCTTATGCGACGAGAGGTTGGCAACCATAGCACCAAGAGCTGCCCCCAAGGCTCCCATATATGCCGAAATGGAGCCTCCGCCCGGTGCCGGAGATTCGCTCGCTGTCTCCTCGGCAAAGCCCTCACAAGTCATATCTACAAGTCGCTCTACACCCTTACGCTCCTCCGCCTCGAGAATATACTCCACGACCTTCTCCTCGGGTTTGAACTCCTTGAGGTTGGAGAGCCCCATCGACTCGATGGCAATACGCACCAACTCCCTCTCGGGCAGACCCGTAGAGCGATGTTGCTTACGCAGGAAGTGGCGACCGGCTTCCACCAAAGCTCTCTTTGGCACAAGTCCCACAATCTCCGCGCCCGTAACCCTTACGCCACGAGCCTCGGCGGCGCGACACACCTCGTCGAAGGCCTCGTGCAGAGGTGTAACCGAGAGGTTTGTCATATTCATCGACACCTGCGCAATGCCATACTCCTTGATAAACCAACCGATAGCCTTGCACGACTTGAGCGTTCCGGGCCTCATTATCGGCTCTCCATTCTCATCCTTGACAATCTTGCCGACGATAGGGTTGCCCTCGCGTACGGGACGGCCCTTCTCGCGAACATCAAAGGCAATGGCATTGGCACGGCGCGTAGAGGTTGTGTTGAGATTGTAGTTTACGGCAATCAAAAAATCTCGCGCTCCGACAGCTGTAGCACCCGTTCTCGCCACCCCCTCATCGTATGGACGCGCTCCAAAGTCGGGCTTACGGGCCTCGTCGGCCAACTTCTCAGGCAAAGCCTCATACTCACCCTCACGGCATACGGCAAGGTTTGTGCGCTCCGCCCTAAAAGCTGCCGCCTCGTAGCAGTAGGTCGGAACATTCAGCTCCTCGGCAATACGCTTGGCAAGAGCGCGGGCCAACTCGGCACACTCCTCCAATGTCACCCCCGATACGGGCACCAAAGGGCAAACGTCGCAAGCTCCCATACGAGGGTGCGCCCCCTTATGGTTGCGCATATCGATAAGCTCTGTAGCCCGCTTTATGCCCGCGACAGCCGCCTCGCAGACCGCCTCGGGTTCGCCCACAAAGGTTATAACCGTACGATTGGTGGCCTCGCCGGGATCTACATCCAATAGCTTCACACCCTTAACCGCCTCGATAGCGTCGGTAATCTGCTTTATAACCTCCGTATCGCGCCCCTCCGAGAAGTTGGGTACGCACTCGATGATTCTCTTCTGCATAGTGGATGGTTGGTTATAGTTCGTAATCGACATCTACGCGCGAGGCACAACGCTCCTTGCAGTAGGAGACAACCTCCACGTGCAGCGGATTGACCTTGTAGGCCTCTAAAGCCTCCCACGATGGGAAATCGGCTGTCAGCACAGCATCGTACGACGATGCGCTCTCTTTGGCATTTACACCAACCTCGGCACGCAACAGCCCCTCGATTTTGCCATTCAACGCCTCGAGGCGACTCTTCATCTCGCCGGCAACCTGCATTGGAGACTCCTCCATACCTCGGTTAAATCTCCACATTACGATATGTCTAATCATTCTCTTATATGGTTTTTGGTTACTTTCGATTTCAAATCATACAAATATAGAAATAAATTTTGGATTTAGAACGAAATTTAGCAGGCAGCAGATTGTTTTTCAAACAATTTTTACTACCTTCGCATAAATCTTTAACCTAAATTTCGTAGTATGAAAAAATTATTGCTGATTCTTTGTGCGTTTTTTGCAATTGAGGCGTTGTGGTGCAACAACACATCGGCTGCAACCCCTTCCGACCGCGCAGTCAAGATTATTGTTATGCCCGACCACCTCGATTGGAACTACAAGTGTGGCGAGAAGCCCGTATTTAAGGTGTTGGTGCTCAAGCACCACTCCCCAATGCAGAACGTAGAGATTAAGTACGAGTTGTCGGAGGACAATATGCCGGCTCATAAAACAGAGAGCATAGTGTTGAAAAATGGCGAAGGCAACATCAAAATCGGCACTTTGAAGGTTCCCGGATTCTTGCGTTGCAAGGTCTATGTCACAGAGGGCGAAAACACCTATCGCGGAATAGCTACAGCAGGTTTCGACGTGGAGAAGATTAAACCGACAACCGAATTGCCATCCGACTTCGACGCATTTTGGCAGAAGGCTATGAAGGAGAGCGAGAAGATTCCGTTGGAGCCTGTTCTCACCCTTCAGCCAAACAAGTGCACACACCAATACAATGTCTATAACGTGAAGTTCCGCAATGGCGAGAAGGACTTTATCTACGGTATCCTTACCGTACCCAACAAGCCCGGCAAGTTCCCTGCCGTACTCAAGGTGCCAGGAGCAAATGTCCGTTCATATGATGTAGATAAGAATTTGGTAGCTTTGGGCGATGTGGTAACCCTAAAGGTCGGTATCCATGGTATCCCTGTCGATATGGAGGGTGATGTCTATCGCAACCTCCGCTATGGCGCACTGAAGAACTACAACCGCATCAACATTCAGGACCGCGACAAGTACTACTACAAGCGCGTTTATGTAGGTTGTGCGCGTGCCGTAGATCTCCTTGCCGGCTTAGAGTTTGTGGATGCAAACCGCATTGCAGTATGTGGTGGCAGTCAGGGTGGAGCATTGTCGTTCACTACGGCATACCTCAACCCTAAGGTTAAGTACCTCTACGCCTTCTACCCTGCTCTTGCCGACCTGGGAGCATACCTCCACAGGCGTAGCGCAGGTTGGCCTCACCTCTTCCGCACCACCTCGGATAACAACCTTCGCAACGAGAAGGTTATGCAGACCATAAAGTACTACGACATCGTGAATTTTGCCCGCAGAACCCGTGTTCCGGTAAAGGTCGCTCTCGGCTACAACGATACAACGTGCTGCCCTACATCGATGTTCTCGGTATATAATGTAGTACCAACCACAAAGGAGCTCTATCGCCTCAATGAGATTGGCCACTACGTATATGACGAGATGTATCAGGACCGCAACAAGTGGTTGCTTGAGCATCTCAAGTAGAAGAACCGACGATGCGGAGCAAGAGCAGAGAGTGCATACACCCTCTGCCGAGCCGCAAGGAGGATAAGCCCTCGCCAAAAGGGCATAATACAGAAAGAAACCGCAGCAGGGGTGTCCAACAAATCTTTGGACACCCCTACTTTATAGGAAAAATCGTTTCTCACTACCAACTACTCATTGCCGTATTTCGCAGTGTGCCCCAATGCCGACTCGATACGCAACAGACGATTATACTTGGCAGTTCGGTCTGTACGCGAGAGTGAGCCGGTCTTAATCTGCCCTGCATTTACCGCCACGGCAATATCGGCAATCGTAGTATCTTCGGTCTCGCCCGAGCGATGCGAGATAATTGTCTGCATACCTGCACGATGCGCCAACTCCACCGCCTCCAAAGTTTCGGTGAGGGTACCTATCTGATTAACCTTAACAAGTACCGCATTTCCGCACTTTTCGTCGATGCCTCGCCGTATAAACTCGGTATTGGTAACGAAGAGGTCGTCCCCCACAAGGGTACACCTTGCACCTATCTCCTCGGTAAGCAATCGCCAACCCGACCAATCACTCTCTGCCATACCATCCTCGATAGAGTCTATCGGGTAGTCGCTGATTAGTTTTCGGAGGTAGGAGACCTGCTCGGCGGGCGAGAATTGCACGCCTCCACCACCCTCAAACCGCGAATAGTCGTAAATACCATTGGTATAAAACTCCGATGCTGCACAGTCGAGAGCCAGGGTTAAATCCTTCGGATAGCTGTACCCCGCAAGGGTTATTGCCGAGAGGATAGTCTCGAGAGCATCCTCTATAGACTTGAAGTTGGGAGCAAAGCCGCCCTCGTCACCTACGGCTGTCGATAGGCCTCGCTTCTTGAGTAGCGATCGAAGGGCGTGAAAGACCTCTACACCCATCTGTAACCCCTCCGAGAAGGTCAAAGCCCCCTTTGGGCGAATCATAAACTCCTGAAAGGCTATCGGTGCGTCGGAGTGACGACCTCCATTTACGATATTCATCATCGGCACGGGTAATACCCTCGCATCCACCCCACCAAGATAGCGATATAGTGGCAGGTTGAGAGATGTGGCAGCCGCCTTGGCCACAGCAAGAGATACTCCGAGAATGGCATTTGCGCCAAGATTGGACTTCGAGACGGTACCATCGAGCGAACACATTGCCATATCTATCTCGGCCTGCGACAGGACACTACGTCCGATGATATTGGGTGCTATTGTACGGCGTATGCTCTCCAGAGCCGACAATACCCCCATACCACAATAACGATTTTTGTCGCCATCGCGCAACTCCAAAGCCTCGTTTGCCCCCGTTGAAGCTCCACTCGGCACTGCAGCGCGCCCTACAGCTCCACTGCGCGTTACGACATCTACCTCGACTGTAGGGTTACCGCGAGAGTCGAGTATCTCGCGTGCATAAATCTTTGAAATTTCCATAGAATTTGGTTTTAATTGGTTTTGTAGTGAGAATTTGCAAAGTTTAAGCCAATGTTACGAATTAGAGGGGGGGGGAGGGAGATAAGGGAAATTAGGGAGAATAGTATAAAACTACTCACTACTTATTGGCCATTGCAAAAAAGCTCGCGCTTTCCCTTGGAAATTTGGACGAAATATACTATCTTTGGTAAAAATTCGGATAGTATGGCAATATTCAAAGTTGAAGGCGGTCGCCGACTCTCGGGCGAAATTAAACCGCAAGGAGCTAAAAATGAGGCGTTGCAGATAATTTGCGCAACACTCCTCACGGATGAGAAGGTTGTAGTGAACAACATTCCGCAAATTCTCGACATCATCCAACTCATCGACCTATTGGCCGCTATGGGGGTTAAGGTCGAGCGTCTGTCAGAGGACAGCTACTCCTTCTGCGCCAACAACATCAATCTCGACTACCTCACCAGCGACGACTATCGCAATCGTTGCTCACGTCTGCGCGGCTCGGTGATGGTTGTAGGTCCGCTTTTGGCACGCTTCGGCGTGGGATATATCCCAAAGCCAGGAGGCGATAAGATTGGCCGTCGCCGCCTCGATACCCACTTTATCGGCTTCCAAAAGCTCGGTGCCGAGTTCGATTTCGACGCTGCGGAGGCATTCTTTACGGTCAAGGCCAAAGAGCTGAAGGGTTGCTATATGTTGCTCGACGAGGCCTCTGTTACGGGTACTGCAAATATCGTTATGGCGGCAGTCCTTGCCAAAGGCAAGACCACCATCTACAACGCCGCCTGCGAACCATACTTGCAACAGTTGTGCAGGATGCTCAACCGTATGGGTGCAAAGATTACGGGCGTAGGCTCGAATCTCCTCGAAATTGAGGGTGTAGAGTCGCTCGGAGGTACATCCCACACAATGTTGCCCGATATGATTGAGGTGGGAAGCTTTATCGGTATGGCGGCAATGAACCGTTCGGAACTCACCATCAAGGGTGTTTCGTTCGAGAATCTCGGTATTATTCCTGCGCAGTTTGCCCGTCTGGGTATTGCTATGGAGCGACGTGGCGACGACCTCTACATCCCACAGCAGGACCACTACCGTATCGAGAGCTTTATCGATGGCTCGATTATGACCATTGCCGACGCTCCGTGGCCGGGACTTACGCCCGACCTGTTGTCGGTATTCTTGGTTGTCGCTACGCAGGCCAAAGGCTCGGTGCTGATACACCAGAAGATGTTTGAGAGTCGCCTGTTCTTTGTCGAAGTCGGAT
>JAZQIS010000004.1:0-10153 GCA_045541235.1 Alistipes sp.
AAGCGAATATCGTCGTCGTTCATCGAAGAGATACCGTATGTAAATATCTTGTCGGGCGAGACGTAACAACCGAAGGCGTGTACGGTGATGATGATCAACTTAAAGAGCGAGTCCCAACCTCCAATATCGAGTGTCGGGTCGCTCTCGGCGAAGCCCAACTCCTGTGCGCGACGCAGTGCGACATCGTAGGAGTAGTTCTCGTTGAATATCTTTGAGAGGATAAAGTTCGACGAGCCGTTCAGAATACCTTTTACCGAGACGAGCAGGTCGTTGTCGTAATACTCTTCGAGGTTGCGTATTACGGGGATACTTCCGCAAGCCGAAGCGTCGTATAGCAACGCGACGTTGTGCTTCTGCTGCAACTCTATAAGTTCTGGTAGGTGGTGCGCCAACATCTTCTTGTTGCCCGATACCACCGCACGACCACCCTCCAAGGCTCGCTTGACGATATGGTAAGCCGCCTCTGCATCGTCTATCAACTCCACGACGAGATTTATCTCCTTATCTGCGAAGATGTCGTCGGGGTTATCGGTGATGGGGATATTTACGCCCCTATCCTTCGTGATGTCGCGCACACATACACGCTTTATCTCTGCATCTTTTGAAGGTATGGAGTTCAGTACATCGTACAGACCGCGTCCTACGTTGCCGAAGCCGAACATTCCGATTGTGAGTTTTCTATCTGCCATATTATTCTCTATTTATAAATTCCAAAATAAGTCTGTTTAGCGACTCCGCCTCCACAAGGAAACCGTCGTGCCCGAAGGAGGAGTCTATAAGGTGATACTGCGAGCCTTTGATATTGTCGGCAAGGTAGCGATTCTCAACCTCCGTAAAGAGTATGTCGCTTGTGATACCCACTACAAACGTGCGACTCTTGATTGCTTGCAAGGCACGCTCCACGCCACCGCGACCACGACCAATATCGTGCGAATCAACAGCCTGCGAGATGCGATAGTAGGAGTAGGCATCAAATCGCGTGCGCAGTTTCTCCCCCTGATAACGCTGATAGGAGTGTACTCGGCGAGAGAAGAGATTATCTTTCAACTCCTCGTTATCCTGCTGCGTAAGACAGTAGGCAGATCCCCCGCGATAACTCAATAGAGCAACACTTCTTGCCACCGATAGTCCCTTGTCGGCAGCATCGTCGCGTCGCTCTCCAAAGGTTGCATCATTTTCAAGAATCATTCTCTGCGACTCGTTGAATGCCGATATCCAAGGTGTCGTCTTGGCTCCCGTAGCGATAAGCACCAAGTTCTCTGCCAAGTCGGGGTTTGACAATGACCACTCCAAACATTGGAAACCTCCGATAGAACTGCCTATAAGCAACTTTACGCGCTTGATGTTGAGGTGGTCTGCCAATCGTTGATGACACGCCGCCATATCGCGTATCGTAAATTTCGGAAAGTCGCCATACCACTTCTCGCCCGTAGCGGGGTTTACCGATAGAGGTCCTGTTGTGCCGTAGTGCGAGCCGAGAAAGTTGGCGCAGATGATAAAGTAGCGCGATGAGTCAAGCAACTTGCCCTCGCCAATCATCTCGGGCCACCACGACTCCACGTCCGACGAGGCGGTCAAGGCGTGGCATACCCAGATGATGTTTGAGTCATCGGCATTACGCTCTCCGTAGGTGTCGTAGGCGATTATCAGCTCTTCAAGAACTCCTCCCGCCTCCAAATGTAGAGGCTCTGTATCGTGAAAAAATTTAGCCATATTTTTTAGCTTTTAGCCATTGACATTTGGTCTTCACTGCTCCGCCTCGGCAAAGTCTGCAAGCAGCATCTGCCCTCGGCTTAATCGCAGCGGTGGCCATTAGCCATTAGCTTTTTTTGTTTTTTTGAGGCTTTTAGCCATTAGCCATTAGCCATTAGCTTTTTTTAATTTTGCATTCTGCATTCTGCATTCTGAATTTTGCATTCTGCATTAACCCCTCTTCGAGGGCTTTTCCTCCTCGCGGCTCGGTATAGTATGCAAGCGCCCTCTGCTCTCGCTATAAATAGCAGTTAAGCCTCCTTTGGAGTCTTTTCCTCCTCGCTCCGCAGCGTCGGTTTTGCATTTTGCATTTTGCATTTTGCATTTTGCATTTTGCATTCTGCATTCTGCATTTCTCGTCTAAATAATCACCAGCCCAAATATCTAATTCACTTTTATTTCTTCTCGCAGAGTTCGGTCAAAATACCCTGTGTTGACTTTGGGTGAAGGAATGCGATAGTCATATCGTCAGCACCCTTGCGTGGGGTCTTGTCAATAAGACGAATACCCTGTGCCTCGGCGTCAGCCAACTGCTCCTCGATACCCTCAACGGCGAGAGCCATATGGTGGATACCGATACCCTTGTTCTCGATAAACTTGGCGATTGTAGAGTCCTCCGAAGTAGCCTCCAACAACTCAATCTTGGTTTGACCGAGCATAAAGAATGCGGTGCGAACCTTCTGGTCTGCCACCTCCTCAATTTTGTAACACTTCAATCCGAGTGCGCCCTCCCAATAAGGAATCGCCTCATCAAGGCTCTTAACTGCGATGCCGAGATGCTCAATGTGAGATACTTTCATAGTTGTTTGTTTTATTTGGTTAAAGAAAAAATTGTTCTTTTTGCTATTTTTGGGCATACACCCACACAATCTCGGCAAAGATACCATTTCCTACGGAAATAAACAACTCTTTTGGGAAAACTTTTCGCCTTTTGTGAAATAAATAACAAAACACGCGACAAGAGAGCAAGATTGGCGCATATGCAACAAAAGGCAAGTAACGGCTATTAGCGGCAAGTAATGATGTGCTTTGCACCACCCAAAACCACTTTATTAGCCCTTACTAGCCGCTACCGACCGTTATATTGTATGTGAAAATTAATTTATCCTTATCGAGACCTACATATAACAAGCCTATTCTGCTTCCAGAACCAATCTGAAACCGACACCCGCATTTCGGGTATCCGGCAATATATGATTACGATTTGCTATGCGCAGATATCGCTTGGCAGACTGCCAATCACCGCCCTTTACAACCACCTCCGAAATCGGAGTAGAGTTAATAGAAAGTTCCATTTTTTCTCGACTATACAACAAGCTATCATACTCATTTGCACACCATTCGTGCACATTGCCAGTCATATCGTATATGCCTAAATCATTAGACTTTTTCTCGCCAACCTTAGAGGTACCATACTCTGAATTTTCTCTCCACCAAGCAACACGGCTACAATTATCGCTACCACTAAAACTATATGTCCGTTGCTGCTTACCACCACGAGCAGCATACTCCCACTCCAATTCTGTCGGAAGACGATATTTTTTTCCTGTCAACGCATTCAACTTGGAGATATACTCCTGAACCTCATACCACGACACGCACTCTACCGGTCTATCTTCACCCACAAACATAGAGGGGTTTTCCTTCATTATATACGCCCATTGAGATTGCGTAATCTCAAAAGTCGAAATATAGAACGATGATATTTCCGCCTGGCGCATAGGCCTTTCATCAGCATCAGCATCCGTCGCATCACTACCAAATACGCCCATTCCGCCCTCCACAAATATCATATCAGGTGTGCGAGGCGAGGGTGAATTACAAGATGTAAAAACCAAGGCGATTGAAAAAACAATCACCAACACCAATGTTATATTTCGCATTTCTTCTTTAGTTTGAAATATCTCTAATCACTCTGCCAACTCCATAACCAAAGTCATAAGCGGCATCTTCAGATACTTTACTCGCCGAAGAACTTGCAGCGGCAATAACTACAAATAAGATCAGCACCAAAATTGACGCAATAGTTTTCTTTGACATATTGCAAAAATTATTAAAGTTAATAAATAGGTTAACACATCGAGCCAATCAAATGTTCCAGGCATAACACCAAACCACTGCATTGTCTCTAATATAAATGGGGATGCAATGGAAAGCATCAATAAAAGTTTTGCCATTAACCCTCCATCGCACAACCCCAATTGAAAGATGAGTAGAGCCGCATACCACAGAGCATCGGGCAGGCAGAAGATTACCCAACTTGTGATTAGACCACAATTGGCATAATCTACCTCAATTTTGATTTTAGCCAACAGCTCCGGACTAATAGGCATCAGAAACAACACCTCCTGCCGACAAGTGGCATAAATCAAAGCCCCTGCCAATAATAGCAACAGTGATATTGAGGCTCGATTGAACATTTATCTGCTTCTCAGATAGTTTATATCCTTTCGATAATATGTCTTGTTACGGCAAGAAGGGTGCACAGTCGGATAAGCTGAGTCTAAATTAACAGAATGGGCTCCATTCTCTAACGCAACAATTGCAGCTTTAATCGCAGCAGTTGCAGAGGAAACACTATGCGTAGAGCTTTGACCATTCTCTGCGACAATAGTTACTGTATATTCTGCATTTGGCGCTGCTTTATACAATGCCACAGCTGCACCTACTGCTTTAACTAACGCGCCTATTGTAACAGCCTGAGCAGACGCTACACTTACACCAAATACCATCACCACGATCGACAATAAAATCTTTTTCATAACTTTTAAGTTTTAATTAGTCTCTTTTCCCTACTCACTTGCGGCTTTTCGGGTTACTCCGTTGTACCTTTTTAAGAGGGTTCGGATGCGCACAAAAAAAAGCGCGGTACTTTTCGTATCTCGCTCTGACAGGGTGTTTGGCGTAACCCGAGAACTTCGAAACAACAAAAAGCCCACGCCGCTGCGTGAGCACTTCAATTGTCATTCCAAGTTCTCTATTTAAGTCGCCAAACTTTAGTCAGAGATTGAATAAATCAAAATGCTTTTCCTTCTAATATGTCTAAATTGTGCGCATCAAACTATACGCAATGCTCCATAGGCAATCATTTTTTGTTTTCTACTGCAAATATACAAACTTTTTGGCAATTATAGCCAACTATTTCAAAAAAAGGTTGAAAATCTTACTTTTGGCGTTTCGGGAAAAATATTCTATCTTTGTGTGTGGCTGACAAAAATTCCCTACAATATGAAGAGACTTTTACAAATTGCACTACTTGTTGTTACATTGGCAATCACCAATACAACCATATCTACAGCAAGGGAGGTTGCGTCCGAGGAGCGTGTGCAGCTGGCCGACCCCTTTATAATGTTGTACGAAGGCAACTACTACGCCTATGGCACACACCACCGTAACGGCATAGAGGTCTATACTTCCAAGAACTTGAAAGAGTGGAGGCGTAGCGGATTGGCCCTACACAAGAGGGACTCCTACGGCGAGAAGTGGTTTTGGGCTCCCGAGGTCTATCATATCAATGGAAAATTCTATATGTACTACACTGCCGAACAGCGCATCTGCGTAGCTACAGCCGACTCGCCGATAGGCCCTTTCAAGCAGGTTAAGCAAGAACCTATGCACCCTGGAAAACACACTATTGACAACACGCTTTTTATCGACGACGACGGCACGCCATACCTACTCTATGTGGTTATAAACAAAGGTTTCAGCATCTGTATTTCCGAGCTCGAAAAGGACTATATGACCATTAAACCGGGTACCGAGACCCTCTGCATCCGCCCCAAGCAGCGTTGGGAGAAGATGGAGGGCAAAGTAAATGAGGGGCCAAGCATTGTCAAGCACAACGGCACCTACTTCTTGCTCTACTCGGGCAATGGCTACACAAGCCAAAAATATGGCATCGGCTACGCCACAGCCCGGAACATCCGCGGCCCATGGAGGAAGTCGCCCGATAACCCTATACTTCAACTCCCTCGCAACCTTGTAGGGAGTGGTCACGGAGCCCCTTTCTACGACAAAAGAGGTCGCCTGCACTATGTTTTCCACGCACACTACAGCAAGGATAAGATTCATCCGCGCTGCATGTATATAAGTCGGGCAGCTATCAAATACATAGACCAAAGGGAGCAACTCTTTATCAGCGATAGCTACATCACTCCGTGGGTGGTAAGATAGTCGCAAATCCGCCACTATTAAAGCTATTTTCGTTTGGACATTCATCGAAAAAATCATATCTTTGTAGTTGATTAACCTTTCAACAGAAGAGATGAAGCGATTTTTCGTATATGTAGCATTGGCGATTATGGCTCTGCTTGCAACAAGAGCAGAGGCACAAACCATAGCCCTCGGGGAGCGCATTCCGCAATTCAAAAAAGCGAAGTGGCTGGATGGTAACATTCCCGCAAAGAGCCAATATACATATATTGAATTTATCCACTCGGCAAGTATCCCTTGTCGCCGTTCGGCGGAGCGCATCTACGAGATTATCAAGGAGTTTGACAATGTGGCCTTTATCCTTATATCCCACCAAAGCGCAGCTGATATCGACCAATGGGTCACGAACTACATAACACCGCGCGCAGGAGTCATCGTCGATGGAAACCCCATCCGCGACTCTTTTGGAGTGAACTATGCCCCCTATGCTGTAATTCTCGACCACAAACATCGGGCATTATGGTTTGGCAATCCACAACTACTCGACAAATCTACAATCGAAAAAACAGTAACAAAATAGGATTATGAAGCGATTTTTCGTCGTAATTTGTGCACTTGCTTTATTCGTAAGCTGCAAGTCGCAACTCCCAACCGTCGAATGGATCGAAGGAGACATAGATCCAAAGACCGGACTCTATGAACATGAATTTATAGTACGTGGCATACCTGCCGATGCAACGGACTGGGTAATATGGTTTTGGTCACAGGGGCTCACTCGCTACGAGGTTGTAGAGAGCGATGGCCTTAAAATTGAGCTTTTTAGAGCTCGCGCCCACATGCTCCGCCCCGATGGCACACCAAAAGTCGCCGGCGAGTATCGCATACGTTATCGCTCCTCGGCAAAGCTGTGGAACAAGGAAAAATTCCCGAACAGACTATCCTACCAAAATGGCACAGAAAAACCCGTGAGGATAGAGATTACACACAAGATGTTGCCTCTCCCAAGCGATGGCGAGGAGGTGTTTGCCACAAACGCCATAGCCATATCGGAGAGTAGGCCCGAGCATATCATACCTTGTCCGAAGAGTATTACATACGAGGGTAACGGCGTAACTGACCTATCGCAGTGGGAGCGCAAGAGCGCAAAGGTAGAGATGCTTGACGAGAAGCACCCTGAAGGTTGGTACCGCATAACCCTCAATGGCGAGGTGAAGATTGAAGCTGCCGACGAGTTCGGTGCATACTATGCTGCCACAACGCTCGAGAATATCAAGGAGAATGGCACTAAGGTAAGCAATATGGTTATCGAGGACTATCCGGACTTCGATATTCGAGGCTTTATGGTTTTTGTGGCATCCACTACACAGACAATGGAGAGTCTGTATCGCCTTATAGATCTTATGGCACGCTACAAACTCAATTTATTGCATTTTCACCTAACCGACGACTATGGATGGCGAATTGCTATTGACGAGATTCCCGACCTTACAAGCGTAGGCGCACGCACAGCTATTCCGCAGCCCGACGGCAAGGGGTGGTTTTCCGAAGAGGTTGTTCTCTCGACTATTTCGCTCGACAAAAACGATATGAGCAACCTTAGCAACCGTCACTATTCTCGTGAGGAGTATATTGCATTGGTAAAGTACGCTGCCGAGCGCAAAATTCGCATCTTGCCCGAAATAGATTTTCCGGGACATAGCCGAGCTGCTGTAGTGGCTCTCCGCGCTTATGAGCGTCGCACAGGCGATACCCGTTTCACACCGACACACAAGGATGACACCTCGGTATTCAGTTCAGCACAAGGAATGAATGACAACACCTTTGATATAGCTCTCGAATCGACCTACAACTTTATAGCTTTGGTATTCGACAACCTTATCAAGATGCACAACGAGGCGGGCGTACCGCTTACCGAGATTCATATCGGAGGCGACGAAGTACCCGAAGGTGCATGGATTGGTTCGCCTGCCTGTCAGGCTCTATTGGCAAAGTCGCCAAAGGGTGCTGATGAAAAAGAGGTCTTTTACTCCTACTTTATCAATAGAGTATTGGATATTGCCGAAGCGCGCAACATCAAGATTTGCGGTTGGCACGAGATTGTCGAGCACCTCGACGAACCTACCTGGAAGCGAATGGCCGACCACTGCGGTTGGATAAACTTCTGGGGCTTTGACCGCATGTTGCCTATTGCTCAGAAGGCAGTGGAGAATGGTGTAAATGTGGTTCTCTCGAACTGTCAGACCACCTATCTCGAAGAGATATACTCGCTAAACAAGCAGGAGGTAGGTAACGGCTGGGCCGGTCCGATAGATATAAAGACAGCCTTCTCACTCAACCCGTTCGACCCTGCCTACCCTTACAAAGATAAGAGCCGTATTCGCGGTGTGCAGACACAACTCTGGCACTCGAAAATAGATCACTTCGTATTTCCGAAGGGATTGGGTAACTTCGACAGAGCATGGAATGCCGAACCGCAATGCAGCTACGACCACTACTACTCTACCCTCGTAAACAACGAATTGCCAAGTTTGGAGCGCAGAGGGGTGGAGTACCACATTCCACAGCCGGGACTCAAAATCGAGAATGGCAAGTTGATTGCTAATGCTCCATTCAAGGGCGGCGAGATTCGCTATACGCTCAACGAGCAGACTCCAACATCAAAGTCGGCACTATGGAGCGAGCCTGTAGAGATTTCGGATGATGTAAAGGTTATCTCGGCACGCTACTTCAAGGATGGCCGCGAGAGTGTTACAACAACTTTAAGACGATAGAACAAAGCAAATTAACAGATATGTCATTTACAAAAATAGACCACTACGAGCGAGGCGAGTACCGTGACACACATCACGATAGTGCACTCTCGGTGACGGATGGTGTTGCCGACCAGCCAATTGTGAATCCGTATTTCGTAAAGAAACGTCGTCGCAAGCTCACTACAGACGAGTTTGTCGAGGGCATCTTGGCCGGAAACATCACAATTCTCTCGCAGGCGATAACCCTTATCGAGAGCAACAATCCCGACAACTATGCCCAGGCGCAGGAGATTATCGAGCGATGCCTGCCCTACGCCGGAAACTCGGTGCGCATAGGTATTACAGGCGTTCCCGGAGCAGGAAAATCGACTTGGATTGAGGCTGTCGGAAATATGGTAACATCGCTGCATCACAAGTTGGCAGTTCTTGCTATCGACCCATCATCGGAGCGCAGTGGAGGCTCGATTCTTGGCGACAAAACCCGTATGGAGACCATCTGCCACAACCCCGACATCTTCATCCGCCCTTCCCCATCGGCCGGCTCGCTCGGAGGTGTGGCACGCAAGACTCGCGAGACAGTAGTACTCTGCGAGGCGGCAGGATTTGACGTTATCTTTATCGAAACCGTAGGTGTCGGTCAGTCCGAAACGGCAGTTCACTCTATGGTCGATATGTTCCTCCTCTTGCAGATTTCGGGCGCGGGAGATGAGTTACAAGGCATCAAGCGAGGTATTATGGAGATGGCCGACCTGATGGTCATCACTAAGGCCGATGGCGAGAACAAGGTTAAGGCGGAGGTTGCACGCCGCCAATTCCAAAATGCACTACACCTCTTCCCTACCCCCGAGAGCGATTGGAGGGCAAAGGTTTATACCTGCTCCTCGCTCGAAGGTGTTGGCTTGGAGGAGATATGGAAGGGTGTGGAGGAGTATCTCGAACATACCAAGGGCAACGGCTACTTCCAGCACCACCGCAACGAACAGAATAAGTATTGGATGTACGAGAGCATCAACGAGACATTGAAGAGTCGCTTCTACCTCAACCCCGAGATTGAGAGCCGCATTGCCGATGTGGAGGAGCGTGTTCTGAATGCCAAGTTGAGTTCGTTTATTGCAGCGAAAGAGTTGTTGGACATCTATTTCGACAAGGCGAAATAGATATCAACGGAAAACGGACCGCCGCGATTAAGTCGAGAGCAGAGACTGCTTGCAGGCTATGCCAAGACGGAGCGGTGAAGCCCGAAGGGCAACTGACGCCAAACCGAGAGCAGAGAGCAAACTTGTTTGCACTATGCCGAGGTGCGAAGGAGGAAAAGCCCACGAAGTGGGATTAAAACGGAAAACTTTTTTAATTTTAAACTTAAAAATTAGAGGTAATTGAGGAAATTTTGTGCGTTGCTAGGCGGTGAGTGCGCAGCATACTAAGGCGTATGTGAGCAACTCAACGACCGACGCAAGGTGCAAAATTTACCAATTAGAATAATTTTATGAAGATAG
>JAZQIS010000005.1:0-28322 GCA_045541235.1 Alistipes sp.
AGTATGTTTTTTAGTTGATTGAATTTTCGCTCAATACTAATATACAAACTCGTCACTTTCGGTGCCGAAGCCCGGAAGAGCCACACTCTCGCCGTAGCCCCTCTCGGCTACGACCTCGAAAATCTCAAAATTTGGCTTTATGTAATTTTTCATTGTCGTAATCATTTTAAGGGGTTATTCGATTGTTGGTGCTGCTGTCAAGAGGGTACAGCCGTCGTAGTTGTCGGTACCCGTCCAATCGGTGTTGAGACCACTACCATAGATATAGTTGTAGTAGTTCGAGCTATTCAATTTGGTGATAATATCCTCATCATCCATTACATTACGGCTTGTCGAGATAGAGCCTCCAACCTTACAATCAGTCGCCTTGCTGGTCTCGCTACGAGATCCACCGTAAATTAAACCGACACCTGTATAAGTGGCGAGAGTGCCCTCATTAACCCAGTAGGCCTGGATGTTAGAGTAAGACTCGGCGTTTGCTATATTTATCAAACCGTTACCAACGATACCTCCGATGTAGGCAGTCACGTCAGCACTTGCGCTGTTGTAACTTCCGCTTGAAACGATGTCTCCGGTATTGATAAGCTTGAATGTACTATCGAGAGTAATAGTCGAGTCGAGTACCATAAACAATCCTCCGATTCGCAAGGTGCCGGCAGAATTACCTGTGTAGGTAATCTTACCCTTATTGACAATCTTTGCTTCGCCCTCTCCACCATTCAACATTTGGAAAGTTCCGGAGAGATGACCAAAGGCACCACCTATATATACATACGACCTTGTATTCTTACCACCTACGGTAATATTTCCGCTATTCACAAACGAGCCCTTGATTGTAATGGAAGCTTTTGACATATCGCTGACGCCTCCTGCAAGTTTGAAGTTACCAGAGGTACGAACACTTGTAGAACCGTTCATAATGAGATTACCGGCATTCAGGCAATCCTCCATTACCACTGCACCAGCGTTTTCGTGGCGCGCATAGAAACCGGCCGAACGGAACGCGTTGGCGGACTTGAAGGTATCGGTAAATTCGATATCGCCATAGTTGCCACATCGTATAAATGTTCTTAATTCTTCCGAAGCAGATACCAACTCGGTAATACCTCCAACAAATGTGTCGGCACCCGTATCGGAGCCCTCAACCGACGAAGATCCAACCTCACCCGACACGGTAATCTTACCATAGTTATTACACTCGGTCCAAGTCATTCCAGGATTCATGAATGATGCCGACATACCTCCGCAGTGGAACGTAGAACCTGTCTTTCCGGTCATAGTGATTGCACCATAATTAGCGCAAGATGTTGCATTCTGATCGAAGTCGTATGTCACACCCGACATATAGAGGCGAGTCTTTGCACTTGTTATTCCCGAGAAGTATATATTACCCTTGGTGGCATCTTTCGGATCGCCATTTATGAGCGAAGTTGCGTTACCCGAACAACGATGTGCTACACCCGAGAGATATAGTGCAGCTGCTGTACCCGTTACGGTGAGATTTCCATAGTTAATCAGGTCGCTGCTAACGTGCGGTTTTGTGTCGCTGTCGATATTCGTTGTTCCCAAACATCCGGAAACGACAGCATTACTGGTTGCTGTTCCCGCCATAGTTATATTGCCATAGTTGCGCAAGCCGCTAATGGTATATGTGGTTGTATTCCAATCAACCACGTTGCCGAGACAGCCACTAATGCTACATCTTGTGCCAATTTGTGCACTCTCGGTAATATTGATTGTTCCGTGATACTCCGCATCAGTATAACCCATCTTGTGAATAGCAGCAATACCGCCAACTACAAGGCCTCCGCTGCAAGTTCCGCTAACCTCGATATCGGTATCACACCTTTCGTCGCCTTGGGTTGCATAGGTAATACCTATCAAACCGCCGACAGTCACCTCGCAACCGAACGTTCCCGAAATGGTAATCTTACCATCGGCCACAAACGGCTCGCTATTGTCGAGGTTAGTACTGAGATATCCTACGATACCTGCAACACGCAACTGCGAGATTGTCTTGGTGTTATTCTCGGTCCAGTTACCGCTTACGATAATATCGGCGTGGTTTTTACCTCCGTAGATACGGCCCTCGGTCTTGTAACCGTAAAGACCACTAACAACGTAGCTTCCATTCTTGTATTCATTGGACGCTGTAGCACGACCACCGTTTGTAGTGTAGTCTCCCGAGATAGTAATTGTTCCCTCCTTGCTATTTACATTGCGGTAGCAGCGTGCCTGTGCATATCCCGCAATACCGCCAATACGAATTGTGTTTGCGGTACCACTCGGACGACCAATACCTAAGTTGAGAGGAGCATTGTTCGAGCAATCCGAGAGGTTAAAAGCAATCTTGTAACCGCTGGCGGTATTAGCATATACAATGTAGGCAACTACACCGCCGATATCGATAGTATTCGAAGCAACCGCACCCTTGAGGATGTTTATAGCTCCGTAGTTGTGCGAATTGCTATGCGCACAACTATTTGTTCTGCCACCAATACCACCGATGTTAAGAGCACTGGCAACAGCGGTATTCTCCTTAACCTCTATCTCTCCACGGTTGATATTGTTCGCAAAAACAGGCATCAGAGCCGCTTGGTTGGTATTACACCTTGCATAACCAACAATACCCGCCAAATAGAGGGCGTAGATCTTATTGTTAGCAGAGAGTTTACCGGTATTTATCGAGTTGCTGACATGACCCGAGATATTATCATCGCTCGAAATACCCCAAATACCACCCATATAGAGATAAGGGTCGGTAGCTGTGCTGTGTCCAAATGTCAAATTGCCGCTATTGGTCGATTTGTTCACATATGATGTAACCGTGGTGGCATCACTCTTAGTAAAGCAGTGTACACGGCCTACGATACCACCAAGACCCTGCGTAAATCGAACGGCCTGAGCATCTGCAAGAGGTTTTGTGATGGTGATATTGGCGCTGTTGTTGCACGATTCAAATACCACACCATATGCAACTCCAACCAATCCACCAACATTTACGCGAGTCTCCGCTGCGCCCTCAGGGATAGTCAGCGTCTCGTTATTCACATTGATAGTACCCGATACCGAGCAGTGCTCTACGATTGGGCTAATGGTGTCGGTAGCCGATATCGAGCCAGCCAACGCTCCGCTATACAAAAGACCGTTAACCACGATATTTACCTCGCGGAGGTGCAAACCCTTAATCGAAGCGTTTGTAGTGCCGAAGAGTGGGGCAGTCAAGCCCTTGATAGCATAGCCATTACCGCGAACGGTCTTTGCATAGCCCTCGATTGGGGTCCAAGCCTCGCCTGTCATATCGACATCGGCCACGAAAAGCACATCCTTGTCGAGTGTTGCTGCCTGCTCGGCAAACTTCTTCAAAGTCGCAACATCCTTAACCACAAACACTTGGTCTGTAGCAGCATAGACGATATTGCTCGAGAACTCACGAACTTTACGTACTGCCAAAGGCTTCGACTCGTCGGCCTTAACGGTAGCGTACATCACACCTCCATCGGTGTCGTACAATGTTACGTACAACTCGTCGTAGGTTCCTGCAGGAACAGCTACATGGAGGTAGGTAGGCTCGCTCGAGAGCTGAACATCCTCACCGAACGAGTACTCGATAACCTCCTTAGCCGATGTTGTGGCAGTAGCCTCGCCCGTAGTGAAATCCATCTCGAAAGCTCCCGCGATAGGGGCGCGATCGACGGTCGAAATCTGTGCCAAGGCAAGTTTTGCCGAACCCACAACGCCAATCTTCAATATACCTGTGAGGTGGTTGAGCTGAATACCGAGGCCATCCTCGCTGTAGGCATACATTGTTGCCACACCGCTACCAAAGGTGGTGTTGCCGGTATGAACCTGCTTGTCGGCAAAGAGAACTTGTCCGGCAGGTGCTGCAGGGTAGGCGATGCAGTAAGGGGTGCTTAGGGTGCTGCCGAATACGAAGCTTGCAACAGCAGCGTTTGCACCATTGATAGTTGCCTCTGCCGACTCAACTCCGTTTACCGAAATCTTGTCGCCTGCGCTCCACTGGAGAGGATAGACCTCACCGGCCTTCTCACCAAGTTGAGTACGCGACTCCTCGAGTGAGAGGGTAATGGCAGTTTTTCCTTCGCCAAGACCTACAGCGAGGTCCTCAGTCACATCCGTTGTACACGAAAAGGCTGCCAACGCTGCAACTGTCAAGAAAATTTTAGTCAAATTTTTCATCTTAGTTGAATTATTATTTGGTTGTTTACGTAAGTGTCTGTGTTTCAACAAATTACCCCCCCTAACAATTTAGGGAGGGCAAGGGCACACTTTGTGTATGCAAATATAAATATTTTTTCAAAAATGTGTATGCAAATATAAATATTTTTTCAAAAAAATAGATAAATAACGACTATTTTTTCTGCTATTTTTCAAACAAGGAGTTCAAAACGGCAGCTAAACGGTATCCTGCACGAACAAGCTGCTGTTCAGCATACTTCACATCCTCGTTGGCGATGGCACGAGTAATCTCGAAGCCCTCGCGACGCTCTACGGTAAAGCGCGAATTGCGAGCATTCTCCTCGGCCCAAGTGAATATATCGCCCTTTGCAATCTCCTCGCGCTCACGCTTTGAGTAGCGGTCGATAAGCTTTGCAAGGTCCAAATATCCCCACGGATGGTAGGCAAGCAATAGTGTTGCATCCCAATAGCCGTGATACTTGATGTCCTTGCCGCGATACTTGATAGGATAGCCGCCCGAGGTTGGCTCGTCGGCATAGCGAATATGCTTTGGACAGTGAATATCGCCAACAATATGAACGATAAAAGCCAACGACACCAATCGTGCCGAATCGGTCATACTCTTGTGATTTGCCTTGAAATCTTTGATTACGGGATCGATACGCAACAGACAATTCTTGACATACTCGTTGCCCTTGCGCTCGCTGAGGTAGAGCGAACCATCGGTATTTGCCTGATAGGAGTGGCCCCAAACCGTCGTTCGTGGAGAGTTTGTGGCATCGAAACCGATGTCGATAGTATGGACGCTACGATAGTCATCCGGATAGGATGCGTAGTGGATAATCGACTTGTTATCCAAGTACTTATCAATATACTTCTTTGCCTTTGGAGTGAGATAATCCTCGGCAATCTTTGCGATAGTTGCGTGGCCCAAACGGCCCCAACCATAGGCAGGCATTGCACCCAAAAACAAAGCTGCCAAAATCAAAAGTAATCCTCTTTTCATATCTTTGATAGTATTAGAACATACACATCCAACATTGCAAAGTTAATTATTTTTTCACGATTTTCAAAATGCAGATTCGATTAGGTATAAATACCTATTTACACGCTCAAACTATCCGATTTTAACCATCGTACCACTATTTTGTATATATTTGCCTTGTTGAATTGATTTTGACTAATCCAAACTTAATATCTATGATATTGACAATTTTCAACTTTGTGTGGCTTACAGCAATGTTCTGCGTGATTCCTGCAGGTGTGTTGTATCTATGTCGTAAGTATTCGTGGATGGATAAGATTGGCCCCGTGATGATTCTCTATGCCATCGGACTCATCTTTGCGAATATCCCTATGCCTGAAGAGATAAAGACTCTCCAAGGCATAATCCCGACCATTATGATTCCGTTGGCTATTCCGATGATGCTCTTCGGATGCACCTTCAAGACCAGCGAAGTATCGCTCCAAGCACGCATCGTGACAAGCGGCATTATCTCGGTATGCGTGGCGGTTGTGGGTGGCTATCTTCTCTTTGGTCAGGGTATTGAACAAGGTACCGAAATTGGAGGTATGTTGGCCGGAAAGTGTACGGGTGGAACGCTCAATGCCGCAGCAATAAAAGAGGGCTTGGGCCTCAGCAACGAGACCTATGTGCTGCTCACAACCTACGACATTGTAATCTGCTTCTTCTACTTTGTATTCCTCTTGGGGGGGGGTATTCGACTCTTCCGTTGGCTCTACGGCGAAAAGGGAAAGCGCACACTCTCGGCCGAGGACGAGGCGGAAATCAAGCGCGAAATGGAGGCCACGAAGGCAAATCCATACAAGGGATTGTGGTCGAAAGCCGGCTTTGCGCAGATAGGTAAGGTGCTGGGATTAACTATTATCGTGGTAGTTGTCGGCGCAGCTATGTCTTACCTTATCGGTTGGATTTTCGGTGCAGATTTGGCAAACTTTATGAATGAGAAGAAGGGCGGATGGTTTATGGCTCCGTTTATCCTTATGCTGACAACTCTCGGCATAGCACTTTCGTTCTGGAAGCCTGTGAAGAGGCTCGACAAGAGCTACGACCTCGGAATGTATCTCATCTACATCTTCTCGTTGGCTATCGCCTCGATGGCGGACCTCTCAAACCTGAAGATTATGGAGAATCTGAATATGATTGCATTCCTCATATTCGCAATCTTCGTTTCGCTCTTCATCCACGCCATAATATGTAGATTGTTCCGTGTGGATGCCGACTCGATGGTTATCTCGTCGGTGGCTTTTATCAACTCGCCACCATTTGTACCGATGATATCCAATGCAATGAAAAATCGCGCCTCACTCGTTACGGGTATCAGCGCAGGATTGATAGGTTATGCCGCCGGAAACTACCTCGGTATATTGATGGCAAAACTGCTTAAATTTTTATAAACCAACATAGAGATTGATTATGCGTAAATTCTTCGCTTTGGCACTCGCTGCCATAATGTTTGTATCGTTCGACGCCTCGGCAGAGCCTAAAAAAGACGAGAAAAAAGGTACTACCCAAACTACCGAGAAGAAACAGACCGTAAAGAAGGGTTGGAACTTCGCTCCATTCCCATCTATCGGCTACAACAGCGACACCGGCTTCCAAATTGGTGCGTTGTGCGAAATTTTCGACTATGGCGATGGTTCGACCTACCCGGGCTACCGTCACAAGTTCAATGTCGATTTGTCGTGGACTACCAAAGATCAGGTTAAGCTCCACTTCTTCTACGACTCGAAGTACCTTATCCCAAAGGTACGACTTACATTTGCTGCAACCTATATCCTTGCGCAGATGTATCCGTTTATGGGTTTCAATGGCGCAGCGTCGCCATACTACACCGACCTTGCAAGTGGCAAAAAGCAGATGAATCGCGTGGCGATGTACAACGTCAAGCGTAATTCAATGCGTATCATGGCAGACTTTCAGGGCGAAATTCTTCCGAACTTCCGCTGGGCAGCAGGCCTTTCGTATTGGTGGTACGACGTGCAGGATATATCTTTGAAGAAGAAGGGCAATCCGGCATATGACATCATCGCAAACGACTATCTTAAAGCTCAGGGCATCAATTCGGCATCGCTCTGGCAGCTCTACCAGCGCGCCGGCCTTATCCGTGCCAACGAAGCTCACGGAGGTCATCATCTCGAGTTGAAGGCAGGACTTGTCTATGATAGCCGTGAGCACGAGGCAGACCCTTCGCGCGGTATCTGGGCAGAGCTGTACGCCTACGGTTCGCCCGATATCCTCAACGGTCGAGGCAAGGATGGCTACCACTACCTCAAGTTGGCAGCCCACTTCCGCCACTATGTACCTGTATGGAAGGATAAGATTACATTTGCCTACCACGTGGCATATCAGGGTAAGTTGGCAGGAAATGCCCCTTACTACACCCTACAGAATATCAACACCCTCTACCTCCGTCAAATCATCTCGGATGGTCTGGGAAGTATCAACACTGTGCGTGGTGTGCCATACAACAGCGTAATTGGTGACGGCTATGCGTGGGCAAATGTCGAGATGCGATTCAAGATTGTGTCGTTCCGTTTTATCAAGCAGAACTTCTACCTCGCAACAAACCCATTCTTCGATATGGGTGCGTGTGTGCAGGGTTATCGCCTCGACGAGATGAAGCAGATTCGTGAGACAGGCAAGACACTTGGCGGTGAGACACTCACCAATGCCGAGCAGAACCTTATCTACACGGGCGAGCCTCGCAAGTTGCATATGAGTGCAGGTGTGGGTTTGAAGTTGGCAATGAACCGCAACTTTATCCTCTCGGCAGAGGTAGCCGTACCACTCAACACCAAGGTCTATACCAACACCAACTTGAATGTTCCGGTATCGGAGTTGAAGATGAAGAGTTCGTACAAGCCCGGCGTAAATATCGGCTTGAACTATATTTTCTAAGAGTACCGATTATTGGTATCTGCATACTAACAAAGTTAGTCCCCTGATTTCGGTCAGGGGACTTTTTTATTGCGGTTGCGCGTTTAGTTTTTCTATCGAAAAACGGGAAAATTCCTAATTTAAGTCAGGGGCTCTCTCCTATCACATTGTTACCTTGCTGCCGGTAGGGACAATCTCGTAGGTAAAGCCTTCGGGCAGTGAGAGTTTTACATCAAACTCGCCATCCTTACAGCTCCACTCCACATCTATCTGCTCGTCACCCATAGGAATCGAGCCCTTACACCACTCCAAGCCACTGTCAATAAAGCGCAATCGAATCTTACGCTCGCAAGGTAAAATCTCATATACACCCAAAACATCGCGGTACATCACATTTGTCAGGTGCGAGGCAAAACCGTGATTGCAACTTGCATTTGCACGCAGACTCTCCCATAGGGTTCCTGTACGGTCGGCCATAGCCTTATAGGTAGCTATCGACTCATCCAAAATCTGTTTCGACAATCCGTGCTTCGAGAGCAACTCCAAACGGAGATAGCTGCCAATAAAGGCGTTTATTGGGTGGAGGTCGGAATACAAGCCCTTCTCTACTCTACCCGGAACAACCTCGTCGCGCAAACGTGCCCACAATGCAGGATGGCTCTCTGGCGATGCCACACCAAAAAGGAAGGCATAGTATTGGCACACCTCGGTATGCTCGCCACTCAACTCCAACTTACCACTCTTATTGCGCACGGCATTATCCACGAAGTACTCTCCGTCAAAAGATTGGCGCAACACCTCCTTACGCACAGCTGCCGCCTGCTCGGCAAGCGACTTATCGTCATAGAGGCGCGACACGACATCGAGCATCTCGGCATAGAGCATATTCGATGGGTAGCTGACATCCTGCACCAACTTGTTCGCACGCGACCACTCCACAAACACCCACTTCGGCAACTTCTCGAGCAGACCATCCTCGTTGAGGTATGGGCGGAAGAAGGCCACCAATTCATATATGCGTGTGCGCGCGCGGTCTATTGTTGCACGGTCGCCCGTACGCTCCAAATACTCCTCCAACTCCAACACAAACCACATAGCCCAATTCGGGATATAGTTGTGGTTGCGATGGTCGGCAGGGTAACACATAGGCAACATACCCTTGTCGATATCCTTGAACTCGGTAGGGAGGAGGAAGTTCTCGATAAAGTTGCGCTCGATACGGCTTCGACCCGAGAGAATCATCTCCACACGCCCCGTAAAGTAGCTGTCGCACAACCACCCTGCTCGCTCGCGCGAAGGACAATCCATATAGATATCGAGGGCATTCTGGCGATATGTCTCGCGTGCCGCCTCAAAGATAAAGTTCAAATCCTCGTTGCTCGACTCAAACTTTGCGCGATGACAATCCGAGTTACAATAGTCGCGCATCGAAATCTGCTCAACTTCGACCGTCCCCTCCTCGGCAAAAACCTCAACATATTGCATCGTATATGGCTCGAAGGTCTCCAGCTCATACTCGCCCGCCTGCAAATCGTAGATGAGGTAGGACTGCCATTTCAATCGACGCTTCATCACTCGACCATCGTCGCCAAGAATCTCGTCGAAGCGCAGGGTGAGCTGCGTAGGCTTCAACACCTTAACCTTTGTACGGAGGAATCCGCTGCTATTTTTAGCAAACTTGTAGAGCGTTTTACCATCTATCAATTCTGCATTGTGGAGACGATAGTCGGGATATGCCACACCACGCGAAAGCAGAGACTTTGTTCCCTGCTCGACAAGCTTTTCGGGAGCAACAGTTGCCTTCCACTCCTTGTCGCTCTTCCAATCGGCATAGTGGCTATCAAGCACATAGGCCTCGGTATATGGACGTTGAAAGGAGAACTTCTTGACATCCGCCACACGCTGTCCGAGGGCATAGGCCTCGAAATCCTTACCCGTAGCTGCCACCACCTTGCCATCGACCTCAATCTCGGCCTGCAGGAAAGATGGCTGGTCGAGAAGATAGTAGCTTGGGCAGTTGTAGCCGGCAACCTCTATAGCAACAATATTCTTACCCCAACGAAGATATGGCGTAATGTCGTAAGCATCAATACGATAGAAATCGTGTGCAGCAACACACGGGCCGTGTGCCACAAACTCGCCATTTACCTGCAAACGATAGTCGCACGAAGCCGTAAGACGTATTACAGCCTCGCTACCGAGTCCCACATCCAAAACCTCGCGGAATGAGAGCGTCAAGTTTTTCTCGGTCTCGCGACCCTCGCTCCATACAGGCACAGCCTCGCTAAAGCTATCATACTCCTTAATCTCCACATTGCCTGCACAGGCAACAAACAAAATCGATACGACAAGTAATAAAAAGTTTCTCATATATCTTATTTTTGATTTTTCTTGAAAAAATAGGACTTCTGGCGACGTTTATCATCCTGCGAACGCGCCACAAAAACTCTCTCTCCCGTATATGGATTCTCCCCCATATAGAACATCACCGAAGAGAGTGTCATCGGCGTAGGGGTCAAATCCTGCACCTGCTCGAGCGTGAAGTGCAGTTTTCCCAACACTCTCTGCGACAAAGCCCTCATATCGGCCTCACGACACCCCGGGTGCGACGAGATAAAATAAGGTATAAGCTGATAGCGCAACCCATTTTCGCGGCAAATCCTATTAAAATTGCGATTCAACTCCTCGAAGAGCGAGAACGACGGCTTACGCATCAACCTAAGAACGCCATCCTCGGTATGCTCGGGCGCAACCTTCAATCGCCCCGAGGTGTGATACACCACAACCTCGCGCAGATACTCCGAATTGTCGAACAAATCATAGCGGATGCCACTGCCAATATAGGCGTGTTTCACCCCTTTCGTTGTGCGGATTTTGCGATACAAATCGAGCAATGGGCGGTGGTCATTATTGAGATTCGGGCAGACTTTCGGATGCAAGCACGATGGGCGCAAACACTTGGCGCACAAAGCCTTGTTCTTTCCGCCCAAGCCATACATATTGGCCGATGGGCCTCCAATATCGGTGATTGTGCCGTGGAAGTCGGGCATCTCGGTAATAGCCTTAACTTCGCGCATTATCGAGACTTCGCTACGCGACGAGATAAATTTGCCCTGATGCGCCGAAATGGTACAAAACGAGCAACCTCCAAAGCACCCTCGGTGTATATTTACCGAGTGCTTAATCATCTCCCACGCAGGGATATCGCCTCGCCCCTTATAGCGCGGATGGGGCGCACGCATATATGGCAGGTCGAAGGCTGCATCCAGCTCCTCACTCGATAGTGCTGCGTGCATAGGGTTTATGACAACATAGTCGTTGCCCGTACGCTCAACGAGGATATTTTCGCTCTCGAGGCGGTTGCTCTCCACCTCCTCCTTCGTGAAATTCTCGCCAAAGGCTCGTTTATCCTTTTTACACTGCTCGAAGGAGTTTAGCATTATCAACTTTTCGCTCGGCAGAGCCTCAATAAATCTCTTATCCGCCACGAAACCCACCTGCTTCAGACCTCGCAACAACTTGGCATTGTAGCCATTGCGCATTGCGCGAGCCACTTCGCGAATAACTCGCTCGCCCATTCCGTAGAGGAGAAAATCGGCCCCACTCTCGACCAAAATCGAAGGTTTCAACTCGTCTTGCCAATAGTCGTAGTGGGTAAGTCGGCGCAACGAAGCCTCGATACCACCGATAAGTACAGGTGTCGTCGGGAAGAGATTTTTTAGGATTTTTGTGTATGTTGTTACGGCATAGTCGGGACGAAAACCCGCTGCCCCACCTGCGGTGTATGCATCATTGCTACGGAGTCGCTTATTGGCGGTATAGTGATTTACCATCGAGTCCATTACGCCTGCCGTAACACAGAAGCAAAGGCGTGGCGTACCGAATTTCTTAAAATCGCGCAGGTCATCTCGCCAATTAGGTTGCGGCACAACCGCCACACGCAATCCCTCATCCTCGAAGAGTCGCGACACCACCGCCGTACCGAACGAAGGGTGGTCGATGTAGGCATCACCCGAGAAGAGAACTATATCGACATAGTCCCATCCAAGCTGGCGCATCTCCTTAACGGTTGTTGGCAAAAAACCCATAACTCTTTTGCTTTTAGCTATTGGCCTATTGTTTTGCAAAGTTAGCAAAAAACGGAAAACGGAAAGCGGAAAACGGAAAACTTTTTGTTTTTCGATTTTCGCTTGTAGTGGGAAAACGGAACCGACGCCAAGCCGAGCGCAGAGGGTGCTTACACACTTTGCTGAGGCGCGAAGGAGGAAAAGCCTGCGTAGCAGGATTAAAACGGAAAACTTTTTGATTTGTGGCATTGAATGACATCCGGGCTTGCGCCCTTAATGGCATACAATGGCATTCGCAGTCTGCGACTGCTTAATGGCAAAAATAACAAAATGTCGGATTGCCATTCAGCGAGTGGAACGAGCGATTGCCATTCGCTGCCATTCGTTGCCATTTAATTTGCCGACTTTAATAAATAAACCGTCATTCCGAAGGAGCGTAGCGACTGTGGGAATCTCCATCTTTTTATTTAAATTAAAATAAGGGAGATTGCCACGAGCCTAACGGCTCTCGCAATGACGGATTTTTTATTTTGTGGTAATGATGCCAAAAAATACTCAAAGTAGTCAAACGCAAACGGCTCGGATTCTCCGAGCCGTTTGTATTAGTTTTCCGCTCTCCGTTTTCAGTTTTCCGTTACTCCGAAAATGCGTTCTGCGCATTTTTGGCGTAGTTGTCCCACTTCTCCAATACCGCCTTAAAGTCGGCCGGGAGGTCGAGCGTAAACTCCTTATACTCACCAGTAGTTGGGTGTTCAAAGCCGAGCAAGCGGGCGTGAAGGGCGTGGCGAGGCCTCGTCTCGAAGCAGTTTTCGATAAACTGCTTATACTTTGAGAAGGTCGTGCCTTTCAAAATCTTGTCACCGCCGTATCGCTCATCGTTAAAGAGTGGATGACCGATATACTGCATATGAACTCGAATTTGGTGGGTACGTCCCGTTTCGAGGCGGCACTCAACCAAAGTCACATAGCCGTAGCGTTTCAGCACGCGGTAGTGTGTAACGGCGTGTTTGCCCTCCGAGCCATCGGCAAAGACATACATCTGGTGGCGATTCTTGGGGTTACGACCAATATTTCCCGTAATCGTTCCCTCGTCGTCGGCCAAGTTTCCCCACACAAGAGCAATATAGCGACGTTGCGTGGAGTGGAGAAAAAATTGGTGCGAGAGGTGTTGGCAAGCCTGTTCGTTCTTGCCGACAACGAGAATACCCGAGGTATTCTTATCGATACGATGCACCAAGCCGGCACGCTCATTGCCCTGCTGGAACATAGGATTATCTTTCAAATGGAAAGTGAGCGCATTGACAAGCGTTCCGCAGTAGTTTCCGTGACCGGGGTGGACACACATTCCCGCCTCCTTATTCACAACGATAACATCGTCGTCCTCGTACATAATGTCGATTGGGATATCCTCAGGTGTGAGTTGCACCTCGTAGCGAGGAAAGGCAAGGCGCATGGAGATATGGTCGAATGGCTTTACCTTGTAGGATGCCTTCTGCGGTTTCTCATTTACAAAAACACCGCCCTCGTCAATAGCATTTTGGATACGATTGCGTGAGCAGTTCTCCATATGCGTAGTGAGATACTTATCCAAACGCATCATCGACTGCCCCTTATCGACAGTTATGGCATAATGCTCATACAAGCCATTCTCGTCGGGTTTTTGATCCGAGAGGAAGCGGCGCGGCATAACACCCACACCCGACTCCTCGTCATCACCCTCGAAATCGACCTCGATATCCTCGTCAAACTCCTCGATTATCTCTCTCTCCGCCATTATTCTTGTGGTGTAGTGGTAGGTTCTGTGGATGACAAGCTATCAGGTTTTTGCGCTACATTGAGGCTATCCTGCGACACATGAGCCAGACTATCGGCCTCAAAAGCCTTCTGTGCCTCCTCGTGCATCATCGCGGTCTCGGCCTCTGCCAAAGAGTCAACAAGGCGCTGATGTGCGGCATGAGCGATAGAATCTGCCATCATCCTCTCCTCCAAAGCCTTTACATCGACACCCTTCAATGCCGTCTCCACCTTGGCGTTATCGAGCGTAAGTTGCAACGACACTCTGCCTCCGTAGGAGATATATCGGCCCGGAGCAACCGACTGCCAACAAACCTTGGCTCGGCTTCTATCGACAGCGGCAATACCCGGATCGTAGGTAACATCACCAATATTGAGACCCAACTCCCAAAGGCGACTCTTTGCCTCAACAAGCGAACGTCCAAGCACCGATGGTGCGAAGATTGGGCGTGCATGCGAAGATAGTCCCACCTGCAAGACAACGCCACTACCCTTTTCAATCTTAATATTACTATTCTCGAGTACCTTCCTATCCCCGACAAACTGCGCCAATACATAGTTTGTTGCAAGGTCGTGAACATATTCGATGCGTTCGATTCCCAAACCCGCCATCTCGAGCATATTTTTGGCCTGACGCAATGAATAACCCGCAACATACGGCACATCGACCATACGCTGGCGGAATGAGTTTACTGTCACATATATCTTACGACCAGGCTTGACAACAACGCCCCCCTTTGGCAGCTGATCCAAAACAGCACCACCCACATAGGCAGGAACATAGAGCGAATCGTTCACAATGATTTGAAGATCGTTCTCCGCCGCAACTCGCTCGGCTTCTGCCGTTGTTATCCCGACAAAATCGGGCACAGTACGTCGAGCATGATGGCGCGTTCCAATCGACATCGCAAAGTACGACACTGCTACGATAGCCCCCAACAGCAATACAATAATTGCGAGGTTAAACAGCACAGGATAGCTCCTAAACTTCTTCCAACCACGTGACCACGCCGCCACAAATCCATTTCTCTTCATCTATCTTTCAATTTCTTTATAGTGAGTATCTCTTTCAACGGCTCTAAATCCTGCCGCCTTACACATCTTCTCTATCTCGGCAATAGTCAATCGAGGACGCTCGTCGGCAGCTCCCGCCATCGAATATATCTTGGTCGAATCCTCGATAGTGCCATCTATATCATCGGCACCGAACGACAAGGCCAACTCGGCCGACTCCTTGCCGTACATTACCCAATAGGCCTTGATATGGGGCACATTATCGAGTATGAGACGGCTCATAGCCAAGGTGCGCATATCATCCACCACCGAGGTCTCGCCCAACGACTCGAGACCATTGTTTGCACTGCGGAACTTGAGTGGGATAAAGGCGTTGAAACCTCCCGTTTTATCCTGCAAATCACGCAGACGCATAAGGTGGTCGATGCGGTGGTCGATACTCTCGATATGACCGTACAACATCGTTGCATTGGAGTCGAAACCTATATTGTGCGCCTTCTCGTGCATCTCCAACCACTCTGCCGACGTGCACTTGCCCGGGCAAATCTCGGCTCGAACCTTCTCATCGAAAATCTCGGCTCCACCACCCGGAATCGACTCCATACCCGCATCCTTGAGCAGCTGCAAACCCGCCTCTATCGACAAGCCCGCCTTACGAATCATATAGTGAAGTTCCACCGCAGTAAAAGCCTTGACACACACCTCGGGCATCACCTCCTTGATGCGGCGAATCATCTCGGCATAGTAGTATAAATCGCGCTCGGGGTGGACTCCTCCGACAATATGAATCTCGGTGGCACCACTCCTCTTGCGAGCCTCGACCTGCTCCAGCACCTCCTCCATAGAGTAGTCCCACGCTCCGGCCTCGCCTTTGCGACGGCGATAAGAGCAGAATCGGCACTCAAAGAGACAAATATTTGTTGGCTCAAGGTGGAAATTTTTGTTGTAAAAGACCTTATCCCCACTCCTGCGAATCTTCGCCTCGGTAGCGAGTCGCGCCAACAGCCACAGCGGAGCCTTCTCCCAAAGGAGCTTTGCTTCGGTGGCATCTATACGCTCTCCCCGCATCAACTTATCTGCTATCAACTCGAGACTCATACTATTTTGGTGCTTTACGATAGAGATATATAGCGATGATTGCATATATTATATTGGGCAACCATACCGCAAGAAGTGGCGGCAAGGTTCCTCCCTTAGCAAACTCCTCGAAGACTCGATTCAACATAATGTACGAGAAGCAGAGAGTGATTCCTATTCCGATATGGAGTCCCGTTCCGCCTCGTACCTTACGCGACGAGAGGGCCACTCCGATAAGCGTTAAGATAAATGTTCCAAGCGGATAGGCGTAGCGGATGTGGTGCTCCACCTCCAACTGTCGTATCGAATCGGAACCTTTGGCGCGCTGCTGCTCGATAAAGTCGTTCAACTCCACAATGTTCATCGTCTTGACCAACACCTGCAAATTTCCCAGCTCCATAATATCGAGGTTGAGCAGGGTATCGAGATTGCGATGCTGCGTAAATGTCTCAACGCCATTTTTGTCGAAATGGCGCGTGATATATCGAGCTGCCGTCCAACGCTTTGTCTCTTGGTCGAGTTTTGCCTCCGAGGCCTCCAATGTCGAACGCAACGAACTGCCCTCGTACCTTTCGAGAGCCAGGAACGAGGCGTGCGAAGCATTTGCACTAAAACCGCGCAGATAGAGGAATGTTCCGGGCTCTATCTGGCGATAGATATGACGGTCGTATTGGAATTGCTGTCGGCGAACTATATGTTTTTGCTCAAACTGCACGCAAGTACGCTGCGATATAGGGATTACCCACAGGCTCAGCGCAAGCGAAACAATAGTGATTACCAATGCACTAATGAAGTAGGGCCACATCAATCGGCGGAAGCTCATACCACCCGACAACATCGCCACAATCTCGGTTTGGTAGGCCAACTTCGAGGTGAAGAAGATGCAGGCAATAAAGGTAAAGAGAGCACTAAACTGATTGATGAAGAATGGGATAAAATTAAGATAGTAGTCCTTGACAATACTCTCGAACGAAGCCTTCGTAGTGGTGAAGTCGTCAATCTTCTCCACATAGTCGAAGATAACCACCACAACAATAATCATGGCGATAGAGAAGACGTAGGTTCCGAGAAACTTACGAATAATGTAGCGGTCGAGAATCTTCAACCCCGGCCACCAACTACGTCCCTTCTTATATTGCGGCTCCATCATATCTTAAATGCAGAATTCAAAATGCAGAATGCAGAATGCAAAATTCAAAATGCAAAATTCAAAATTAATTTTCCGTTTTCAGTTTTCAGTTCTCCGTTTATTATAGTCTTCGGCCGAGTTTCTCGACCATTACACCCTTCCACTGCGCAAAATCGCCCGCAATAATATGTCGTCGTGCCTCGCCTACCAGCCACAAGTAGAAGCCCGTATTGTGCAACGAAGCTATCTGTGCAGCCAACATCTCGCCACACACGACAAGGTGGTGAAGATATGCCTTCGAATATTGGTGATCTACGAAGGTTGTGCCGTTGGGGTCAATCGGCGAAAAGTCGTTCTCCCACTTCTTGTTGCGTATATTTATAACGCCTTCGCTCGTAAAAAGTTGTCCGTTGCGACCATTGCGCGTAGGCATAACGCAGTCGAACATATCCACGCCGCGAGATATTCCCTCCAAGATATTTATCGGAGTTCCCACGCCCATCAAGTAGCGCGGTTTATCTTCGGGCAAAATGGCATTTACAACCTCAATCATTGCATACATAACCTCGGTCGGCTCTCCTACGGCCAAACCTCCGATAGCATAGCCGTCGGCATTGTACTGCAAAACATTCTCGGCAGCCTTGGCACGCAAATCGGGATAGCCACACCCCTGCACGATAGGGAACAACGATTGGTAGTGCCCATACTTTGGCCGGGTCTTGTGGTACTGATTGAAACAGCGGTCGAGCCAGCGCTCGGTGAGGGCCAACGACTTGGCAGCATACTCCTTTGGAGCATCGCCCGGAGGGCACTCATCGAAGGCCATCATTATATCGGCACCGATGGTACGTTCGGTATCTATCACGCTCTCGGGCGTAAAGAGGTGGCGCGAACCGTCGATATGCGACTGGAAGTGACAACCCTCCTCCTTCAACTTGCGGCAGGCTGCAAGCGAAAAGACCTGAAAACCGCCGCTATCGGTAAGCATCGGCTTATCCCAAGTCGAAAAATGGTGAACGCCTCCCGCCTCCTCCAAGATTTTCATTCCGGGACGAAGGTAGAGATGATAGGTGTTGGCAAGTATAATTTGCGCCTTCGCCTCATCGCGAACATCGCGGTGGAAGATACCCTTCATCGCTGCCGCCGTACCCACAGGCATAAAAATCGGAGTTTGAATAACGCCGTGGTCGGTAACAATTTCGCACGCACGCGCGTCGGTTGCTCTATCCTTATGTTGTAAAGTAAACTTCATAATCTTGTGCAAAATTACTAATTTTCGCGAAATTTTGCGTAAGTTTGCAAAAGAAATGACAATACTATTTGGAAAGATGAACGAGTTTTCTCCTATAATCGACAGAGTTTTAACAGATTACGGCATAGCGGGCATCGCTCTCGGGGTCGTTATTTTGGTACTTTTCGTAGTACTTGTAGTGCTACTGTTCAGCATTTATGGCCGAATCGCTTCGTACCGAATGATGAACAAGCAGCAACTCCGCGACAAAGAGCCGGCAATCTCGGTTGTCGTTCCCCTCTTTGCCGAGGACTCGAACTACCTCGACACCTCGCTGGTGAAGTTGCTGACACAGGACCATCACGAGTTCGAGGTTGTATTGGTATATGTGGGCAACAGCAATGACTTCTTCGACGATGTAAAGTCGTTGCAACGCCTCTATCCAAACCTCTCGCCTGTGCATATCGACTGCTCGCCATACTACCCCGTTTCGCCAAAGATTGCGCTAAACATCGGTATTAAGAGTGCAAAATATGACTTTGTTGTAACCACATCCTCCGATGCCACACCATCCTCGGAGCGTTGGCTCGGACTCCTCGCCAAAGGATTTATGTATGGCGATGTGGTATTGGGATACAGCGGTGTAGTCAGGGAAAAGGGGTTCAGAAATTACATCTTCCGAACACACCGCTTCTTCACTTCGTTGCAGTGGATTTCAGCGTCGGTTCGACAGAAAACTTACGCCGGTTCGCGCAACGCTTTGGGTTTTGCCAAGAAGCTATACTTCGACGTACGTGGCTACAACTATCTGAATATGAACGTCGGAGAGGACGACCTCTTCCTGCAACAGATTGCAACTCCCGACAATATAAGTGTTGTACTCTCGCCACGCGCTACATGTAGCGAGAACACTTGGGGTGGCTGGTCGTGGTGGTGGCCGCGAGAATTGGAGTTGCACTCCACTCACCAATACTACCCAAAGATGGCAACAGCTCTTGCAAAGAGCGAGTTGATACTTCGTCTATTCTTCTTTGTGGCAGTACTTATCGCACTAATATTTATGCCTTGGCCATTTAAGGTTGCAGCTCTCGTATTGGCGATTGTGCGATACCTGCTCGTGCTCTTTGTTATGGCTCGCAACACCCACCGTCTGGGCGAGAAAGGATTGTTGGGTTGCCACTTTATATACGATATCATAGAACCGGTTTTGCGTGCAGCCATTGCATCGAACTCGAGCCACAAAAAGAGACAACCGTGGGAGTAAAGGACTATAGCGCATTTGATGACTCCACCTTGGCAAAATGGGTGGTCGAGGGCGATAGTGTAGCCTTCGACAACCTCTTTACGCGCCATCGGGATATGATATACGCCATGCTCCTAAAATTTACGGGTAACAGCGACGATGTCGAGGATTTGATGCAGGAGGCCTTTATGAAGGCCTATCTCAAGATTGGAATGTATGACCCAAAGTACGATTTCGGGGCTTGGATATACACCATTGCGCGCAACACCTTCGTAGATTTCAACCGTTCGCGAAAGAGCAACGCTCTAAATTCGCAGAATATCACCATAGACAACAGCAACACCTCGCAAACTTCGGCACCCACACCTGAGGATTACATTATAAACGCCCAGCAACGAGCTCAGATAGAGCGATATATAGCGATGTTGCCCGAGGATTACCGACACCTCTTCGAGTTGCGATTTATCGATGAATACAGCTACGAAGAGATTGCCGAAAAGTTGGATATGAAGCTCGGAACGGTAAAGACCCGAATCTTCAGGGTGCGCAATATGATGTGTCGCCTTATCACCGAAGGCGAGGAGCAGACAAAAAGTTAGCAACAAGATGGATAGCATAACACTTATCGAAAAGTACTTCGACAACCTTTCGGAGGAGCAGCACGAACAATTTGCACGTTTGGGCGAGGTATATGCAGAGTGGAACGCCAAGATAAATGTCGTTTCGCGCAAGGATATGGAGCATATCTACCTCCACCACATCCTCCACTCGTTGGCCATAGCCAAAGTGTGCCGCTTTGCCGATGGTGCGGAGGTGCTCGACGTGGGTTGTGGAGGCGGTTTTCCTTCGGTACCACTCGCCATAATGTTCCCAAATGCACGATTCACTGCCTGCGACTCGATTGGCAAGAAGATTCGCGTCGTGGAGGGTGTTTGCGAAGCTGTAGGCATCAAGAATATCCGCACCGTAAATGGTCGTGTCGAGCAACTGAAGGAGAAGTTTGACTATATCGTTTCACGCGCTGTAACCGATATGCCGACCTTTGTTGGTTGGGTGCGCGGCATGGTGCGTAAGGGTGGGGCGGGCACACGTCCAAACGGCATCCTCTACCTCAAGGGTGGAGACCTCACCGAGGAGTTGAATGCGAGCCGCCGAAGGTGGGAACGACACTCTATTTCGGAGTTCTTCGAGGAGGAGTTCTTCGAGACCAAACAAGTAGTATATTCAGCAGAGCAGTAATATGTTAGACCCCCGCAAAATAGTATTGACCCTAACCCTTGCACTCTCTCTCTTGGCTGTTCAGGCCAAGCCTCAAAAGTGCGATTCGATAACCATCTTCGGACGTGTTTTCTGCGAAGGAAAACCACTTGCAAATGTTCCGGTGTCGGACGGAGTTCACATCGTAAAGACCGACTCGTTGGGACGATACGCTATCGCCTCGCATAAGTTCCAAAATACGGTATTCGTAATCACACCTACGGGTTACGAGCCAAAGTGCAAGAAAAACATCCGACCTCTATTTTGGTCATCGTTGCGCAAGCCTCGCACTGTGGCCGAGGAGCACGATTTTCACCTTGTAAGACGCTCGCAGAAGAGTCATCGACTAATCTTTATGTCGAACCTCTTTCTGCACAACTCGAACGACGACCTTCTGCAATTCAAACAGCGTACCGTGCCTGCAGCACGCAACCTTGTCAAGGAGTGTAACGACTCTACAGCCGTCTATACTATCCTCATGGGCGACATCAGCAACTGCCCATTGTGGTATTCGCGCGAGTTTGATGTGGGCGATGCCGTATCACTTATCGCAACGCTGCGCTACCCTACTATGTTCTATACGGTTATGGGCGATCAGGATAACGACGGTGCTGTGCCGGGAACAGGACTTACCGATTACAAGTCGGAGCGACATTATGTCTATACTTGTGGTCCCAAGTACTACTCGATGAATATCGGCGACGTTCACTATGTTGTACTCGACAATACCGTATTCCGCAACGAGCCGGGCAAAGGCAAATACCCCACCGAGATTGTTGGCAAACGCAACTACGACCGTTTTGTAACATCCGACCAGCTCTCGTGGCTACGCAAAGATTTGTCGCTCGTAGAGGATAAGAGCAAACCGATAGTGGTATGTATGCACCACACCACCTTCACAGCAAACAGCAAAGGGCGCATATCGAAGCGACTCACCAAACCCGAGTATGTCGATTCGATAGCCAACTGCTTTGCCGACTTCAAGAATGTCCACTTCGTAACATCGGGCTCGTTGGATAGGCGCGTATCCAAATCGAACGAATATCCCAACATCATCGAACACTCCATCGCCTCGACTTCGGGAGATAGATGGCGTACGGGTTATAATGGTCATCAATCGATAAATTCGGGAGGTGTGCCTGCCGGATTCGAGGTCTTTGATTTCGAAGGTTGCAAGTTATCGTGGCAGCATCGCTCCGAGTCGGGCAGCAGCAAGCCATTCCGCGTATATAACATGGCCGATGTGGGGGCATACTACCGTGAGAGTATGGATATTCAGAACCTTCTTCGCGAGTACCCAAAGACATTTATTGACTACGGCACCAACGATTTTGCAAAGTATCTATATATAAATTGGTGGGGGCACGAGAAGGGTGCTAAGTTGGAGGTCTTTGAGAACAACAAGCCTCTGCGTGTGCGACAGATACACCAGGCCGACCCTCTATATGTGGTGACCTCTACCGCCATCACCTTCAAGCATAGTCGCAACAAACCTCGTTTCGGACGAAACAACTGCCAACATATGTTCCGCGTGCAGCGAACATCGCCAACATCAACTATTCGCGTACGCGCTACCGACCCATTTGGTCGTATCTACGAGGAGATTATTGCAGGTCCACGAACCTTCGGCCCAACGGCAAAGTAGATTTACGACACAAAGCACCGATAAAAGCATAATCGATTTGGCAAATTGATTTTTTTGCCTTACCTTTGTCTCGCGAACAACAGGATTTCAGTCTTTGCGAGGATTGAAATTCCTTATTTTTTTGTTGCTTAAAAAAAAGAATAATTAAAAAAGAGATATTATGGCACAGATTAACTACCTCACAGCTGAGGGCTACAAGAAACTTAAAGAGGAGCTCGACCATATGCGTTCGGTTGAGCGTCCGGCTGCGGCTGCAGCTATTGCCGAGGCTCGCGACAAGGGCGACCTCTCGGAGAATGCAGAGTATGATGCTGCACGCGAAGCACAGGGTCTGCTCGAGATGCGAATCGCACAGTTGGAGGCGACACTCAACAACTCTCGCGTTATTGACGAGAGCAAAATCAGCAAGGATAAGATACAGATTTTGAGCAAGGTAACCCTTCTCAACCACAACAACAAGCGCGAGGTTGTATATACCCTCGTGTCGGAGAACGAAGCCAACCTCCGCGAGGGTAAGTTGGCCATCGGCACACCTATCGCAAAGGCTCTCCTCGGAAAAAAGAAGGGTGAGATTGTTGAGGTAACAGTTCCTGCAGGAGTTATTAAGTTCGAGATTCTCGATATCTCAATCTAATTGCCAACGCAGAACCTACTTAAACAGACATTGCAGGGAGCTACTCTCTGCAATGTTTTTTGTTATATAGTCTTGCATTTTGGCTGTTTTTTTGCCATCTTTGTCAAAAGTTTCCTAAACATCTGACTATGAAAAGGCTTATAGCAATAATATTGACACTGATTTGTGCGGGTGAGATTATGGCCCAACAGGTCTATCGCACCGAGTTTTCAACCTACGACCTGCGCGATGCAGCACTTAAAAACGACCACTCCCGTACCGAACATCACATCGTGTTCGCACCCAAAAGCCTCGAAATAGTGGATAATGTGGTAGTTGTAGGGCAGACCGTCAATCTTCCTACGGCTTGGAGCGATTACAATGTATATATCCACCTCCAAAATATCCATAAGGCCTACCACCTTGTCGTAAATGAGCAGTTGGTAGCCTCCGTCGAGGATGCCTACACTCCGGCCGATTTTCTCCTTTCGCCCTACCTACGCCAAGGTGCTAACGAGGTGCTGTTGCTACTCCACGCATCGAAATGCCCCGAGCTGGATGAGGGAACTTTCAAAAACAGTGCAGAACGCTATAGCGGCTCGTACATATTTGCTCAACACCGCAAGCACATCTACGACTACGATGCCCGCATCGTTCAGAACAAGGAGAAAAAGAGTTTGATGCTCGAACTCGATATCGTTGTGCGCAACGACTTCAACTTCGAGGAGAGAGTACAGGTAGGCTACGACATATACTCGCCCGAAAACAAACTTATTGACTACGCCGTACGCGAGCTTCCGGTAGGCGGTCGTAGTGTCGATACACTCCGCATACGCACCTCTTTAGGCGACGAGAGCCGCTTCCTGTGGAGCAACACAAACCCGAAGCTCTACCGCCTGACAATCTTCACCAAGCGCGATGGCAAGCCGCGTGAATATATCTCATTCCGACTCGGAGCAGGTAGCTCCACCCTTGCCGACGGCAAGATTCTACGCAACGGAAAGGCAATAACCATAAAATCCGAAAAATACAACGCCAACCCTAACCGAACCACTACTCTCAACGAGATGAAGGCTCTGCGAGCAAAGGGCATCAACACCCTATGCCCCGACAATCCACAGCCCAAGTGGTTCTACGATATCTGCGACGAATTGGGCATATATGTTATAGAGCGTGCGAATATCAACCCCACAAAGCAGTCCGGAAATCGCAAAATTGGAGGTACTCCATCGAACAATCCCGAGTTGCTGAACGACTACCTTGCACGTGTGAAGGCGATGTATTATCGCACCCGCAACCACTCCTGCATTATCGCCTATGCCCTCGGTGGCGACACTGCCGGCAATGGCTACAATATGTACAAGGCATACGAATGGCTCAAGAGCGTAGAGAGGGAGCGCGCCGTAATATGCACCTCGGCAGACGGCGAGTGGAACAGCGATATTTCATCCATTAGCCATTAGCTATGGTATTTTTTCATCCGATGAGCAGCGTAAAAAGAGACCATCGGAACAATTTTATTATGAATATTGAGTTAATTGTGGTCGGCAAGACCGATATGAAGGAGGTGGATGCGTTGGTGCAGATGTACACCAAGCGTATAAACCACTATGCCAAGTTCGCAATTACATATCTGCCCGACCTGCGCAATACCAAGAACCTCTCCGAAGAGCAGCAGAAGAGCGCCGAAGGGGAGATGCTTTTGAGTGGAATAACCGCCGCCGACTTTGTGGTACTGCTCGACGAGGCCGGAGAGGAGATGCGCAGCGTGGCTTTCGCTCAATGGCTACAAAAGCGAATGAATAGCGGTGTGCGCCGCTTGGTGTTGATGATTGGGGGCCCCTATGGCTTCTCCGAGGCTGTGTATGCACGCGCAAACTCTAAGATATCACTCTCAAAGATGACCTTCTCGCACCAAATCGTACGTGCCATCTTCACCGAACAGCTCTACCGAGCCTTCACCATCATCAAAGGCGAACCCTACCACCACGAGTAGTCTCTCTCTTCGGTTTTGCGACTCTTTTCTTTGCGACTTTCCTTCGCAACTTTTTTCTTTGCGACTTTTTTGAAAAGAAAGTCGCCCAAAAAACTTTAGAGAAACTGTGTTTCTCTTCTATGTTGCGGATTTTGGATAACAGCATAGCAGTTATACCAACAAAATAGTAGTAAGTCTTCATTCGAACAAATTCGACTTGACTCACTACTATTTTCTTGTACCATCTTAGATGGTCTCCCAAAATCCGAAAGCAAAGAGATAAAATTGTATAAAAAGAGATTTTACAAGGCACAAGAAAAGAGCCATTGCGCAGCATACTAAAGCGTATGTGAGCAAGCGGATTATCGAAGTGCTATACAAATGTACAAAAAATCAGAGATGATTGAGGGAATTTTTTGCCAAACAAGAAGCGGAGTCCGCCCAACACTCCACGGCAAAAAGTCGTCAATGATTGGGCTATTTTTGAGACAAACAAGAAGCCCGATGCGCAGCATACTTGGCGTATGTGAGCAATCGGGCTATCGCAGAGCGGCTCAAAAAGAGCCAATCAGAACGACTTTTTAATTACATTTTCTTGCCAACATTAGTCTTCTTCGCAACCTTAGCTGCAGCAGCCTTAGTGGCAGTAGCCTTTGGAGCCTTTGCCTTTGGAGCCTTTACTACAGTTGCGTCCTCGACTGCGTCGGTACTCTTCTTCGCACGCGAACGACGAGTCTTTGGCTTTGCCTCAGCTGCAGGAGCTGCAGATGGAGTTACGCCAAGTGTGTATGCCTCGTTGAAATCAACGAACTCGATGATGCACATATCAGCACCGTCTCCAAGACGGAAACCGGTCTTCAAGATACGTGTGTAACCTCCCGGACGCTCTGCAATCTTTGGAGCGATAGTACGGAACAACTCCGTAACTGCCTCCTTCTGCTTGAGGTACGAGAATACGATACGGCGCGAGTGGGTTGTATCCTCCTTCGAACGAGTTACGAGTGGCTCGATGAACTGACGAACAGCCTTTGCCTTTGCCACTGTGGTCTCGATACGCTTGTGGAGAATCAACGACGATGCCATGTTCGACAACATCGCCTTACGGTGTCCCGCCTGACGGCCAAGATGGTTGAAATTCTTATTGTGTCTCATAATTATTCTTTATCAAGTTTGTACATTGAAACGTCCATTCCGAACTTCAAGTCGAGCGATGCCAACAAAGCGTCGAGCTCTGTAAGCGACTTCTTACCAAAGTTACGGAACTTGAGAAGGTCATTGCGATTGAGTCTTACCAAATCTCCAATGGTCTCTACATCAGCCGCCTTGAGGCAGTTGAGAGCACGAACACTCAAATCCTTGTCCACCAACTTGGTCTTGAGCAGTTGTCGCATATGCAACTCAGGCTCGTTCAACTCGGCCTCCGAAGATACCTCGTCGAGGTTGATGGTCATCTTCTCGTCCGAGAAGAGCATAAAGTGCTGGATAAGAATCTTCGCAGCCTCCTTCAAAGCCTCCTTTGGCTTGATGGAACCATCAGTTGTAATCTCAAGGTTCAACTTCTCGTAGTCGGTACGCTGCTCGACACGATAGTCCTCACGCGAATACTTTACATTCACGATTGGTGTGTGAATCGAGTCGATTGGCAACAAACCAAACTCGGCGTTCTCTGGAGTATTCTCCTCTGCAGGTACATATCCACGGCCCTTACCAATGGTGATGGTGAGCTGCATCTTTGTACCAGGAGCAAGGTGGCAAATTACCAACTCCGGATTGAGAACCTTGAACGAGGATAAGAAGTTCGAGATATAACCCGCTGTAAGCTCGGTTACTCCGGCTACGTTGATGGTAGCCTGCTCAAAATCCTGATTCTCGACAGTGCGTATAAAGCGGATCTGCTTGAGATTCAAAACGATATCCAACATTCCCTCCTTTACGCCTGGAATAGCGGCAAACTCGTGGTCAACGCCGGCAACCTTAACGGTTGTGATAGCATAACCCTCCAACGAAGAGAGCAATACTCGGCGCAAAGCATTACCGATAGTCATCGCATAACCCGGCTCCAACGGACGGAACTCAAACTTTCCGAACGACGCTGTTGATTCGAGTACGATTACCTTCTCGGGTCTTTGAAATGCTAAAATTGCCATAATCTATTGTATGTTATTAGTTATTATTTAGAGTACAACTCGACGATGAACTGCTCCTTGATGTTCTCAGGAATCTCCTCACGCTCCGGACGTGCCAAGAACTTTCCGCTCATCGATGCTCCGTCCCACTCCAACCATGCGTAACGGCTGTGGTTGGTGCCGAGCAACGACTCAGTAATAACCTCCAAAGTCTTCGACTTCTCGCGTACCGATACAACATCGCCTACACGCAACGAATACGATGGAATGTTAACAACATTACCATTTACACAGATATGACGGTGCGACACCAACTGACGCGCAGCTGCACGTGTAGGAGCGATACCAAGACGATATACTACGTTGTCCAAACGGCACTCCAACAATTTCAACAGGTTCTCACCGGTGATACCACCCATACGGGCTGCAGCCTCGTATGTACGAGCAAACTGCTTCTCCAACAAACCGTAGGTGTACTTTGCCTTCTGCTTCTCGCTAAGCTGTGTACCATACTCCGACACCTTCTTACGCTTGCGTGCAAGACCGTGCTGTCCTGGTGGTACATTGCGCTTGTCGAGAGACTTGTCGGCACCATAAATTGCCTCACCAAAGCGGCGGGCGATTTTCGTTTTTGGTCCTATATACTTTCCCATTGTTCTTTACTTTTTTTGTTTGATTAAGTTTTTCAGTGATTCTCTTCTTTCGACTCGTGCATTATACACGACGACGGTTTGGAGCGCGGCAGCCATTGTGTGGCAGTGGAGTTACATCGATAATCTCGGTAACCTCGATGCCTGCACCGTGAATTGTACGAACTGCACTCTCACGACCCTGACCCGGACCCTTCACATAAACCTTTACCTTACGAAGACCCATATCGAAAGCAACCTTTGCGCAATCTGCTGCTGCAGTCTGTGCTGCATATGGAGTGTTCTTCTTAGAACCGCGGAAGCCCATCTTACCTGCTGATGACCAGCTGATTACCTCGCCGACCTCATTGGTGATGGTTACGATAACATTATTGAAAGTTGAGTGTACGAATGCCATACC
>JAZQIS010000006.1:0-60525 GCA_045541235.1 Alistipes sp.
GCAAAGCGTAACTGGCGTACAAACCTCGTTGGTTCGCTCCTTATCGAGCAGAGCAATATCGAGGTTATCATCAAGCCTGAGTTCGAGGGTGAGCAGACCAACACCACAGGCTACTATATCGTTAATGGTGTTTATCACATCGTTAATGTTGATGGCTTCAAGTGGTTTGCTGACCAGGTAGATGGCGGCAACACATTCGCCGACAAGACCGTAGTTTTGGATGGCGATATCGACCTCACAGACGTAACTCGCGCAAATGGCGTATGGACTCCAATCGGAGGTGTCGAGGATAGCCACTACACAATCAACTTCCGTGGTGTATTCGATGGCGCAGGCCACACCGTAAAGAACTTCTCGGTTAATCACCACGAGGCTGCAGGTCTGTTCGGCTATATGGTAGGTGGTACTATCAAGAACCTCACCGTAGAGAACGCTACATTCACAAGCAACCACTATGCAGGTGCTATCGTAGCTTGGATAGAGCAGGGCGGCAAGCCGGTAGTTATCGAGAACTGCCACGTTAAGAATGTAGAGCTTGTTTCGACTCCGGAGTTAGTAAACGGCGTTTACGACAATGGCGACAAGGTTGGTGCATTGGTAGGTTTCGCACACGGTGGCGTTTACAAGAACAACATCGTTGAGAACGCAACCGTTAAGGGCTATCGCGACCTCGGTGGTTTTGTAGGCTACTTGAACAAGGGCGTTGTTTCGGGCAACACTATTAAGAATGTAACCATCACTCAGGACTTGACAAACGGCTACAAGAGCGAGGTTCCAACAACTCTCGGCGAGGTAGTAGGTCGTTATGGCGCAGGCTACACTGTAGAGAACAACAACGTAGAGAATGTAAATATCGGTACAGCTGCAAACAATGTAGAAGAGTTGAACGCAGTATTGGGTGCATCTGACAACGCATCTATCGTTCTCGCAGAGGGTACTTTCAATGTAGGTAACCAACTCGGAAACGAGAAGGCCGGAGAGCTTGTTCTCACAGGTGCAGGTATCGACAAGACTACAATCGATGCTCCTGCAAATCCGCATGGTAACAACAACAGTCCAGGCCTATATGGCCATAATAAGGATTTGGTATTCAAGAATTTGACATTTGTTACTACCAACAATGGTTATGAGGGCGGTATCGGCCACGCGAAGTCGGTAACCTTCATCAACTGTAAGATTGTAGGTCAGTTCTATTGCCACAGCAATGCTCCTCACACATTCGTTGATTGTACTATCGATCCGCTTACCGGATACCTCTACACCTACGCTTCTAACTGCGATTTCGAGGGTTGTACCTTCACCGCATCACAGGGTAAGGCTTTGCAGGTTTACGCAGAGGCTCCTGGAACATTCAATGTAAACATCAAGAACTGTGAGTTTACTGCAGCAAAGGTTGCACAGACTTGGGATGGAAAGCCGGTTACAGCTATCGACATCAACACTGCAAACGGTGCAAAGATGGTTGTAAACATCGAGAACTGCGAGGCTACAGGCTTTGGTGTTGGCGAGTACAGCGGTAGCAACTTGTGGAATATCAAGGCTGGTGCTCTCAATACAAATGCTGCATCTGTAACTATCGATGGCGAGGTACTTGCCATCGCCGGTGGAGCTGTTATCAGCGGAGCTGATGACGCAGAGCGCAACCAGGCTCTCAATGAGGCTGTTGCAAATGGCGCAAATGAGATTCTTGTTCCTGCCGGCGAGTACACGTTGCCTACAAGCGGTTTCACTTCGGAGACTGTTCTCAAGTGCGCTGAGGGTACTGTATTCAAAGGTTCTTCTTCGTTGAATATCAGTGGTGCAACCGTTGAGGGTGCTACCTTCAAGAACGAGGGTGGTAACGCTGTCGGTGGTACTATCAATGGTACTCTCAAGAACTGCACATTCACCGGTAGCAACGCATTGCGTTACACTTATGCAGGTGAGACCGTAGTGTTCGAGAACTGCGTATTCGATGGTAATACCTATGGTGTTCACTTCGATGGTGGCGCGAACGATGTAGTATTCAAGAACTGTACTATCTCGGGCTTCAACGCTTTAGGTTCAGAGTTGACAATGGTTACATTTGAGAACTGCAAATTTGTCGGCAACGGCAAGTCGGGTTACAATGGTGCTAACCTTTGGGGAAGCGCAAAGTTGATTAACTGCGAGTTTACCTTCAATGGTACAACTGCAAACGAGTGGATTGACTGCATCGGAACAGACAAGACCTACGAGTTTGTAGATTGCACCGTAAATGGTGTTGCTTACACTGCTGAGAACTACAAGAGTTACGACGCTATTTTCTCGCGTAACAACGTTACAATCAAGATTAACGGCGTAGATTGCGCTTGGTAATCGATACGATTGCAGATAAAATTGCGCTTCTCGGTTTCGAGAGGCGCATTTTTTTGTTATTTTTCTTGTTTTTTAATAAATATAGGTGTATATTTGCACCAAGAACGATGTAAGGGGACAGTGGGTCCCCTTATTTTTGTAAAAGGAGTAACGATACAATATTACACTCAACTATATGGATATCAAAGAGTTATTAGCTGTTGCAGAGCGTGTTTTGGAGGGTACGGATATGTTTGTGGTGGATTGCACCATCACGCCCGACAACACCATCGACCTGATTTTGGATAGCGACACCTCGGTTTCGATAGATACCTGCGCTATGCTCAACCACGCCATTGGCGAGGCCTTCGACCGCGACGAGGAGGACTATTCACTAACCGTTGCCTCGGCCGGAATTGGCGAGCCACTGAAGCTCGTTCGCCAATACAAGAAGCTCGTTGGCCAGAGCGTGGAGGTGCTGCTCAAGAGTGGCGTTAAGGTTCTTGCCACCCTCGACGATGTGAATGACGAGGCGATAACCATATCCTACGACGAGGCAGTAGCCGTGGAGGGCAAAAAGAAGAAACAGATTCAGCGCACCACCCAGACCTACACCTTCGACGATATAAAGTGGACCAAGGAGTGGCTTGATTACAAATAAAGCGGAAAACGGAAAACGGAAAGCGGAAAACTTCTAAGGGCGAGTAAGGGCAAGTAAGGGCTATTAAGGGTTATTAAGGGTTATTAAGGGAAAACTAAAAAACTCCCCCGTAAACCCCAGTAAGCACCGAAGGTGCGCCCCCAGTAAACCCCATAAATGCTTGCGCCTTGACAAGGATAGGAGTTCGGAAAAGAGAGAAAACAACAAACAAAAACAAATAAATAGAACAAAGACAATGAACAATCTTAATCTTATCAGCAATTTTGCCGAGTTCAAGGAGTTAAAGAACATCGACAAAGCAACAATGATTGGCGTATTGGAGGATGTTTTCCGTCACGCATTGCAGAAGCAGTACGGCTCGGACGAGAACTTCGACATCATCATCAACGACGACAAGGGTGACCTCGAGATTTGGCGCAACCGAGAGGTGGTAGCCGACGAGGAGTTCACCGATGAGGTTTCGCAGATTAAGCTCTCCGAGGTGTTGGCTATCGACGACTCATACGAGGTTGGCGACGAGTACACCGACGAGATTCCATTCTCGGCTTTTGGCCGCCGTGCAGTGTTGTCGTTGCGTCAGAACCTTGCATCGCGCATCTTCGACCTCGAGAACGCCGGTATCTACGAGGAGTATTCGGCTAAGGTCGGCGATTTGATTTCGGGCGAGGTTTACCAGGTGTGGAAGCGCGATATGCTTATCCTCGACGAGGACGAGAACGAGTTGGTAATGCCAAAGAACGAGCAGATTCCAAACGACTTCTACCGCAAGGGCGACACCATCAAGGCTATCATCAAGAGCGTTGAGATGGTAAACAACAAGCCTCGCATCATCCTTTCGCGTACGGCAAATCTCTTCCTCGAGAAGTTGTTCGAGCAGGAGGTTCCCGAGATTTCGGACGGCCTTATTACCATCAAGAAGATTGCCCGCATCCCGGGCGAGCGTGCAAAGGTTGCCGTAGAGTCGTATGACGACCGTGTGGACCCTGTAGGAGCTTGTGTGGGTGTTAAGGGTGCCCGCATCTACACCATCGTAAAGGAGTTGCGTAACGAGAATATCGACGTAATACAGTACACCGCAAACACCTCGTTGCTTATTCAGCGCGCCTTGGCCCCTGCAAAGGTTTCGACCATCACCATAGACGAGGAGAAGAATACCGCACAGGTATATCTACAGCCTGACCAGGTTTCGCTCGCTATCGGTAAGGGTGGTCTCAACATTCGCCTTGCCAAGTTGCTCACAGGCTTCGATATCGACGTATTCCGCGAGTTGGACGAGGAGGATGTGGCTCTCACCGAGTTCGCCGACGAGATTGAGGGTTGGATTATCGACAAACTCCACGAGATTGGTTGCGATACTGCAAAGAGCGTACTCGAGATGAGTGCCGAGACTTTGGCTTCTCGTGCCGACCTCGAGACCGAGCAGGCCGAGCAGATTATTGCAATCTTGCAGGCCGAGTTCGAGGAGTAGTAGTCCGCACCTCGATTGCCTATGACTATCAGGTTATAGGCTAAGTGAAATTATTGTTGAATAGGAAAAAAGATAATATAATGGGAAACGAAAAGAAGATACGCCTCATACGTGTAGCCAAGGAATTTAATGTTGGACTCAACACCATCACCGACTTCTTGCACCGCAAGGGCATTGAGATAGATTCGTCGCCGAATACGCCGATTGATGCCGATACCTACGCCGTTTTGGAGAAGGAGTTTGGCAAAAATCGCCCAAGTGGCAGCGAACTCGACACCATCCGCGAGAAGATGAACAAGAAGGCATCGGTAAGTATCGAACCCGAGGCAAAGCCTAAGGAGGAGAAGCGCACTATCGATGTAAAGGAGGAGGTTGTGCAGCCAAAGATTCTCGGCAAAATCGACCTCTCGCCAAAGAAGAAGGCGGAGCCGACACCTGTAGCAGAGCCTGCTCCGGCTCCGGCACCAAAGGTGGAGCCTAAGGTAGAGGTTGTAGCAGAGCCTAAGAGTGTAGAGGTGGCTCCGGCACCAAAGGTGGAGCCTACTCCCGAGCCACAGCCGAAAGTCGAGCCGAAGGTCGAGCCAAAGGCTGTCGAGGAGGTTAAGGTCGAGCCAAAGAAGAGCGAGGTATTCCGCGCTACGGAGACCCCTACCCTTGCAGGTCCGCAGATTCTCGGTACGATGGATGTCTCGGGAATGGTTGCCGGAGGCAAGCGTCATCGCAAGCGTCTCGACAAGGCCAAGGTCGATATCTCCAAGCAGCAGCACAACGCTCCAAAGGGTGGTAACAACCAGCAGGGAGGCGACAAGAACAACAAGTTTAACAAGCAGAACAACCAGAACCAGCAGAACCAGGGAGGTGGCAAGAAGAACAAGCAGAAGCCACAGCCAAAGCCTGTTGTTCGCCCTGAGGTGAGCGACGAGGAGGTATCCAAGCAGGTGAAGGATACCTTGGCACGTTTGACCGCCAAGGGTGCAAAAAATAAGGGCGCAAAGTACCGCCGCGAGAAGCGCGAGGAGGTACGCGAGTGTATGAACGAGGCTTTCGAGCAGGAGGCAGCAGAGAAGAAGATTCTTAAGGTTACCGAGTTCGTAACCGTAAGCGAGGTGGCAACAATGATGAACATCTCGCCTATGGAGGTTATCTCGGCTTGTATGAACCTCGGTTTGATGGTATCTATCAACCAGCGTCTCGATGCCGAAGCTCTCGTGGTAGTGGCCGAGGAGTTTGGCTTTACCGTAGAGTTTGTATCGGCGGAGATTCAGGAGGCTATCAACGACGACGAGGCCGATTCGGCAGAGGATTTGCTCCCTCGTCCGCCAATCGTAACGGTAATGGGACACGTCGATCACGGTAAGACATCGTTGCTCGACAACATCCGTAAGACAAACGTCACCGCAGGCGAGGCAGGAGGTATCACCCAGCACATTGGTGCATACTCCGTAAACCTCAATGGACAGAAGATTACATTCCTCGACACCCCTGGTCACGAGGCCTTTACAGCGATGCGTGCCCGTGGTGCGAAGATTACCGACGTGGCAATTATCATCGTGGCAGCCGACGACAAGGTAATGCCACAGACGGTAGAGGCTATCAACCACGCACAGGCTGCGGGTGTGCCTATGGTATTCGCAATCAACAAGATAGACAAGCCTCAGGCCAACCCTGACCACATCAAGGAGCAGCTTTCGCAGATGAATCTCCTCGTGGAGGATTGGGGCGGAAAGTACCAGAGCCAAGATGTATCGGCAAAGCAGGGCTTAAACCTCGACAAGTTGCTCGAGAAGGTGCTCTTGGAGGCCGAAATGCTCGACTTGAAGGCTAACCCTAACAAGAAGGCCAAGGGTACGGTTATCGAATCCACACTCGACAAGGGCCGTGGTTATGTTTCGACAGTACTCGTGCAGGAGGGTACTCTCCACGTCGGAGATGTAATCCTCTCGGGAGTATATACAGGCCGTGTTAAGGCTATGTTCGACGAGAACGGAAACAAAGTAAAGGAGGCAGGACCTTCGACTCCTGTTCAGTTGCTCGGATTGAACGGTGCACCTCAGGCGGGAGACTCTATCAATGTGATGGACGACGACCGTTCGGCACGTGAGATTGCCAACAAGCGTGAGCAGTTGCAGCGTATGCAGGGTATCATGACCCAGAAGCACGTAACACTCGACGAGATTGGCCGCCGTATCGCTATCGGCTCGTTCAAGGAGTTGAACATCATCGTCAAGGGAGACGTGGATGGCTCGGTAGAAGCAATGTCGGGCTCACTCATCAAACTCTCGAAGGAGACCGTACAGGTGAATGTTATCCACGCCGCCGTAGGTCAGATTTCGGAGAGCGACGTACTGCTCGCTGCTGCATCGAACGCCATTATCGTAGGATTCCAGGTGCGACCATCGGCCGCTGCGCGTAAGGTTGCCGAGCAGGAGGAGATCGAGATTCGACTCTACTCTATCATCTACGACGCTATCAACGATATCAAGGATGCTATCGAGGGTATGTTGGAGCCTGTGATGAAGGAGGAGATTGTCTGCTCGATTGAGGTACTCGAGACCTTCAAGATTTCCAAGGTTGGAACCATCGCCGGAGGTATTGTGCGCGAGGGTAAGATATCCCGCCACACCCCTATCCGCGTAATTCGCGACGGTATCGTTATCCACACAGGCCGCCTCGGCTCGCTCAAGCGATTCAAGGATGATGTGAAGGAGGTTACCTCGGGAATGGATTGCGGATTGAATATCGAGTCGTACAACGATATCAAGATTGGCGATATCATCGAGGGATACGAGCAGGTAGAGGTTAAGCGCAAGTAGTGCGCCTAACCTCGAATGCAAAATTCAAAATGCAGAATGCAAAATTATACAAATAACCTAAAAAACTTTGAGTAAAATGGCAATTAAATTTGTTACTCCAGAGGAGGCCGTCAAAGCAATTAAATCGGGCGACCACATCCATCTTTCGTCGGTAGCTTCGGTACCGCAGTGTTTGATTAAGGCTATGTGCGAGAGAGGTCGTGCAGGCGAGTTGAAGGATGTTCACATCCACCACCTCCACACAGAGGGTCCTGCTCCATACGCAGAGGCCGAATTTGAGGGCGTATTCCAGCTCGATTCGTTCTTCGTAGGTGGTAATGTCCGCAAGACCACACAGGCAGGTTTTGCCGACTATATTCCTATCTTCTTGAGCGAGACTCAGAAGTTGTATCGTTCGGGTGCTGTGCCTTGTAACGTGGCAATGATTCAGGTTTCGACACCCGACCAGCACGGATACGTTTCGCTCGGTACATCGGTAGATGCTACCCTCGCAGCTGTAGAGTGCGCCGACACGGTAATTGCTGTTATCAACAAGTATGTTCCACGTGCTTGGGGTGACGCTATGATTCACTCGTCGAAGATTGACATCTTCGTTCAGGACGACCAGCCACTCGAGGAGGCTCACTTTGCAGAGCCAAACGAGGTGGAGACCAAGATTGGTAACCTCTGCGCAGGTCTTATCGAGGACGGCGCAACCCTCCAGATGGGTATCGGTGCTATTCCTAACGCTGTTCTTGCACAGCTCGGCAACCACAAGAACCTCGGTGTTCATACCGAGATGTTCGCCGATGGCGTTCTCCCACTCGTTGAGAAGGGCGTAATCAATGGCGAGGCAAAGAATATCGACAAGGGCAAGATGGTTTCGACCTTCTTGATGGGTTCGCAGAAGGTTTACGACTTTATCAATGACAACCCTGGCGTGTTGATGATGGACGTAGGCTACACCAACGACCCATTTATCATCGCAAAGAACGACCGTGTAACCGCCATCAACTCGGCTTTGCAGGTTGATTTGACAGGTCAGGTTTGCGCCGACTCGCTCGGACGTAAGTTCTACTCGGGTGTAGGTGGTCAGATCGACTTTATCTATGGTGCATCGTTGTCGAAGGGCGGTAAGGCAATTATCGCTATGCCTTCGATTACCAACAAGGGCGTTTCAAAAATTTCGGACGTTTTGACCGAGGGCGCAGGTGTTGTTACAACCCGTAACCACATCCACTGGTTTGTAACCGAGAATGGTGCAGTAGATTTGTATGGCAAGAGCTTGCAGGAGCGTGCCCGCCTGATTATCTCGGTGGCTCACCCATCGGCACAGGAGGCTCTCGACGAGGCAGCATTCAACCGCTACGGTAGTCATCACCACTATATTAAAAGCTATATGAAGAAATAGCAGATAGTGAAGGCTTTAAGGCTTGGGGAGGTTGTCGGTAATGCGATGACCTCCCTCGCTTTTAATATAGTGGTGTAAACACCACCTTTTGTGTTACCCACCCCCTAAATCCCCCTCCTGTGAGGGGGACTTGTCACTTCGCTCCATTAAACTTTGGGCTTTTAGCCATTGGCCATTAGCTTTTTAGCGCAGTAAAATGGCAATCGCTCCCATTCGTCGCTGAACCGACACCAAACCGAGGGCAGAGGGTGCTTGCACACTTTGCCGAGGTGCGAAGGAGGAAGGCCAATGGCCAATGGCAACAAATGACAATCGCTCGTTACACTCGCTTGAATGACAAATGCGCCCGTCATTAAGCACTCCTTTGGAGTGCACTGCCATTGTATGTCATTAAGGGCTGAAAGCCCGAATGCCATTCAATGCCATAATAATACTCCTCGGACTGTATAATCCGAGGAGTATTACTTATAGCAATATGCAGCAGGTTTCGACTTATCGAAAACTTACTATTTGAAGGTGTGGGTATGCTTGACAGCTCCCGTCATATCGATAACATTTATCTTGATGCCCTCCGCACTGACATTTGCCTTAAGAGCCGTATTGTGTGCATTTACAAGAATCGGGAACTCGGCATCGGTAGTCTCGGGGGTATTGTACGAATAGCGGTGGGTATGGCCCGACAACATAACGGTAATATTCGCCTTATTAAGGATTGGGAGGAAGCACTCACCAGCGTGTTTAGGGCCGTGCCACATATTCTTACCACCAATAGGAGGCATATGCATCAGCACCACGCGATACTTTGCACTCTTGCACGCCTCGCTCTCGACAACCCCCTTGAGCCACTCGGCCTCCTCCTTGCGATAGGTGTCGTAGTCGGCAGTCTCGTAGTACTCGAGGCAGCTATCCGGCTTATCCTCACCGCCATCGAGGATAATATAGAATACATCGCCGTGCTGCAAGGTAAAGTATGGTTTGCCCGTGATTGATGGGAAATAGGTCATAAAGCTTGTAGCAAAGAGGCCGCGAGTCTCGTGATTTCCACGCACAAGGTAGAACGGAACTCTATTTGCAAAACGATTGACCGAAGCATCGACAAAACCCTGGAAGAGAATCTCCTCGGTAGGGACCATACTCACCATATCGCCCGTATAGAACACCATATCGGTTTTGCCCTTCTCGAAGGTGTTGAGCAGAGCCTCAATCTTCTCCTGCTTGGCGTGAATATCGTTCAGCATAATAAACTGCGAGCTCTCCTTCTTGCTATTGAGCGTAGTAAACACATTGTTGAAGTTCTTGCCATAGACCTTTGTAGTGGCAACGTGTCCATAGGTTACGCGGTGACCCTTCATTCCGACAACCTCCTTCGACGAGGTGGAATAGCGGTAGGTTTTGCCCGGCTCGAGGCCTGTGATGCGAATCTGATGTACTGTGCCATAGACACGCTTGCCGAGGTATGTCTGGTAGTACTTTGGACGCTCCACGTGGTAGAAGTTAGTACCATCGTTTGGAGCAAGTTCCACCCACGAAAGGGCCTTCGTGTCTGTAACCCACATAATGGTAGCCTCGGTTTCGGTTACGGCCTGAAGATATGGTCCGTGAATAATCTTGATTGCCTGTGCCGAATATACGCCACAGAGCATCATTGCAATAAAAAGAAGTTTTTTCATAGTTGGTATATGTTTTTAAGTTAGAATTATAGTCGCCTTCATAGCTCCGTGCGCACCCATTACCAACGCCTGCTCAATGTCGGCAGTCTTTGATGGGCCCGAGATAAATGCACCATAAGCGAGTCGTTCAAGCGAGATTTGTGCCACGGCATCGTGCATCGTATCGACAATACTCTTGCTCTCGAGCAGGATAACAAGGTGCTTACAGGCAAAGAGATGCGCCTTTCTGCGCCCCACAACGGGAACCCACACTGCACCATTCTCGGCCACGCCAACCTCTCCGCGCACCACAGCCGTATAGTCGCCACCAAGCTCGTGAACATCTGCCACCTCGTCGGGATTTAGCGCAGAGCCTTGCAGTTCGGGGAGTGGCGAGACCACCCTACTCGAGTCGAGCAGCTGCGAGAGGGTTTTCTCGAGCGATTCTGCAACCTCCACAACATCGCCACCAACAGCGCGTACAACCTCCGTAAAGTGCGCTACCCTATCCTCAAAGTGGATTGAGGCGATATCGAGTTGCGGCATTTCGCGCTCGGCAATCTCCACCTCGCGAAGACGTTTTAGGATATTATCTCTTGCACTCATAGCTTACCCTCCTTTCCGACTACGCCCTGGCACCACAACACACGGAAACTCTTCGATGCAAAGTGTGGCATCTCGCGTCCCGAGGCGTACCAAGGATTTATAGTGTTATTATAGACAAAGCGAGGAATATATGGTACTACCCTCAACGCTGCATTAAAGAGTTGCGGACTGCGCATCAGCATATTCATCGCCTTGACAAGCATCTTTTTCTTTGTATCGGCAACACCAAGCGGAGCCATCTGCTGTCGCCACTTGTATATCTGCTCCGCCAAATCGACCTTCGCAGGGCACACTCCCGAACACGAATAGCACAACGAACAACCCGAAACATTCCCCCCGTAGGCCTCTGGCGAGCGCAACATACCGAGGTTTATGCCGAGAGGTCCGGGTATAAAATATGAGTAGGAGTAACCTCCCGTACGACGATAGACGGGGCAGGTATTCATACACGCTCCGCATCGCATACACTTGAGCATATTGCGGTGCTCCTTGTCGGCAAGGGAGGAGGTACGACCATTATCGACGATGATGATGTGAATCTCCTTACCCTCTTCGGGCTTGCGATAGATTGATGTATAGGTGGTGATGGGTTGTCCCGTAGCCGAACGCGCCAAGAGCCGCGTAAAGACTCCGAGCGAAGCCATATCGGGGACAACCTTCTCGAGGCCCATAATGGCGATATGCGTAGAGGTAAACGATGTACCCATATCGGCATTACCCTCGTTGGTACAGACCGCAAAGGCTCCTTCGGCAGCGATAGCAAAATTGACACCCGTCATCGAGACATCGGCCGAGAGAAACTTCTCGCGGAGATGTTTGCGGGCCTCGTGGGTGAGGTATGTAGGGTCGGAATTTCCCTTTTCGGTGGATAGTTCGCGCTCGAACAGCTCGCCCACCTCCTCGCGTTTGATATGGATTGCAGGCAATACGATATGGCTTGGAGGGCAGTGCATCAACTGCACAATACGCTCGCCCAAATCGCTCTCTACGACCTCCACACCACGCTCCTCGAGGTATGGTGCCAAACCACACTCCTCGGCCAACATCGACTTCGACTTGACGAGGTGCTTGGCTCCTCGCTCCGCGATAATCTGCGCCACAATCTCGTTCATCTTCTCGCCCGACTCTGCCCAATGGACCCTAATGCCATTGGCTGTGGCGTTGCGCTCGAACTCCTCGAGATAGTCGGCCAAATGGGCTAACGTATGCTCCTTTACAGCCGAGGCGGCACTGCGCAACTCCTCCCATTCGGGCAACGAGTAGGCCTGCTTATCGCGCTTATCGCGTACGGCATAGAGAGCCTTGTCGTGCCACGAGGCGCGACTCTCGTTCTTCAAAAAGGCCTTCGCCTTTACCGAATGGCTACTCATTCTTTAGCGGTTAGGATTTCAACAATATGTTTTGTGCGTATCGGCTGCTTCTCCCTCTCGATAATGCCCTGCATATGCATCAGGCAAGAGGAGTCGGCACCCGTAATATACTCTGCTCCGGTAGCCATATGGCGTTGCACCTTGTCGTGTCCCATACGTGCCGAAACGGCACTCTCCTCAATCGAAAAGAGACCGCCAAAACCACAACACTCATCGCGTCGCTCGGGCTCGACAACCTCCACACCCTCGACCAACGAGAGCAGGTTGCGAAGCTTCGAGTAGTAAGGAATATTCTGCTCGCTCGGTGAGCTCAAGCCCATAAGGCGAACACCGTGACAGGAGTTGTGAATAGATACTTTATGCGGAAAGCGAGCCTCTAACGACGTGGGCTTGACCACATCGTGCAGAAACTCGCAAATCTCGTATATTCGACTCGAAAGGCACTCGTGCCCCTCCTTGTGATGGCCGATACGGGGATAGGCTTCGCGGACAAACGACACGCAACTTGCAGAGGGGCCTACGACATAGTCGTACTCGGCAAACAACTCCTCCATACGCCTTGCCAAAGGCTCGGCATCGCGCTCATAGCCTGCATTACCCATAGGCTGACCACAACAGGTCTGCTCCAACGGATAATCGACATCCAAACCGAGCGAAGTGAGCAACCTATAGGAGGCCGCCCCGACCTCGGGATAGAGCGCATTGACATAACAAGGGACAAAGAGAGCTATCTTCATCCTACACATTTTTTTTAGCGTCCATACTTCTTTATGACACCGCGCTGCGACGAACGTACAAATTCGATGATAGCATCGCGCTCGGGCGACTGAGGCACACTCTTCTCGGCCTCGTTGCAGGCATTTGTAAAGTTCAAATCGCTCTGGAAGATTACTCGACAGGTGTTGTGAATACTCTCAATCTGCTCGGGGGTAAATCCGCGACGCGAAAGGCCCACCTTGTTGATACCCGCGTAGCTTCCTGTCTCGCGGAGTGTGACAAACGGAGGTACATCCTGTCGCACAAGCGTTCCGCCCTGAATCATCGAGTGGTCACCAATCTTGCACCATTGATGTACTGCCGAGTGGCCACCTATGACAACCCAATTACCAACCTCGACCTCACCGGCCAACGAAACGCGGTTTGCAATTACACAGTTGTCGCCCACAACATCGTCGTGTGCCACGTGGACATAGGCCATAAGGAGATTTCCGCTACCTACGACGGTTGTTCCGCGCGAAGCAGTACCACGACTGATGGTTACGCACTCGCGAATATCGTTGTCGTCGCCAATAACGGCTGTGGTCTTTTCGCCCACAAACTTCAAATCCTGCGGAAGGCACGAAATAGAAGCCGCCGTGTGAATCTTGTTGCGCTTGCCGATGCGTGCGCCATCGTGAATTACGGCACCCGGGCCAATCCAGCAATCATCGCCAATTTCAACGTCGCCTGCGATGTAGGCAAATGGTTCTACAGTAACATTCTCGCCCAACTTTGCATCGGGATGAACGTATGCCAAAGGACTAATCATATCTATAATTCTAAATTAAAAATTCGGAATTAAAAATTAAAAATATTATTGAGTTCAGCAAATGGTCTATTTGTTCTTGATTATCTGCGCAACGATTGTCGCCTCGCAAGCGAGGGTATCGCCCACAAAGACTTTACACTCCACATCCGCCAGGTTACGGTGCGGCGGTTCTGCCAAAACGCACTCTATCTGCATGGTATCGCCGGGTACAATCTTGTGGCGGAAGCGTACATTGTCGATACGGAGGAAGTAGGTAGAATACTCGCTCGGATTCTCTACCTTACTGAGCACATAGATACCGCTACACTGCGCCATAGCCTCAACGATAAGCACTCCGGGCATAACAGGCTCCGTTGGGAAATGCCCCTGGAAGAATGGCTCGTTGATGGTCACCTGCTTAATACCCGCAATCGAGAGGTCGTCCATATGGAAAATTCTATCGACCAACAAGAATGGAAAACGGTGAGGTAACATTCTCTGAATGTCCATAATATCGAACAGCGGTCTCTTCTTGCGGTCGTACTTGAAGCGTGGTTTCACACCCTCACGACGAATGGATTTATGAATCTGCTTCATAAACTCGGTATTCGCAAAGTGACCCGGGCGGGTTGCCATCACGTTTCCCTTGATGCGACGGCCAAGCAGTGCAAAGTCGCCAAGCAAATCGAGCAACTTATGGCGTGCCATCTCGTTTGTCGAACGAAGTTCGAGGTTATTCAGATAGCCACCCGTAACGCGAATATCCTTCTTGTCGAAGAGTGTTGAGAGACGCTGCAACTGCTCGTCGGTTACGGGGTTCTCCACGATGACAATGGCATTATCCACATCGCCTCCCTTAACCAAACCCGCATTCGCCAATGCCTCAATCTCGTGAAGAAAGACAAAAGTACGGTTTGGAGCAATCTTCTCGGCGTAGTCATCCTCGGGCGAGAAGGTAGCGTACTGATTTCCTATGACCTTAGAATTAAAGTCGATATGCACCGATGCCGAGAACTCCTCGTTGGGATATATCGCCAACATCACACCCTTCTCGGGGATTGCATAGACCTGCTTCTCGGTGACCTCATAGAACTTGCGGTCGGCCGACTGCTCCACAATACCTACACGCAAAATCTCGGCCGCATACTCTCGTGCCGAACCATCTAAAATCGGAGTCTCGGGGGCATTGATATCGACCAAGGCGTTATCCACGCCGAGGGTCCAAAGTGCCGACATAAGGTGCTCGACAGTGCTGACACGGGCCTCGCCGATACCGATTGTAGTACCACGAGAGGTATCCACAACATATTCGCACAATGCAGGTACGGATGGCGCACCGGCTATGTCGATACGACGAAAGAGTATTCCGTGATTCTCGGGAGCAGGGCTTATTGTCATTGTAACCTGCTTGCCCGTATGGAGACCCTTGCCCGAAAAGGTAATCGGGGCACCGAGTGTATTCTGTTTTATAGACATAGACCTCTAAATTTCGTGAAAATAGATTTATAATCTTGACAAAGATAGGAATTTTTTTTTAATTTTATTATTTTTGCATACTATTTCGCAGATACTATGGAACAGCAAAACAATAACACTCAAAAAAATACTCCGCAGCCACACCGACCTCGCCGACCAAGGATGCGACTGCCATTCGACAACCGTAGCGACGACCCTGCTGTTTGGATCTACGACAATCGCGTGGGATTGTGCATCACAACTATCGCACTACTTGTGTTGGCTATCGCTTTTGTCGTGTCCAAAATCGACCTTTCGGGCAAGGATATGCCCGATACCATCGTTATAGATTTTGGCGAGTTGGAGAGGCTTGAGGAGGAGCGAGACAGACTCGAAAAGGAGGTCAGAGAGACCAACCAGAATATCGACTGGAGCAAGGTCAAAAATGATGTCTCCAACGAGAATGCCACCAACGAAAACCTAAAGGACGACAAGCACACCAACACCTCCGAGTTGAACCAATCGGCCGAGGATGTTCAACGCGAAATGGCGGCCAACCGCGAGGCCTACGAGAGAGGATTGCGCGAGGTGGATGCTATTGGTCAAGAGCAACCAAGCAAGAGTGGGGGCAACAACGAGAATAAGGACCGAAAGGTTAAGGGCAAGGTGATGGTAAGCTTCTCCTTCTCCGACCCTACACGTTATAGCCGTCACTTGGAGATTCCCTCCTACCGTTGTGAAGGTGGTGGCGAGGTTATTGTATCTGCTACACTGAACCAAAGTGGCGAGGTTGTTGCGGCGGTAGTCGAGAGTGGAGGCGATGCGTGTATGCGACAAGTTGCAATACAGGCTGCTCGAGCCTCGAAGTTCGACATCAACAGCAATGCTCCGTCCAGACAAGAGGGAACAATAAGCTATATCTTTATACCGCAATAGAAGGGGCTTTTGGGCATCAAAAAAAGGTTAGGTAATGAGAAGGTTTTTAACGATAATATTTCTGGTATTCTGTTTTGCCGCATCGGCCAAACAGGCCGACTCGTTATCGTTAAACAAGCGGGAGAGGCGAGTAGCACAGACCTCGCCCGAGAAGAGCCAATACCCCGTAATCGGAATGTGGAAGCAGAACTACCTCGTTACCGGTTTTGCGACCAACCAACCCGTATCACAATACTCGTCGGATGTAAAATTTCAGCTCAGCCTTGCATTGCGCCTATGGAGCATCAAGGGCAAGGTTGATATCTTTGCCACATACACCCAGCGCAGCATTTGGGATATCTATCAGGAGTCGTGTCCCTTCCGTGAGACCGCCTTCAACCCGGGATTTTGGGTGGCGTGGCAGGTGAATCCGAAGGTGCGTATGTTATTTGCAGTCGAGCACGAATCGAATGGCAACGGTGGCGAGCTTTCACGCTCGTTCAACTACATCACCACAGCCTGCTTGTACGAACCCTTCGAGAATTGGAGATTCGGAGGACGCGCATGGTATGGCTACTACGACCGCAAAACCATAAGCCGCTACTTCCACTATCGCGGAGTTATGCAGCTATGGGCAACATACCACACTCGCAACGACCGTTTTTCGGCAACCGTACTTGTGAATCCTACCGTGACTTTCACACGCTTCAACATTCAGGCCGAGGCCTCGTGGCGAATGGCAAAACGAGACGATTGGATACCTTCGCTTTTTGTTCAATATTGTTACGGATATGGCGAGACAATGATTGACTACAATCGACGTTCGAGCAAAATCCGCATCGGCATTTCGTTAATGCACAACAAATTAAACCTTTATTAACAAAGACCACACGCTAAACAATGATAAATGCAGAACACTTCCTGTTAATCGGAGCTATCCTACTCTTTGTTGCAGTAATGGCGGGTAAGGTTGCCTATCGATTCAACGCACCTGCCCTCTTGCTTTTCCTTGCTGTAGGTATCTTCTTCGGCTACGATATACTCTCGTTCAATTCGCCCGAATTGACACAATTTATCGGTATGATATCGCTCTGTATCATACTGTTTTCGGGTGGTATGGACACCAAATTTTCGGAGATTCGCCCAATTATTGCCGAGGGTGTCACACTCGCTACGGCGGGCGTACTTATGACAGCACTCCTGCTCGGCTCTTTCATATACTTCATCTCTCCTTGGATAGGTATAGAGCTCTCTTTTCCGCTTGCACTACTCCTCGCTTCGACAATCTCCTCGACCGATTCGGCCTCGGTATTCTCCATTCTGCGCACCCGCCGTCAAGGTCTGACCGAGAATTTGCGACCTCTATTGGAGTTGGAGAGTGGTTCAAACGACCCTATGGCATATATTCTCGCCATTCTGCTCGTTAAGATGCTCGGAGGAGAGGGCAACGAGGAGGTCGGCATCGGCGGTGCAATACTTATGTTTGTGATTCAGATGGCTGTAGGAGCCTTTATCGGCTACCTCTTTGGACGACTCTCGGTGTGGATTATCAACAAAATCGATATCAACAACGCCTCACTCTATTCGGTATTGTTGCTCGCGTGTGTGTTCTTCACATTCTCATTCACCTCGCTCGTCAAGGGCAACGGCTACTTGGCGGTATATATCGCAGGCCTTATCGTCGGAAACAACAAACTCGTAAACAAACGCACCGTAACAACCTTCTTCGACGGTATCACGTGGCTGTTCCAGATTATAATGTTCCTAATGCTCGGACTTCTGGTTACGCTGGAGGAGGCTCTACAGCTCAAAACCGTTATTTTGGGTGTATCGGCAGGCATTTTCCTAATGCTTGTGGCGCGACCTATCGCCACATTTATCTGCCTTGCTCCATTTCGCAAGTTGTCGAGAAAGGCGCGCCTCTACATCTCGTGGGTGGGGTTGCGCGGAGCCGTTCCTATCATCTTTGCGACCTATCCGTGGGTGGCTAAAATCGAGGGTGCAGAGCTCGTCTTTAATGTCGTATTTATTATGACCATTATCTCTCTGGTGGTGCAAGGTACTACGGTCAGCAGTATGGCAGAGTTGCTCGGCTTGGCATATACCGAGAAGGAGAGTAAGTTCGAGGATGCCTTGCAGGACAAGGTGCGTTCGGCATTTACCGAGATTGCTGTAACCGAGCAGATGCTCTCGGAGGGTAATACACTCAATAAGGTTGCTCTGCCCGACAACACCCTTGTTGTTATGGTGTGTCGCGATGGAGACTACTTTGTGCCAAAGGGGAGTGCCGAGTTGCAGATGGGCGACAAACTGCTTATCCTCTCCGATCGCAACGACGAGTTGCAAACCCACTACAAAGAGTACGGCGTTGAGGATATTATCGAGTTTAAGTAATAGAAAATTAAGAAATATTCTTATATTTGCATTATGTTATCGGAGAGTGCAGATAGAAGATGGTTTGCGATGCGTGCCACCTATGGGCGAAACTTGATGGCGCAGAGGCTTCTCGATGTGGCAAAAGTCGAGAGTTTTGTACCTATGCGCAAACGTACCGTGAAGGTGGGACGACGCATTAAAACCGACCTTATACCCGTTGTGCGCGACCTAATATTTGTGCTTGGGGCACGCGAGGTGATACAGGAGGCTAAGGGACGAATCCCCTATCTGCACTATATAACACAGACCTCCGAGGGGCGCAACATCCCAATAGAGGTGCCCGAGGAGCAGATGCAGCAATTTATTGCCGTCTGCAACGAGGCGGACGACTCGGCAGAGTTCCTTGCGGGCGGGGATATAGACTACACCGTAGGAGAGAGTGTCCGCATTACGGGCGGAGCGTTTAAGGGGTGCGAAGGTCGCCTCACAAAGATTGAGGGCAAGCGCACAAAACGCTTTGTGGTGGCAATAGAGGGCATTATTGCAGTCTCCATTTCGGGCATCAAGGCCGAGGAGGTGGAGAGGGTTGGCAGTTGAGAATTAAGAACTATTTTTGTTAATAGTCGCTATAAAGACAATAGACAAAAAATTGGAATTGATTGAACTATTTTTGTGCCAGGCAAGGGGGCGAAAGCGCAGCATAGTTGGCCTATGTGAGCATTTCGCCCTCCGCAGGTTGGTGCAAAAAGAGCCAATCAAAACGAAGAAACAAAAAATTGGAATTGATTGAACTATTTTTGTGCCAAGCAAGGGAGCGAAAGCGCAGCATAGTTGGCCTATGTGAGCATTTCGACATCCGCAGGTTGGTGCAAAAAGAGTCAATCAAAACAATTTTCAAGATAAGGATATGAAAGGTATAGTATTAGCCGGAGGCAGCGGCACTCGCCTCTACCCAATTACAAAGGGTGTCAGCAAACAGTTGTTGCCAATATACGACAAGCCGATGATATACTACCCTATATCGGTTTTGATGTTGGCGGGTATTAGGGAGATACTGATTATCTCGACACCGCACGATTTGCCGGCATTTCGCCGTTTGTTGGGCAGTGGGGCGGACTATGGTGTGCGATTTGAGTATGCTGAACAGCCCTCTCCGGATGGGTTAGCACAGGCCTTTATTATCGGAGAGGAGTTTATTGGAGGGGATTCGGTATGTATGGTTTTGGGCGACAACATCTTCTATGGACAGGGTTTCTCGGGGATGTTGCACATGGCAGTAGAGGTCGCCGAGCAGGAGCATAGAGCTACGATTTTCGGCTATGCTGTGCCCGACCCTTCACGTTTCGGAGTGGTAGAGAAGGATAACGAGGGTAAGATTATCTCCATTGTCGAGAAGCCCGAGAATCCGAAGTCGGACTACGCCGTTGTGGGGCTCTACTTCTACCCCAACAAGGTGGTCGAGGTGGCAAAGAGTGTTAAGCCGTCGGCTCGTGGCGAGTTGGAGATAACATCCGTAAACGACGCTTTTCTACAGAGTGGCGAATTGGAGCTACAGATTATGGGACGAGGCTTTGCGTGGCTCGACACGGGCACACACGAATCACTCTTCGATGCTTCGCGCTTTATAGAGGTTATCGAGAGCCGTCAAGGTGTTCAGGTAGCCTGCCTGGAGGAGATTGCATGGCGCAAGGGGTGGATTTCGGACGAGGAGTTGCTACGTCTTGCCGAACCTATGAAGCGCAGTCGCTATGGAGAGTATATGATTAACCTCGTTAGGAAGGGAAGATAGGATGGAGCTTATAATCAGGACAGATATTGAGGGCGTGGTAATTCTCGAACCACGAATCTTCGAGGATGACAGAGGCTACTTCTTCGAGTCGTTCTCTGAACGAGAGTTTGCAGAGCAGGTGTGCAACACACGTTTTGTGCAGGACAACGAAGCTCGTTCCTCCTACGGCGTGGTGCGCGGACTCCACTTCCAGCTGCCACCCCACGCTCAAAGCAAGTTGGTGCGTGTAACAAAGGGGCGCATCCTCGATATTGCGGTGGATATTCGTCGAGGCTCACCCACCTTTGGGCAGCATATCGCAGTGGAACTATCCGACGAGAACAAACGACAAATTTTCATCCCTCGAGGCTTTGCTCACGGCTATTCGGTATTGAGCAAGGAGGCCATTGTCGAGTATAAGTGCGACAACTACTACGCACCCGAGAGTGAGGGTGCCATAGCGTGGGATGATGCCGACCTTGCAATAGATTGGCTTGTGCCTGCCGAGGCGATGAAGCTCTCGGAGAAGGATAAACACCACCCTACCTTTGCCGCGTGCAGGAGGCTCTTCGACTACAACGACAAACTATACTAAAGGGATATGAATATATTGGTAACAGGTGGAAACGGACAACTTGGAATGGCACTACGCTTGGCGAGTGCCGAGGGCCGTCATCGCTACATCTTTACCGATATCGAGGAGTTGGATATAACCTCTGCCGAGGCTATAGAGGCTGTTATGGCGACCGAGAAGCCCGATGCAGTGGTAAATTGTGCGGCCTACACCGCCGTAGATATGGCCGAAGAGCAGGAGGAGCTGGCCGAAATGATTAACCACAAGGCAGTGGCAATGTTGGCAGAGGCGTGTGCGCGGCACAATGCCACACTTATCCACATATCCACCGACTACATCTTCTCGGGCAAGGCCTCTGCTCCCTACACCGAGGAGGATACTCCTGCACCGCTTGGCGCATACGGACGTACAAAGCTTGCAGGCGAGAGGGCTATTGAGGCCTCGGGATGCAGTTATATAATAGTACGAACGGCGTGGCTCTACTCGGAGTTCGGCAGAAATTTCGTAAAGACGATGCGCAACCTGACCTCCACACGCGAAGAGATAAAGGTTGTGGCTGACCAGATAGGCACACCCACCTATGCCGGCGACCTTGCCCAAGCGATAGTGGCAATATTGGAGGGGGAGCAGCTCTGCAAGTGCGGCATCTACAACTACTCCAACTTGGGTAAGTGTTCTTGGTATGACTTTGCAGTTGAGATTGCGCAAATGAGTGGTAACAATGGTTGCAAAATCACCCCTTGTACCACCGCAGAATACCCTACGAAGGCTCTTCGCCCACACTATTCGGTACTCGACAAGAGCAACTTTATAACAACCTTCGGCCTCGCCATACCCGAGTGGAGGGTATCGCTTGCACGGTGCATCGAAAATCTAAACAGGAGTTAGCAAAATGGAGGCTAAACGCAACATACTAATTACAGGGGGTGCGGGCTTTATAGGTTCGCACGTGGTACGACGCTTTGTTATGCGCTACCCCGACTACAACATTGTAAATTTGGATAAGCTGACCTATGCGGGCAATCTCGACAACCTGCAGGATGTGGCCAATAGGGAGAACTACACCTTCGTAAAGTGCGATATCTGCGACTTTGAGGCGGTGTTAGAAATCTTGAAGGAGCACCACATCGACGGCATTATCCACCTTGCTGCCGAGAGCCACGTCGATCGCTCCATCGAGAATCCGTTTGAATTTGCGCAGACCAATGTTATGGGCACACTTTCACTATTGCAGGCAGCACGACACTATTGGGAGAGCCTACCCGAGAGGTATGAGAGAAAACTGTTCTACCATATCTCCACCGACGAGGTCTATGGAGCATTGGAGATGGACGGAGGGATGTTCCGCGAAGATACACCCTATGCGCCGCACTCGCCATATTCGGCATCAAAAGCCGCGAGCGACCACTTTGTGCGCTCTTTCCACGACACCTACGGTATGCCTACCATAATATCGAACTGCTCGAACAACTATGGTCCGAACCAATACCCCGAAAAGCTGATTCCACTCTTCATAAAGAATATCTGCGAGGGCAAGCCTCTACCGGTATATGGCAAGGGAGAGAATGTGCGCGATTGGCTCTATGTGGAGGACCACGCTGCCGCCATCGACCTTATCTTTCATAAGGGAGGTGTTGCCGAAACCTACAATATTGGAGGCAACAACGAGTGGCGCAATATAGACCTTATAAAGCTGCTAATCAAAGAGGTAGATAGGCAACTCGGCAACAAGGAGGGGCACTCGCTACCACTTATAACCTATGTTGCAGACCGTGCAGGCCACGACCTCCGCTACGCCATAGACTCATCGAAGCTACAGCGCGAACTCGGTTGGTCGCCATCGCTCCAATTCGAGGAGGGAATACGCCGTACGGTTGAGTGGTATCTCGGCAAATTGGGATAGTAGTTCGGGAGTGACTTTATCCCTCTCTAACTACTCCTCGCCCTCTTCTATCTTGAGACGTTTGGCGGTCTTGACTCCAAGTTCGCGAATGCTCTCCACGCGAGAGAGGATATTACCCTTTCCCGTAGAGAACTTCTTGAACGCCTCTTCATAGACCCGCTCGGCCTTAACGAGATGTTTGCCTATATCCTCCAAATCACCCACAAAATTGGCAAACTTATCGTATAACTTGCCCGTCTCTTCGGCTATCTTCAAGGCGTTCTTGGTCTGCTTGTCGTGCATCCATATCTGATACATAAGTTTCAGTACCGCAATCAAATGAGTTGGGCTTATAACTACTATATGTCGCTTATAGGCACTCTCCCACAACTCCTTATCGGCATTGAGTGCCGCCAAATAGGCCCCCTCGTTCGGCACAAACATCATCACAAAATCGGCCGAGTTTTTCACATATTTGGGATACTCCTTGCGTGCCAACTCGTCAATATGCGACTTTATCGAGCGCAGATGTGCAGCCAATGCCGCAGGCTGCTCCTCAATGGTGGCATTTATATAGTCGGTATAGGCCGTCAGCGAGACCTTCGAGTCGATAATAAGATTCTTGCCCTCAGGCAAATAGAATATCGCATCGGGGCGCAACTGTCCGCCATCCTCGCTCTTAATCTTTGTGCCGTCCTCATTCTCGGTAGCCTGCAGAACATAGTTCACACCCTCCTCCAAACCCGACTTTTCGAGTAGTTGTTTGAGAAGCATCTCGCCCCAATCGCCCTGCACCTTTGAATTTCCGCGCAAGGCCAACGAGAGTTCCTTTGCCTCGCGTCCTATCGAGGCATTGAGGTCGGTCAAATCCTTGATTGTATCGCGCAACGACTTAACCTCGCTAACCTCCCCCGTATAACAATCGTGAATAGTCTTTTTGAGATTTTCCAAATCGCTCTTGAATGGAACGAGTATCTCCCCCAGCTGGTTGCGATTACTCTCGCGCATCACCTTCGACTTCTCGTCGAAAATCGAAGCGGCAATTTCGCGGAACACACGTTCCGACTCGCTTCGTAGATTCTTTCGCTCCTCCGACTGCTGGCGCAGCTGCTCACCAAGTCGGGCATTCTCTGTTCGCAACGAGGTTATCTCACCACGCAAGGAGAGCGATTCGGCACGGCTCTCCGCAAGTTCCGATTTTATCTGTTCGCCCTCGACACGCTTCTGCTCCAACAGCGTCTCGGCCGCAACACTGCGCGTGCGTGCCGCAAAATATCCACACACGGCACCCACAATAAGAGCCACCACTGCAACTGCAAAAATTATAACATACTCCATAGCCTTCTCCAACTTTTTTTACAAAGATAGTGATAAAACGGAAAACGGAAAGCGGAAAACGGAAAACTTTTTGTTTTTCGTTTGGAGCGGGAAAGCGGACCGCCGCGATTAAGCCGAGGGCAGAGGCTGCTTGCAGACTTTGCCGAGGCGAAGCGGTGAAAAGCCTGCGAAGCAGGATTAAAGCGGAAAACTATTTGGAGCGAGATTTTTTCTCGCTCTTTTTTTGTGTCATTTTGTAAAAATGAAAATTAGTTTGTAATTTTGTGAGAATTATATCCATTTACGAGATGAAGAGACTAATTACCATCATATTTTCTATGATTGTGCCTTTAATGGCGTTGGCGCAAACCGAGACTCAAAACAACTATCACAGCATCGAGATAGATGCGCGAAGCCTGTCGGCCGTGCAGACCGACCCTATTTCGGGTGTGCCAATCGACAAAATCGGGCTCGACCGTTCGCAGAGACCTTGTGCGCGAATAAAGATGCACATCAATCGTATGAGCCGCGAGGAGATAGCCGAGCTCTCGGTAAAGGCCATCGGTGGTAATGTCGAGGTTATGAAGCAGATAGTTGCCCGACAAGGCAATGGCCTTATTATCGAGCTTACCGCAAAAGACCCGACCCGTTTCTACCTCCACCATCCCAAGTATGGCGATTCGAACGAGGTGTCGCTCTCGCTCGAGGGCGACAAGGAGTACCGCCTGAACGCCCAACTCTGCCAAATGCAATCCATTGTGGTAAGCACCAATGTTGTGGGGGCAGATGTCTATGTCGATGGTGTCTATCGTGGTAAGAGTGATTCGGCCTACACCCTTACTGTCAATGATATAATGGCGGGCAACCACAAAATTCGTGTCGAGCAGGGTGCGCTCAAGCGCGAGGTGGATGTCTTTGTCAGCGACACAAATATCTACTTTAAGGTGGATGTCGATACTGCACTGTCGCGACCTCAGTACGTTGTCTTTCAGGTTGTTCCTGTCGGGGCATCGGTCGTTGTCGGCGATAAGAGTTGCCCTCTCGATAGCGACGGCATTGCGCAGATGGTACTCAATAACGGCTCCTACAACTACACCGTCTCGGCCAAAAACTACCATAGCGAGACCGGCACCTTTGTCGTAAGCGGTGCCAAGGTCGAAAAGAGTGTTACACTTCGTCCTGCCTATGGCTTTTTGAGCGTTTCGGGCAGTGGCGTACTGTCGGGTGCTACCGTATATGTCGATGGCGAACTCCTCGGTGCTGCCCCTATCAAGAGCGACAAACTCTCGAGTGGCGTGCACAACGTACGCATCGTCAAGAGTCTCTACAAGGTCTTTGACGGCAAGGTTACAATTAAGGATGGCGAAACCCTCGACTACTTCCCTACCCTTACGGCCGATTATGCCACCGTATTGCTCTCTACGGGCAGCGATTGCGATATCTATGTCAATAACAACCGCGTGGGCAAGGGGTCGTGGCGTGGCGATTTGGCTACGGGAGCCTATATCTTCGAGGCCCGCAAGTCGGGCCACCGTTCCTCCTCTATCTCCAAGAGTATCGAGGCAACCTCTTCGCCGCAGAGCTATACTATTCCTACCCCTACACCGATTCTCGGCACGCTGAATGTCTCGAGCTCTCCTGCAATGGCCGATCTCTATGTCGATGGTAAGTCTGTCGGCCGTACTCCAATTATGGTCGATTTGGTTGTTGGCGAGCACGAAATCGCGCTCCGCAAGGGCGAGCTATCTACCAAACCGCAGAGTATATACGTAGCCGAAGGAAGAGTCTCGAATCTGACTTTGACACTCGAAAAACAGCATAAAGACTATGTCGAGACGGTTGCAGGGCTCAATATGAAGATGATCTATGTGGAGGGTGGCACATTCCAAATGGGTGCAACCTCGGAGCAGGGCAGCAATGCCCCGAGCACCCAAAAACCTGTCCATTCGGTAACTCTCAGCTCCTACTACATTGCCGAGTGCGAGATAACCCAATCGCAGTGGCAAAAGGTTATGGGAACGACGGTATATCAGCAGCGTGATAAGGCCAATACGAATTGGGCTATGCAGGGCGTTGGAGATAACTATCCTATGTACTATGTGAACTGGGACGAGGCTCAGGCCTTTTGTCGCAAGTTGAGTGAATTGACGGGCAAACGCTATATGTTGCCTACCGAGGCGCAATGGGAGTACGCCGCGCGTGGTGGCAATCGCAGCAAGGGCTACAAATATAGCGGTAGCAACAATATTGCCGAGGTTGCGTGGTACAAGAGCAATACGACCGATGGCAAAACACATCCGGTAAAGCAGAAACGACCTAACGAACTCGGTTTGTACGATATGAGTGGCAATGTCTATGAGTGGTGCTACGACTGGTATGGTAGCTACTCTGCTACAGCTAAAAACAATCCGACAGGTCCATCTACCGGCACCGAACGCATTGTGCGAAGCGGTAGCTTTTACAGCGAATCCAGTTACAGCTGCGTATCGTATCACGGAGGAAAAGAGCCGTCGAAACGCTTCTCCAACTTCGGTTTCCGTCTGGTTTGTGTGGAGGAAGACGATGCCTGGGCAAGACCATCGTCTGCAAAGAGTGAACCTGCCAAACTGAGTAGCACTAACAGACAATTTGTCGAAACGGTAAAAGACCTCAATATGAAGATGGTCTATGTCGAGGGCGGCACATTCCAGATGGGCGCAACCTCGGAGCAGGGCGAGGAGGCTTTCGGCGACGAGAAACCAGCCCACTCCGTATCTCTCAACCCCTACTATATTGGCGAGTGCGAGGTGACGCAAGCTCAATGGCAGAAGATTATGGGGACCAACCCCTCTAAGTGTAAGGGCAACTCCATGCTGCCTGTCGAGACGGTAAGTTGGGACGAGGCTCAAGCCTTCTGTCGCAGATTGAGCGAACTCACGGGCAGACGCTACGTGTTGCCTACCGAGGCGCAATGGGAGTATGCAGCTCGCGGAGGCAAGAGAAGCGGTCGCTACAAGTATAGCGGTAGCAATACCGTTGGAAATGTGGCGTGGTATGAGAGTAATAGTGGTAATAAAACGCATCCTGTCAAGCAAAAACAGCCGAATGAACTCGGCTTGTACGATATGAGTGGTAATGTCCAAGAGTGGTGTAGTGATTGGTACGCGAAGTATGCCTCACATTTGCAGGCCGAGCCAAAGGGTCCGACCTCGGGCACAACTCGAGTCTTTCGTGGTGGCTCCAAGCAGAGCGTGCCGAGAGGATGTCGTGTGCCATTCCGCTTTAACGCTCCATCGACATCCCGCTTTGAATATGTCGGTTTCCGTGTGGTTTGCCTTCCATAATGCTTGAACGAGAGCAGGGTTTGAAAAGACGAGATATTTTTCTCGTCTTTTTTTGTGGGGATAGGTATGAATCTGCGCCCGAAAAAGTCGCTATCCATCCTCAATGGTCGCTAATTGCCCTTTTCTCGATGAGCGAAGCAAAAAATATGGCTATTTCTCTTTAATATCTCGCCTTTTTATTATCTTTGCAGATAATAACCGAGACAAACCAAATTTAACCAAAATAACTAATACTATGAAGAGAATTTTTTCGTTGTTTATCGCGCTGGTGATGGCGTGTGCGGTGATGGCGGCCGAGAATGTTATTGTACCTCGTCCGGCATCGTTCGAGGCGCAGAAGGGTAAGTTGTCGCTCACCTCAAAGAGTATTGTTGTAGCAGCAGAGAAATCGCTTGTTCGTCCTGCTACGATGTTCTGCTCGTATGTGGCTGCCGAGAAGGGCTTGAAGTTGTCGGTAGTCGAGAAGGGTATCGTCGGCAAGGGTGCTATTGCTCTCTCGGTCGATAAGAAGCTCGGCGACGAGGAGTACTTGCTCGAGGTCTCCAAGAGTGGCGTTGTTGTCAAGGGAGGTAGCGAGAAGGCGGTGTTCTATGGCTTGCAGAGTCTCCGTCAGGTGATTTTCCACTCGAAGGGCAATGGCAAGAAGGTGTCGGTGGATTGTATGACCGTGAAGGATAAGCCGCACTTCGGCTATCGTGGTAGTATGCTCGATATTTGTCGCCACTTCTTCAATGTGGAGGAGGTTAAGAAGTATATTGACATCATCGCATTGCACAAGGCAAACCGTTTCCACTGGCACATAACCGAGGACCAGGGTTGGCGTATCGAGATAAAGAAGTATCCTAACCTTATCAAGGTCGGCTCTGTGCGCAAGGAGACTTCTGTCGGCCACAATTCTATCAAGCCGATTAAGTATGATGGCAAGCCATACGGTGGATATTTCACACAGGAGCAGGTGCGCGAAATCGTTCGCTATGCCGCTGAGCGTTATATAGAGGTTATCCCCGAGATTGATATGCCGGGCCATATGGTGGCTGCATTGGCCTCCTATCCGGAGCTTGGCTGTACAAAGGGCCCTTACGAGGTACGTAAACGCTGGGGAATATCTAAGGATGTGTTGTGTGCAGGTCGTGAATCCACATTTGAGTTTGTGGAGGGCGTGTTGTCCGAGGTTCTCGAGTTGTTCCCATCGAAGTATATCCACATTGGTGGCGATGAGTGCCCTAAGCATCGTTGGAAGGAGTGCCCTGATTGTCAGGAGCGTATCCGTAAGGAGGGACTGAAGGATGAGCACGAATTGCAGAGCTACTTTATGAAGCGCGTGGAGAAATTCTTGGCAAAGAATGGTCGCAGTATGATTGGCTGGGACGAGATTCTCGAGGGTGGTGTATCGAAGACCGCAACCGTAATGGCTTGGCGTGGTGCAGAGCGCGGTATCTTGGCTGCCAAGTTGGGTAACAAGGTTATTATGACTCCACATCACTACTGCTATCTCGATTTTGCACAGACCTCGGACCGTGTGGCTAATGGCGAGCCTATCTGCGGTGGTAAAAACGGAAAGCGTCCGCTTACACTCCGCAAGGCATACTCGTTCGACCCATATGATAAACTTAACGAGCAAGAGCGCAAGGTTATCCTTGGCGTTCAGGGTAATATGTGGACAGAGTATGTTGCGACATTCGACCACGTTCAGCAGATGATTCTGCCACGTATGGCAGCTATTGCCGAGGTTGGCTGGTCGTATGGAAACCAAAATTATGACGACTTTGCACGCCGTATGCACCTGTTGCGTAAGTTGTACGATAAGTGCGGATATAAGTATGCTCCGTACTTCTTTAATGGAATTGAGTAAAGAGTGAGGATTTCATCACATACAATGCGCACAATCTCTATGCCTTTGGGTATGGTGGTTGGCGCATTGTTGTGTTATCCTATTTCGACATTCGACGAATGGAGTGGGGGTATCACTACCCCATTCTTTATCTTTGCAATGCTGTTTTGCACATTCTGCCGCGTGAATATTCGCGATATGAAGCCTACGTGGCTGCATTTGTGGTTGATGGTGGCACAGCTCGTTGGAACATTTGCAATATATTGGCTCTTGCGTCCCTTTGGCAGTACGCTGGCACAGGGAGGTATGATTTGCGCCTTGGCTCCTATGGCAATGGGTGCAGTTGTTATAGCCGGAATGTTGGGTGCAAATGTTGCAACAATGGCTACCCACAGCCTTATATGCAATCTCGTAATTGCTTTTGTGGCTCCGCCTCTGCTTTCTGCTTGGGGTAATGGCTCTTGCTCTATAATGGAGATTTTGGCTCGTGTAGCACCGCTGCTTGTAGCTCCGTTTTTTGTGTCGCAACTGTGCCGTTGGGCGACACCAAAGGTGGCGAATTGGTTTGGCTCACACGCGCTTATCTCCTTCTATATTTGGCTATTATCGTTGATTGTGATAATGGGCAAAACGGTCAAGTTCATAATTGATAGTGGTACCGAAAATCTTACGACCGAACTGTTGTTGGCCGCTGTGGCACTTGTTGTCTGCCTGGTTCAATTTTCGTTTGGCCGCTATCTCGGTCGCCGCTATGGCGATGCTTCGGCAGGAGGTCAGGCTCTCGGACAGAAAAATACCGTTATGGCGATATGGTTGGCGCAGGCCTTCCTTAATCCGCTGTCGTGCGTGGCTCCTACGGCATATATTGTGTGGCAAAATATTGTTAATTCCTACCAAATTTATAAATACCGATGAAGATTGGCAATATCGAGTTTCGCAAGGAGGCACTCTTCCTCGCCCCGATGGAGGATGTAACAGACCCTTCGTTCCGCTACATCTGCAAGGGGTTCGGTGCAGATATGGTAACGACGGAGTTTATCTCGTCGGATGGACTGATTCGCGATGCTTGGAAGTCGCGTGCTAAGCTGAATATTAACGACTTTGAGCGACCTGTAGCGATTCAGATATATGGCAACCAGATAGAGCCTATGGTCGAGGCTGCGCGTATTGCAGAGGAGGCAGATCCGGATATTATCGATATCAATTTTGGTTGCCCGATGAAGAAAATAGCAGGACGTGGGGCCGGCTCGGGAATGATGCGCGATGTGCCACTTATGGTGGAGATGACTCGTCAGATTGTCGAGGCTGTCAAGAAACCCGTTACTGTCAAGACTCGCTTGGGTTGGGACGACGAGTCGAAGAATATCGAGGATATTGCACTGCGTTTGCAGGATGTTGGCATTGCAGCCCTCACTATTCATGGCCGTACTCGATGCCAACTCTACAAAGGAGAGGCCGATTGGACTCTGATTGGAAAAATCAAGAACAATCCGCTGATAAAGATTCCGATTATTGGCAATGGCGATGTCGATTCGGGAGCGAAGGCTCGGGAGATGTTCGACCGCTATGGTGTTGATGCGGTGATGATAGGTCGTGCTACCTATGGCCGTCCGTGGATTTTTCGTGAGGTACGCCACTATCTCGATGCGGGGGAGGTGATGCCGCAACCGAGCGTTATTGAGCGTGTGGCGATAGCAAAGGAGCATTTGGCAAAGTCTATCGAAGTTAAGGGTGAGCGAGTGGGCGTGCTGGAGATGCGTCGCCATCTCTCGAACTACTTTAAGGGCCTTCCTAATTTCAAGGATACACGAATGAAGTTGGTTACCGAGAATGACTCTGCCCTACTCTTTGCCACGATAGATTCGATTGCCGAGCGTTGGGGCGATTTCGATACGGCAGGCTGTGTTCCTCCCCCACTATCTCATGATATATAAAATAAAGAATAAAGAATAAACTACTCACTACTCTCTACTAACTACTCACTAAAAAAAGGTTATGATACTTAAATTCAGAATGTTGAGCGACGAGAACGATAATTTCGTTCGCGACTTTGAGGTTGATCCAATGATGAAGCTTTCGGAGTTTCACGACTTTATCATTCGCTCTATTGGTTATGACGACTGTATGGCTTCGTTCTTCACGGCCGACGAGGAGTGGCAGCGTTGCCGCGAATTTACGCTGATGGATATGGGTGACACGGGCTATGATGGCGAGGATGCTCCGCTGCCGATGACAAAAACGACGTTGGCCGAGATTATCGTCGCCGACTATTCGCGATTGATATACCTCTTCGATATGTTTGCCGAGCGTGCTTTCTATATCGAGTTGGTTGGCTCGTCCGAGCCGAATCCGGCACTCGAATATCCACGAGTGGCCTTCGAGAATGCACCTGTGCCTGACCAATACGACCCCGATGCGGTGGATTCCAACGCGGGCTCTATCTTCGAGGAGATGATGGACGATTTTGGAGGTTATGACGACGATGGTGACGGCGATGACGAGTGGTAAAAAGCGGCTTATCGTTATTGTTGGTGCTACGGGTTCTGGTAAAACCGATTTGAGTATTGCTGTTGCCGAGCACTTTGGTGCGCCTATCATCTCGACAGATTCACGCCAATTCTATCGCGGTATGGCGATAGGTACGGCGCAGCCTTCGCGTGAGCAGATGGCACGTGTGGAGCACCATCTGGTGGATTGTCTTGATGTGAGTGAGGAGTTCAACTGTGGAGCCTACGAGCGAGTTGCGCTACAGCGTCTCGGAGAACTGTTTGCAAAGTACGACACGGTGGTTGCAGTAGGAGGTTCAGGGTTGTATATCAAGGCGTTATGCGAGGGTATGGACGATTTGCCCGATGCGGAGCCGGCACTGCGCGAACGGTTGTTGAAGAGGCTCGAGACCGAGGGGTTGGAGTCTCTTGTTGAGCAGTTGCGAGAGCTGGATGAGGCGTACTATAATGAGGTTGATAGGTGCAATCCGCAACGTGTGCTACGCGCTGTCGAGGTATGTCTGACAACGGGAAAACCCTACTCCTCATTGCGCAAAGGAGGGGCTAAAAAGCGCGATTTCGAGATTGTGAAGGTGGGCATCGATTATCCTCGCGAGGAGCTTTACGACCGCATAAATCGACGTGTAGATATGATGATGGAGGCAGGATTGGAGGCCGAAGCGAGAGCTATGCTCCCCCACCGCCACCTAAATTCTTTGCAGACGGTAGGTTTTAGCGAGATGTTCGACTATTTCGATGGCACAATATCTCGCGAAGAGGCTATAGAGTTGATTAAACGAAATTCGCGCCGATATGCCAAACGCCAAATGACTTGGTTTAGGCGTGATAAGGATATTCGCTGGTTTACAAAGCCAACGCCTGAAGAGGTCATCGACTACCTAATAAAATAGGCTCGGCATTTTGCCGAGCCTATCTATTTGCTATTTCAATTCGTATTCCATCGACTGAGTCTTGCCGTGCTTGTCCTTGTAGGTAATGCGGTACTTGCCCTTGAAGCCTCGGAATTGTACCTTTCCGTTCTCATCGGCTTTGACGGTGGTGTTGGTCTTCCACTCGCTGTTTATCAACTGATTGAGGGCGTGGTATGAAGGTTTCGCGGTCATATCTCTGCTGAAGAGTCCCGATACCGTAGGCTCATTCTTTGCACCGCATCCATCCACCACATTCCACCAGGTGATACCCATCATCTTCTCCTGCGAGAACCATAGGCGGTATAGTTGTTGTGTGATAATTGCCTGAATCATAAAACCACGCTCGTCCGGCGATGGCGAGGTAATAGTAATCTCGCTAAGGTGGAGAGGCAATCCTGCCTCTGAAGCCCAACCGATATATTCGCGTACCTGCGAAGGGGTCTGTATCTTTGCGCCATTGGCGATATCCTGGCAGTGTTTTACGTTGAAGAGGTGCATCTGAATACCCATAACGTCGATTTTGCAACCGCGCTCACGAAGTCTGTTTACCTGTGCGGTGTAGGCAGGCTTGCGATGGTAGTCGTTGATGTTGAGTTGCACATCTTTAGGAAAGTATTTTTCGGCCCATTTCAGAGCCTTGTATGGGTAATCTCCCGTCATAAGGCCGTATCGGCTCTTAGATACAGGGCAGTTCTCGGGGATAAGATTTGCGTACTCGTCCATAGCACTCTCATTTACAACGTCGTAGCTGTGCAAACGGCCCTTGTAACGCTCGGCTATCTGCTTGATTCGTTGTTCGAGCAGAGCATCAACTCTCTTGGGATATTCGGGGAAGGTCTGTGCAACCTCCTCGTAGGACATAGCTTCCCACTCGGCAGAGGTTCTGTCCTTACTTGCCCAATGATTCGGCTTATTGGGGAATAATCGCTTGTGGTTTGCCAACTCCTCGGCAGTGAAGAGTTCGCTGTGCCAATATGGCTGCTGCCACTTACGGTTGCCCCATACAAGAACGTGTCCGTGCATACGAATACCCTTGCTCTCGCAGAACTCTATAAGTTGGTCTGTGGATGGTCGTCGCCAATGCTTCTCGGTGTAAGGGTCCTTGCAGTTGTTCCAAAACTCCTCGGTGTCGCGATACTCGGTTGCAAAGCGAGGCTTTCCGCGTTCCAACTCGAACTCCTTCCAATAAAAAGGTATGGTTGCTCGGTTGAAGAGCGTGCCATAAAGCTCCTTGTAGCGGTCGTTATACTCCTTTTTACCGAGCTGATTGAAGTTAAAGATGTGTGCACCGAAGATAAATTCGTGCGATATCTGCTCGATCTTCACGTCGCGCTTGCGACCGAGGTCGTTGATGATTAGCTCGCCATCTGCCTTGCGATACTTCTCAATGTCGGCATCGATACGGGCTTGCTCCTCGTTGTTCCATATTTTCCAGTAGGCTTCGCTCATATAGCCTTTAGTATCTTCAGCTTGTGAGCGAGGAAATGATGCTTGTTGCGCCGATGCGGTAATTGCCGCTACCAACGCAATAGCTGTTAAAATAATGCTCCTTTTCATTCTCGTTGCGATAATTGGTTTCTACAAAGATAATCTAAAATAGTAAATTTAACAACTTCAACGTAGAAAATATTGCGTAGCAACAGCTCCTATCGCATAACTCGCAGACCACTCAGCCACACCGCCCTCGACTGACTGATTTCCGCGAACGAGGAGAAAAAAAGAGTTCGCTGTAAAAACGAACTCTTTTGAGTACTCGGAGCGGGAATCGAACCCGCACGGCCATTACTGGCCACAGGATTTTAAGTCCGGCGTGTCTACCTATTCCACCATCCGAGCCCTGTTTTGCGGTGCAAATGTACAAATTATAATTAAGAATTAAAAATTAAGAATTAAGAATTTGTTAGATTCTCTATTTATTTCACACCTTTTAGCCTATTGCATCGCTTGCACAGCATCTGGCAGTTGCTTGCCGTGGTTGTACCACCCTCTGCCCACGGCGTAATGTGGTCGCCCTCCATCTGTTCGAGCGCAAACCTCTCGTCACACGCAGGGCACACGCCATCTTGTCGCTCGTATGCCTCTCGCTTCTGCTTTTCGGAGAAGGCTCGAATGCTTAAATAACGCTCATCGTGCGTCAGTAGATAGGGGTAAATGCCCTTTTTGTTGGTTACATCCTCATCGAGCATCAACTCCTTTACTTGCTCTTCGAGTGCTACGGCATCGAATGGTGCATTACCATATTTATTGTATAGCACGCCCCACGCAACGCCCTTCATTTCCTTGCGGTATTTCGGAAAAATCAGTCGCACCCAATTTATCACGCTTTGGAAATATAGCCACAACTCGGCAGCATTTGCATCGTTTTGGCGTGTAGCCATATAGTACTCTATGTTGTGGTTATCCTTTTCGGCTATCCACGCAATCGCCGTTTCGAGATACTCCTGTCGTATTGCCGAGCCACTCATATAGTTTCCGCCAAGTCCGTATGCAGGGCAAGAGGTCTTGCTGAAATATCGCTTTGCGTCCGATACCCACGAGCCAGAATATACCGCATTTCGCAACTCTTGGTCGGTGAGTTTCTCGCCGGCTATATTGATTGTGCGAAACCAATCCAACTTCTCGCTATCGGTGCCACTGCAAAGGTAAATCATCAATTTGTAATCGAGAAATCGTTTCTGCTCGTCGTTTTGCAAGTTGTGGAAATAGCGCATATCGTAGGCAAATACGCTCGTAACATATTGGCAGATGGATATTGTGCGCTGTTGCCCATCTATCACCTCAAATGTGCCATCGTCGCACACCGCCCAATACATCACATTAAGCGGAAAATCACGATTTATGGTTGTTATCACTGCATTGCGTTGTTTATCTTTATAGACAAATTCGCGCTGATACTTCGGGCGGATATTCAACTTGCCACCATATCCGACAACACCCTCCTCATTGTTGTCACGATAACCCTCTACCAACTCTCGAATGGTTATCTCTCTAAGTTCGATTTGCATAATTTAATTATGTTTATGTACTCCGTCATTCCGAAGGAGTGAAACGACTGTGGGAATCTCCCTTATTGTTATTAAAGGTAAAGCGGGAGATTGCCACGGCTTGTTCCAAGCCTCGCAATGACGATTTTTATTATTTTTTGATTTTGCGGATTAGTATTCGAGCATAGGGATCTTTTTTACCTATTGATTTTAGCGTTAATTGTTTCGGCTTCTTGTAGCCTTGCTCAACCATTATGAAAAAATGAGGATTGATATCAATGATCTCAAATTGCTCTGGGTTGTACTTGTCCAAGAATGTAATCGGCACACCCATAACGCCATCGTAGTCGCAAGGGATATCCGATGTTTTGTCTACATTTATTGCATCGTAGTTGTCGTATTTTGGGTATTCCTCGGAGGTGTAGTGCTTATACAAAATCAAATCTTCGTGACGTTTGTCTATATCAAGATTGGTAAACCACACAACGCCCGAAACACGAATCATTCCTTCACGATGGTCGCCAGCAGTTGCCACATCCTCATACTTTGAAATAAAGTGTCCTGCTCCGCCCTTAAAACCATAGCCCAGCCAAATTTTATTCTCCTTGATTAACGGAAATATCTCTTTGTAGGTAATTGCGTTCTGATGACCAATAATTACAAATTTCTTATCGTACTCGATTAGTTGGGCAACATATTCACGAAATAGCGAAAATGGCGGGTTGGTAACGACAATATCGGCTTGTTTTAGCAGTTCGATACACTCTGCCGAGCGAAAATCGCCATCGCCTTTGAAATAGTGGATGCCTATCACGTCGGGAGAAGGTATCCTATCTCCATTCTTATCGCCAAGATACTCCAACCAAATAGCTTGTTCACAAGTATTCATACTGAATAGGTCGGTATTTTGGTTTTTATAGCAGGTGGTTATCAGTCGTTTAAGTCCAAGATGCTCGAAATTGTAGGCAAAGTATCGAAAGAAATTGGATATGCGAGGATCGTCGCAGTTGCACAGTACGGTTTTTCCTCTAAAATGCTCCTTATAGTGCGACAATTCTCGCTCTATATCGGCAAGTTGAGTGTAAAATTCATCTTTCTTTGCCTTCTTGGCTTGGGTTAGGTTTGCGTTTGCCATAGTTTTGGTCGTTTTTGTTGGTTTGGGCTAATGCAAAAGAAAAGCGTAAACCCTTTCTTGTTTACCAACTAGGTACGACCAAGTAACCTCGATATCAAACAAGTATAAGAGTTCACGCCAAACAGCGTGAACTTTCAAATCTCGTTCCTGATATCTAAATTTTGGTCGTTTTAGTTGGTTGGAACAAGAGCCAAAAGCTCAATTAGTAATATGTTAAATCAAAATTTTCTCTTATATCTTCTCTATTTTTTTCTATTACAAATATATATAAAATAGTCCAATTATCTGCTATTTGCGCTTTGCTTTGCGATAGGTGCGATGGCTCGCTTTTCTTGCTTTGAGAATCTTGCGACGAATACCAAAAATAAAGAGGATGCCAAATGTGACAATGATAATCAGTAGGTTCCAAAGCGGAACATCGTCGCCCTTGACACGTGCCCACATCTCCAACATCTTTGGCGTGCGAGAGCCCGAGTCGTGCATCATAGCGCAACGCTCGATAACCGACTTGTCGGGGTATTGAACGGGATTGAGCTTTACCTTCTCGGCTCCTTCTCCAAAGAAATAGGAGGCATCAACTGTCTCGGTGAGTTCGTCATCGCTCTGGGCTTCAAGAACTTCGGGCGATGCAACAACGCTTACATAGCCAATCTCCTCCATGTTGCGAATGGCAATATCGGGGCGGCACATAAAGTTTATAAAGTAGCGTGCAGCCTTGGTGTTTACGGCATATTTAGGTATTACCCAGCCGTCAAACCATACATTGCTACCCTCCTTCGGCACAATATAATCCAACGGCACACCCACCTCCGCAGCCTCTTCGATAGCCCACACAGCATCTCCACTCCAAGTGAGGTTGATATATGCCTTCTCTTTGGTCATCATCTCCTTGCCAAAGTCGGCCTCCCAACCCGCAACAAGCCTCTTGGCCTGCTTGAGGAATCTCTCCACATCTGCTATCGACTTGTCGGTGGAATCATACATCAACTCGTCAAGTGTGGTCTTACCCTCTGCCAACTCTTTCTGTCGCAGATAGATAAGAATTGTGCCATAGACATCACGAAAGGCATCCTTGATAAAAATCTTCTTCTTGAATTTCTCGTTGTGTAATGAGCCCCACGTTGAAGCCTCCTTGCGCGTTACGTAACGTGTATTATAGAGGAGTCCCGTAGTACCCCACATATAGCCAACGGCATAGTCGTTAGCATTTTTGCCCGAGCCGTCAATTTTGTTGAAGCGGTCGATGATATAAGGCGAGATATGTTGCAGATAGTTAGGTGTTTTGCCAAAATCCTTGTTGATTGGCAGAAGCATATCGTTGCGCAACATACGCTCGATGATATATTCCGATGGACATACCACGTCGAAATCCTCCTTGCCTCGCTCAATCTTTGCCAACATAATCTCGTTGATGTCGAAGAGTTGGTAGATAATCTCCACATCCTCACCCGTCTGCTCTTTGTACCACACCTTGAAATCATCCAAGACGCTCTCGTCGATGTAGTCCGCCCAGTTGTAGATTTTGAGCGTGTGAGCGCGGTCTGCAGCACCAACCGAAAAGGTGGTGCAGATAGCACAAAGTATTGTAATTAAGACTCTTTTCATCGTTTGTTACATTGCTTGCTTGCGCTTGGCATTACGCTTGGCGCGAATGTTTATAATGATAAGCAGAAGCAATACCACTGCAAAAATTATTGTCGAGAGAGGGCGCAGTTCAGGAGTCAAACCACCCTTTCTTGCATCGGCATAGATAAATGTCGAGAGGGTTTCGAGACCCTCATTACCCTTTGTAAAGAGTGTAACGGCAAAGTCGTCAATCGAGAGTGTGAAGGCGAGTATAAAGCCCGAAATCATTCCGGGACGAATCTCCGGAATGATAATCTTACGCAATGCCTGGAATGGAGTTGCGCCCAAGTCGAGAGCCGCCTCGTAGATATTCGGATTCATCTGTTGCAGGCGAGGCATAACATTCAGCACCACATACGGCGTGCAGAATGCGATATGTGCCAAAACAACCGTTGTGTAGCCCTGCGAAATGCCGAGACTTACAAAGAGTAGGAACAGCGAAATACCCGTGATAATATCGGGATTGAGCATCGGTATATCGTTTAAGAAATTGATAACCTGCTTCTTGCGGCCGCGCATATTGAAGATGCCGATGGCAGCAATAGTTCCCAAGATTGTCGATGCAATGGCTGCAATAAGTGCTATGCTCAAGGTGTTTTGGATGGCCGATAGCAGCGAGTGATGCGCACCTCCGCTGAAGAGAGAGGTGTAGAGTTTTGTTGAGAATCCCGTCCAGTTGCCCAAAACCTTCGATTCGGTAAATGAGAATATGCCGATAATGATTATTGGCGCGTAGAGTAATGCCAACAGCAGCCACAGATAGAGTTGTGCGAAAAATTTCTTCATCTTCTCCCCTCCTCTAAATTAGACTATCGCTGTCCGACTGCTCGTCTCCATCCGAGAAGAGCGATGTTATGCCGATGATTACCAGCATAATAAGCGACAACGCAGCACCGTAGTTCCACATTCCGTTATTGATATTCTCCTGTATGGTAGTACCGAAGAGCTTTACATTGTTCATCGTTAGTAACTCCGCGATTGCAAAAGTGGAAATTGTAGGCATAAATACCATCATTATGCCCGACATTACACCCGGCATAGAGAGAGGTATGGTAACCTTGCGGAAAACCTCCGAGGGTGTAGCACCCAGATCCTCGGCTGCCTCAATCAGCGAGTGGTCCATCTTCTGCAATGTGTTGTAGATTGGATAGATCATAAATGGCAGGAAGTTGTAAACCATACCGAAAATTAGCGCACCCTCCCCAAGAGGCAACTTCATAAAGTCGAAGAGAGCCACCGTAGCAAGTGTTCTTACCAATATGTTAATCCACATAGGCAGAATAAAAAGCACGACGGTAACCTCGGAACGGTTGAGCTTACGATTGCTTAGAATCCACGCTGCAGGATAACCTAACAGGATACACAATATAGTAGTTATAAGCGCGATACCTATCGAGTAGATAAATGTGTTTACCGCCTCGGGTTGCTCTACGAACTTTATGAAATTTTCGAGCGAAAATGCCCCGTTTGCATCCTGAAAGGCATAGACCAAAATCAAGACAAGAGGCAACGCCACGAACATAGCGAGGAATATGGCGTAAGGAATCGCCCAATTCGCTCGTTTGTTGAATATCTTGGCTATAAAATTCATCTCTGCCGAAAATTAAACTCGTTTGGTTACATATATATCGCGTGGATCAATAGAGATACCCACAACGTCAAAGTTGTCCCATATATCGTTGGTATCCACGTAGATAAAGTCTCCGTCTTCGGTCTTTACCGTGAGGTGATAATGGTCACCCTTGTAGAGAATAAAGTGAACCGAGCCAATCAACTTTCCATCCTCCTTGTAATCGTGCAGTTCTACGCGATTGAAGGCTACGCGAACTGTTACATTGTCGCCCTCCTTGAGTCCGCTTTGCTCTTTGCACTCGAACTCTGTACCGAGCATCTCAACTACCGTTGGCGACTTCATAACTCCCGAGAAAGTGTTGCAAGTACGCTCTTTGCGCATAACGTGAATATCCGACGGCTTGATAAACATACCTACAGTGGCGCCCTCTTCAAATGGGTTGTAGTCCTGAATCATCATCTCGAAGCCTTTGTCTGTCTCCACGAACATCTCATAGTGCACACCCTTGAAAGTGCATGATTTTACCGTACCCGTAAAGTCTGCATTCTCCACATTTCCAACGATGTAGATATCTTCGGGACGAACTACAACATCGACAGCGGTGTTCTCGCCAAAACCGGCATCCACGCACTCAAACTTGTGGCCGATGAACTCGACCTCCTTGTCGCGTATCATTGTGCCGTTGAGTATGTTGCTCTCGCCAATAAAGTCTGCCACAAAGGCGTTTACCGGCTCGTTGTAGATGTCAATAGGAGTACCAATCTGCTGAATCTTGCCCTCACTCATCACTACGATAGTGTCGCTGAGGGTCAAAGCCTCCTCCTGATCGTGTGTTACATATATAAAGGTGATGCCAAGAGCCTCGTGCATCTCCTTCAACTACATGTGCATATCCTTACGCATCTTCAAGTCGAGTGCGGCAAGTGGCTCGTCGAGTAGTAGGACTTGTGGCTGATTGACAATAGCTCGAGCAATAGCCACACGTTGCTGCTGACCTCCCGAGAGTGAATTTACATCGCGGTCCTCATAGTCGGTCATCGACACCATCTTCAACGCTTTGCGCACACGTTGCTCTATCTCCTTCGAGGCCACCTTCTTGAGTTTCAGTCCGAAAGCGATATTCTCATAGACATTCAGGTGTGGAAAGAGTGCGTATCGTTGAAATACCGTATTGAGAGGTCGTTGGTGTGGAGGCATCTTCAAGATCTCCTTATCCTCCATTGTGATAGTACCCCCTTCATCGGGTTGTGTAAATCCTGCCAACATACGGAGCAATGTGGTCTTGCCGCAGCCCGAAGGACCGAGCAGTGTCACAAACTCGCCACGCTTGATGTCGAGGTTTATGTTGTCGAGTACAACCTTCTCGCCGAAGGATTTTGACAAGTTCTCGATTTTGATTATAGTTTCACTCTTTTTTGCCATCTCTATTTCTTACGGTTTTTCAGAATGGTTTGTGTTAGATTAAAGTGGTATGTTGCGCCGAAAGTCAGCGATACACTGTTTGCGAATGAGTTGTAGGCAGCTACGGCATGCAGACGCAAGTCGCGGCTGTTGCGCAGCGGGAAGTAGTGGATACCTCCGCCTGCGTACCAATATTTAGGGCAGAGGGTGTTGTCGGTAGGGATAAACCACATATCGTCCTCGTAACCAAAGAGGTCACTGTTGTAGCTCTCGTATCCGCCCTTGACAAAGGCCTCCACCTTGTCGTTGTGGTTGTAGAGCACCTGCCCGCTTAGGCTCCACTCCTGGTTGAAGAATTGCTTAACCGACGATGCGCGATTCATGTAATCAACTTCGATTGTGAAGTTTCCTGCCGAGAAAGAGTTTCCGAGAGCTATGAGGTTGATGAATCGTCCGCGCTCATACTCTACAAAGTTGGTGGACCATATTGGCGAGAAGCAACCATATTCGCCTGTCCAATAGAGCGAGTAGGTAAATAGCTTCGATGCGAAGGGCCGTTCGCCAAATGGCGAGCTGCCGAATTGGAAGCGAAGGGTGGTACTCTCGTCCTTTGTGGTGTAGTTCACCTCTCCACCCCACTGATAGATAGCGAGTTTGTGCCAAAAAGGGGATACGAGTGAGGTGTGTACATCCACATCGTAGTAGTCCAACTCCCATGTACCTATTGCCAGCATATCCTTTCCGACGGTGAAGCCGAATCGGCCTACCTGGTACGAGAGAGTGAGCCAATCGATGAAATCTACATCGTCGGAACGGAAAGCGTTGTTGTAGAGCGACTTCGTGGAGTCCCAATCGCTCGAGAACCAATGGTTGCAGAGCGAGTAGGAGAAGTTGCCTACCGAGCCGTCCAAGAATGTGTAGAGTGATGAATTTCCGAAATCGAAACCGTTGTAGCCACCCTTAATGGGTGCATAGGGGTTAGCATCGAAACGTGGTGTTACGATAAAGTCGGGGGTGCGGCTATCTTCACTAACCTCTTGTGAATAGGTATAGAAGTAGCCAAGCGTTGCTACCAACAATACTAAAAGCCTCTTCATTTCCCATACAAAAAATCAAATGGTTCGAGCCACAAATATATATAAAAAAATGGAAATGAGAATTAAAAATCGAAAATTATTGCATTTTGCATAAAAGAGAGTAACTTTGCGGCATCTAATCAAAACGTAAAGGGAATGAAATTCTATAGAATCGTACTATTTGCTCTGCTCACTCTCGGTGCAGTTCAGTTTGCCGAGGCCGAGCCGTTGAACTTGTCGATGATGCCACAAACTCCTGAGCAGCCACAAACCTATAAAGTCGGAGATTTTATAACAAAAAATGGTGTTGTAGGCTTCGTATTTATGGTTTCGGCAGATGGCAAGCACGGTAAGTTGATGTCGGTAAAGGAGTCGAACGGAAATTGGAATAGCGCAAAGAGTTGGTGCGCAAAGTTGGGCGAAGCTTGGCGTTTGCCGAGTCGCAATGAATTGAAGGTTCTGTATGCTGTGCAGAGTGCGGTTATGGATGCCCTCACACAAAAGAGCTATGCGCCTATTGATGGACTCTATTGGAGCGATGAGGAGTTCGACCAATATAGCGCGTGGTTTATAGATATGTCGGGCGGAGACGAATTTAACTTCGACAAGTATCAAGGCAATAAAGTTCGTGCCGTAACCACCTTCTAATCAGGAGATAATAGGAAGAGTTGAGGTAGGTTCTCAACTCTTTTCTTTTAGCTTTCTCAGATATTTGGCCGTATGGCTTTTGGTGCTTTTGGCCACCTCGCTCGGAGAACCTGTAGCGATAACCTTGCCACCTGCCTCGCCACCCTCGGGACCGAGGTCTATAATATGGTCGGCAACCTTTATAACGTCGAGGTTGTGTTCGATAACAATTACTGTATTTCCCTTGTCCACCAACTTGTTGAGCACGCCAATCAGACAGCGTATATCCTCGAAGTGAAGTCCCGTTGTAGGCTCATCAAGGATATAGAGCGTGCGCCCCGTATCGCGCTTTGATAACTCCGCCGAGAGCTTTATGCGCTGGCTCTCGCCACCCGATAGTGTGGTGCAAGGTTGGCCGAGAGTGAGATAGCCGAGGCCAACATCCTGTATAGCCTTCAGCTTCTGGTGAATGGTCGGTATATGCTCGAAGAAATCGACCGCGATATTTACGGTCATATTTAGAATGTCGTTGATACTCTTGCCTTTGTAGCGCACCTCGAGAGTCTCTTTGTTGTAGCGGTTTCCGCCGCACGCCTTGCACTGCACATAGACATCGGGCAGAAAGTTCATCTCGATAGTCTGTACTCCTGCTCCACGACACTCCTCGCATCGACCACCCTTGACATTGAACGAGAATCGTCCTGCCTTGAAGCCGCGTACTTGAGCATCGGGAGTAGCCTCAAAGAGTTTGCGAATATCTCCAAAAACATTGGAGTAAGTAGCAGGGTTTGAACGTGGGGTGCGACCAATAGGAGATTGGTCCACGACTACAAGTTTATCAATGTGTTCTAATCCCTCAATAGTATCATACTCAAGTGGTTGGGCGTATGAGCGATAGAGTCGGTGCGACAAAACGGGCACTAAAGTACCATTTATAAGCGATGATTTGCCCGAGCCGCTGACACCCGTAATGCAGATGAGTTTGCCGAGTGGAAATTCAATATCTATGTTTTTGAGATTATTACCTCTTGCACCGCGAATTATAAGGCTCTCGCCACTACCCTTTCGCAGCTCTTGCGGAATCTCTATGGTGCGGCGACCTGTCAGATAATCAGCAGTATATCCCTGAGAATTTAATATTTCGCTGTAGGTACCTGCTGCAACTATGTGACCACCACGCCTTCCTGCCTTCGGGCCGATATCGACAATATAGTCTGCCGCACGCATCATATCCTCGTCATGCTCCACCACAATAACCGAGTTGCCTGCATCGCGCAGAGCCTTTAATGTGTTGATTAGACGTTCGTTATCGCGCTGGTGTAGTCCGATACTCGGTTCGTCGAGGATGTAGAGCACATTTACCAACTTCGAGCCAATCTGTGTGGCAAGGCGTATGCGCTGACTCTCTCCTCCCGACAAGGTTCGCGATGCGCGTCCTAACGATAGATACCCTAATCCCACGTCGGTCAAAAAGCGGAGTCGCTCGCGAATCTCCTTCAATATTTCGCGTGCAATCTTCAACTCCTTTTCGGAGAGTTGCTCCTCTACCCCATCAAACCACTCTTGTAGGCGTGTTATTGACATTGATGAGAGCTCGGCTATGTTTTTGCCTGCTACGCGGAAGTGCAGAGCATTCTCCTTCAATCGGGAACCTCCGCAGAGCGAACATTTGTGGTATGCGACAAATTGCTCTCGCCACTTTTCTCCCTTACGACCGCTGTCATCATCAATTTTCGAGTTGATATACTCGGCGACACCCTCCCACGAGCGCATCTGTTTGCTTCGCCCCGAAACGTATTCCGAAACCTCGATGAGCATCGGCTCGTCGTCGCCGTAAAGAATGGCGTTCAAACCCTCCTCCGAGATTGTTCCGAGTGGGTCGTCCAGAGTGAAGTCGTATCGTTTGCCAAGGGCTTCAAGTGTTGCAAATAGTACATTTTCGCGCCCTTTGCCAAGTGGTGCAACACCTCCCTCACGGAGTGATAGACGTTCGTCGGGGATTACTTTTTTGGTGTCGAAAATGGCCTCCTCGCCAAGTCCGTTACATCGCGGACACGCCCCTTTTGGGGAGTTGAACGAGAAGGTGAATGGCTCGGGGTCCTCGAATGCAATGCCTGTTGTCGGGCACATCAGGTGGCGCGAATAGTGGCGAATCTCGCCGGTGTCGTAGTCGTGGATTGCCATCTGTCCCTTACCCTGGCGCATAGCTTCGCGCAGAGAGGTCATAACGCGGTCGCGAGCCTCCTCGCGTGCGGTCATCCTATCCACAACCAACTCTATGGAGTGGGTTTTATAGCGGTCGAGCTGTTCGCCTCCCGTGAAGTCGCGAATTACGCCGTCGATGCGTGCGTAGATGTATCCCTTTCGTAGAAAAGAGTCGAAAAGCTCGCGGTAGTGGCCTTTGCGCTCGCGTACTACGGGTGCCAAAAATGCAATTTTGCGTCCCGCATAGTCGCGTAGAATCAAGTCGGCAATCTGCTCATCCGAGTAGTGTGCCATCTCCTCCCCTGTGGCGGGAGAGTATGCTCGTGATGCCCTTGCGAAGAGGAGTCGTAGAAAATCGGCAATCTCTGTTACTGTGCCGACTGTTGAACGAGGATTGCGATTGGTTGTCTTTTGCTCGATAGCAACGACCGGCGATAACCCCGAAATCTTATCAACCTCGGGACGCTCCATTGTGCCGATGTATTGTCGTGCGTACATCGACAAGGTCTCCATGTAGCGACGCTGTCCCTCGGCATAGATGGTGTCGAAGGCGAGCGACGATTTGCCCGAACCCGAAAGGCCTGTTATGACAACTAATGCGTTTCGAGGTATCTCGAGATTGATGTTTTTGAGGTTGTGGACACGCGCGCCCACGATTTTAATCTTCTCCTCCATGGCATATTACTCTTTAATCGAAAGTAGAGAATAGAAAAAATCGTGCAACGAAATTACCTCTATAAGGTCGCAGAAACAGATAGCTACAATTACCGCTATAAATATTTTGATAAAACTCTTGCCCCAATTTGCCATATAGTGCGAGGCAACAAATGAGCCTATCATATTGCCGATGCCGTGAACGATGCCGAAGGTGTAATCTACCTCGCCCATATACATAAATACTGCTAATGAGAATGGCGTAGCAAGCAAAATCACAAAGCCTTTGATTGCATTTGCTGTTACCAAATCCATTTTCATAACCCATAGTGTTATGGCGAGAATCAGGTATCCGATGCCGATGTAGATAAATCCTCCATAGAAGCCGATTAGCAGAAACCAAAGGTAATGTAATGGCTTAATCTCGAAGTTGTGGCCCTCCTTTATCTTTATTCGCTGGTCGAACAAAAGGTATAGCATGATGACGAGCAGGATGGCTCCAAAACATATCTTAAAGACCTCGTCGGTCATATGGTGCGACACCAAAGCTCCTGCGATGTTACCTACGATTACGGGGATTGAAAGGAGAAGTCCCTGCTTTAGGTTGAAGGTCTTTTTGCGGATAAAGGTTAGCGAGGCGGCGAGGTTTTGCATCAGTACCACTATGCGGTTTGTGCCATTAGCCAGATGTATAGGTAGGCCGAATGCCATAAACATAGTCATAGTTATAATCGAACCACCTCCTGCGAGGGTGTTGATTATTCCGACCAACGTGCCCGAAAGCAATAGAACTATGATAATGTGCCAATCCATTGTTTCCCTAACTTTGCCAATAGGTGGCAAAGATAGGAAAATAAACGGAAAACGGAAAGCGGAAAACGGAAAACTTTTAGTTTTTCGGTTTTCGCTTGGAGTGAGAAAACGGAACCGACGCACGAAGCAAGAGCAGAGGCTGCTTGCAGACTATGCCTTGCAAGAAGGAGGAAAAGCCCACGCAGTGGGATTAAAGCGGAAAACTTTTAACTTCTCAATCCTGAAATAGGGTAAATTGTCTAAAATCTCGCTACCGGAGCAGCATCGAGGGTTGAAAACTCCTCTTTCGTATATTTATAATATCCTGCTACGGCAATCATTGCGGCGTTGTCGGTTGTGAAGCGACGTTCGGGGATAAATGTGCGCCAACCACGCTTCTCTCCCTCGGCTGCGATACGCTCTCGAAGGAGTGAATTTGCAGCTACTCCGCCACCTATCGCGATGTCCGAAATACGATAGTGCTTGGCGGCCTTTACGAGTCGCTCGGCAAGTATATCTACAACGGTGTGAAGTATCGCTGCACATAGGTCTGCCTTGCGTTCCTCGATGAAATTGGGGTTTTCGGCTACCGCATCGCGTAGTGTATATAGGAATGAGGTCTTTAGTCCCGAAAACGAGAAATCGAACTCTCCGATACGGGGCTTGGCGAACTTGAAAGCGTCGGGGTTTCCCTCTTTTGCAAGGGCGTCGATAACGGGACCTCCGGGGTAAGGAAGTCCCATAACTTTGGCGCACTTATCGAGTGCTTCGCCTGCGGCATCGTCGATGGTCGAGCCGACAATCTCCATATCGAATGGTGAGTTTACTTTGACAATCTGCGTGTGACCTCCGCTGACTAACAGACAGAGGAATGGGAAGTTCGGATGCTCGCACTCCTTGTCGGGCATATCGACAAAGTGTGAGAGAATATGTCCGTGGAGGTGATTTACCTCTACAAGCGGGATGTTGTTCGCTATTGCAAGGCCTTTGGCGAATGATGTGCCTACCATAAGCGAGCCGAGAAGGCCCGGACCGCGAGTGAAGGCGATTGCATCTATTTTATCGGGTGTGATGCCTGCATCTTTCAATGCAGCATCTACCACAGGCACAATGTTTTGTTGGTGCGCACGTGAAGCGAGTTCCGGAATGACTCCGCCATATCGTTCGTGTACGGCCTGCGATGCAATGACACTCGAGAGGAGCGTTGTGTTTCGCAAAACCGCTGCCGAGGTGTCGTCGCACGATGATTCGATTCCTAAAATGATTATTTCGTTATTCATATTTTGAGTAATTTTACTTATTTAATTTTTTTGGCTTTTTGTTTGCAAGTTTGGCAAATTGTGGTTATCTTTGTAAGTTATTATATAACTTAAAAGGCCTAAAGTGCCGAAAATGAGGACAAAGCCGTGCGCAAAGTTATAAAAATATCGTTAATGGTGCTATCTGCAATAGTCTTATTGCTGATAATTTTCTCCGTTACGCCTGCGCTTTTGTTCTCGATTCCTGCGGTTCAAAATGCCACAATCGACAAGGCTGCTCTCTTTGCAAGCGAATATCTCGGAACGCGAGTCGAGGTTGGAAAAATCACTATCGGTATGTTCAACCGTGTAGTGGTGCGCGATTTTTATGTGGAGGATTTGGATGGCGATACTCTGCTCTATGTTAAACGTGCCGATGCCACAATCGGCCCTTTGGCCTCGTTGGCTAATAAAAACCTTGTGCTCCGAGTGGGTGAGGTACGTGGCGGAAAGTTCGTCTTGCGCGAAACAGAACGTAAGACCTATAATGTCAAGGAGATTACCGACCAACTCACCAAGAAGGATCGCAAAAGTGAGTTTCGACTCGATATTGCCGATTTGAAGGGCTCGGATATCGATTTCAGACTTCATCGCCGGGCTCCGCTGCGCGATGTCGGCATCGATTATGCAAATATGCACCTGTTGGGTATTGATGTAGAACTCAAAAACTTTGCCGTGATAGGTGGCATTGTCGAGAGTGAGGTTGAGTCGCTCTCGTTTACCGAGCGTACCGGCTTCAGATTGGATAATATGACGGGACGATTCTCGGTAAATTTCGGAAAGATTACGGTGGATGGGGCTGTACTTACAACATCGCGAAGCCGAATAAATCTCGATCATCTGTTACTCGACGGAGAAAGTTGGCTCGAATATAAAGATTTTATCAATGTTGTGCCGATTAGGTGCAAGGTTTCGCATTGCGATATATCATCCGAGGACGTAGGTTACTTTGCCCCTGCAATGTGGCGTTGGAATACCTCGTTGCACAATGTTACAGCCTCGATGGATGGTACGGTTGCCGATTTTAAGGGTGTGTTGTCGCGTGCTGAACTCGAAAGGGGTGGATTGCTGCGAGGTTCGGCTCAGGTGCGTGGCTTGGTTAATGTGGAGCGTACCCACTTTGATATAAAGGTAGATGAGTTGCGAGCTACTACCGACGAAATAACCGGCTTGCTCCATAATATCGCAGGTCTATCTGTTAAGGGCGCGGCACAAGACTATGTTTCGCGAGTAGCGGCAGTCGATGCGAGTGGTACATTCCAAGGAACAATCCGAGATTTTAAGGCCAAGCTTAACACTACCCTCTCGAGTGGCGGAGGTGTCGATTTGGAGTGTGCGATGAAGAATCCTATACGTGGAAGGAAGAGTGTAAGCGCAAAGGTCTCTGCCGACAATGTTAATTTGGCCCGACTACTTGCGAAGGGTGTATTCGGAAATGCTACGTTTGATGCCAATGTGGATTTGGTTTTTGGCGATAACCAAGGTTTGCAACTTGCCGGAGGCGGAGATGTAAAGAGCGTAAGGTTGAATGGCTATGACTTCAAGAATATCAATGTTGTTGCCGAAATTGCCGATAATCGTGTCATTGGCTCGGTAAATGCCGACGACCGAGCACTTAAGATGAGTGGTGAGGCGGTTGTGGATTGGGCAGATAGATCGGCATTGGTCTATGATGCGGTTGTGGATGTTGAACATGCAGACCTCCATGCCATGAATATCAATCGAAGGGATTCTGTTTCGGTGTTGAGTGGGCGAGTCGGTTTGTCGGTGCAGGGCAACACGTTGGATGATATGAATGGTGTGGTGCAGATTGCCGATGCTGAATACAAAACGGGAGGAAGGGGTTGTAATGCAGATATGCTCCGACTCTCCATCGAGAGTAACGAGGATGCACGAACCCTCTCTTTGGACTCCGATTTTGCCGATGCGGTATTTGAAAGTCGCACTCCGTACAAGGATGTTATATACTATCTCAAGAATGTTCTTGTGCAGTATGCTCCGATGTTGTACGATGATGCTGCGCGTAGAAATATTGGAACTCGTGTGGCAAAGATGGGAGACGAATTGGCGATACTTTCGGTTACCACAAAAGACATCGATCCACTCCTCGACTGTATAACTGCCGGATTGGAGATGGCCGAGGGTTCGAAGTTGGATATGTTGATTAGTCCTTCGGATAATCGCTTTACAATGCGCCTCTCGTCGGAATATCTGATGCACCACAACTATCTTGCGACGAATATCAATGTCCATGCCGGTAATCAGGGCGATTCGTTGGCGATGTCGATGGCTGCCAAGGATTTCTATGTCGGAATGTTCCACTTCTCGGATGTGGATCTCAAGGGAGGTGCAAAGGATAGTAAGATAAATGTTGATGCAATCTTTGCGGATTCGGTGCAGAGCCTGAGTGGAAACCTCTCGGCAAGGGCGCAGATATCACGTAAGAATAATCGTCGCAATATCTCTATCAAATTCAACCCTTCGTCACTGTCGAGTGGCGATACCTCGTGGAATATAACTACCGATGGTATCGATATAGACTCTACGCGTATCGATATACGTCGTTTTGCCATACGCAGCAATACCCAGGAACTCTCGGTAAATGGTATCGCATCGAGCAAAGAGCAGGACTCGGTACATATGACAATGCGTAACTTCTCTCTCGCTCCGCTGACACAGATAACCAATCGTGTGGGCTATATTGTGAATGGCTCAACAAACGGATACGCTACGGTCCATTCGGCGTTGAAGAATACACGTATCGATGCGCGAATCGAGATGGATAGCGTGGATGTGAACGGAATGGGCGTGCCCGATTTGTTGTTGGTGTCGAAGTGGGATTTCGGACAGAGTCGTGCTTCGCTCAATATCTCTACGCGAAAAGATAACCATCGAGTGATTCAGGGATATTTCGCACCATCGCAGATGCGTTACTACGCACGAATGAAGACCGGTGGCGTAAATTTAGGATTGCTCGACCCTCTGTTGAGTGGTGTAATTACCGACACGAAGGGTACGGCCGAAGTGGATGTTTCGATATTGGGCGAGAGGAGAAATGCCGAGTTGAAGGGAAAAATCGAGGTTGATAGCCTCGCTACAACAATCGCATATACTCAATGTAGATATATGGCACCAAAGGCCACCCTTGCGGTTAGAAATAACCATATTATCGCGACCGATGTTCCTGTTATAGACCAAGACAAGGGAAAGGGCGTGATGTCGTTGGATGTATCGTTAGCCCACCTCTCGAATATCGAGTATAATATTGGCCTGAATGTAAATAATATGAAGGTGCTCAATACCACCGAGCGCGACAATAGTATGTTCTATGGCTCTGTGTTCGCGTCGGGAACAGGTACGGTACGTGGAGATAAGGCCGGAGTGAAGATGGATTTTGTGGCGCGTAGCGACGACAACTCCAAGTTCTATATGCCTCTGACCGACAATAGCGATATCAAGAGTGCGGATTTTGTCACTTTTGCAACGAAGAAGAGCGATACAACCTCCTATCTTGTTCGTAAGAAGATGATGTTCGAGAGCCGTCGCAAGCGTCGTATGTCGAGTGGTGGTGCTATGGATATTACAATGGCACTCGATGTTCGTCCTAATGCCGAGGCGCAACTTGTGATTGACCCTACCGTAGGCGACATTATTAAGGGTACGGGCGAGGGATTGTTGAATCTGCGTATCAATCCACAGGCAAATATCTTCGAGATGTATGGTGATTATACCATAGAGAAAGGAAGCTACCTGTTTACGCTGCAAAATGTCATCAACAAGTGGTTTGATATTGAGCCGGGCTCAACAATACAATGGACCGGAGACCCATTGGATGCAATATTGAATATTGATGCCGTTTATAGATTGAAGGCCTCGTTGCAACCTCTTCTTGAGGGCTCATTGACCGAGAGTAATCGTTCGACACGAGCAGTGCCTGTGGAGTGTTTCATCCATCTGACCGATAGATTGATGCAGCCGACGGTGACCTTCGATATTGTAGTGCCTAATGCCGATTCGGATGTGCAGAATATTATTGCGAGCGCATTGGCCACTCCGGAGAGTAAATCACAACAGTTCCTCTACCTTATTATTGCCAATAGTTTTATCTCGGAGACTACAAACTCGATGTCCTCCTCTATTGGTGCATCGGCAACTGCGGCTACCGGATTCGAGATGCTCTCGAATCAATTCAGTAATTGGTTGTCGAATGATGACTACAAGATTGTTTTGCGTTATCGTCCGCGAACCGAGAGAATGAGCGATGAGGTCGATTTCGGATTCTCGAAGGGATTGGTAGATAACAGACTCCTTATCGAGGTGGAGGGTAACTACATCGTAGATAAGGCGCAGGTTGTAAATGCTACATCCAACTTTACGGGAGAGGCCTACCTGACTTGGTTGATCGACCGTGCAGGAACGCTTCGACTGAAGGGCTTTACCCATACGATCGACCGATTTGATGAAAATCAAGGTTTGCAGGAAACAGGCATCGGAATCTACTTTAAGGAGGATTTTAACAATGCAAAAGATTTGCGCCTACGTCTTAAAAATCGATTCAAGCGCGAGAAAAAGGGTGCGGAAGCGACCTCCGATAAGGAGGGCTCCAAGGATGTTAAGACGGCGGACTCCGTGCGTGTTAAGAGACGTATCTTTGGGCAAAACAGACAAAATGTAGCCTTGCAGCCCAAGGAGCAGGGGATGGATGCAAAATCCGAGAACATAGATAAACAACAAACTAAATAAATAACAAAAAACTTAAACACTATGATTAAATTTTTGCAGACCACAGGTGAAGTGGCAACAGCTGTAGCAGAGAAAACTGCAGCCGTAAATGAGATGTCTCTTTGGGATTTGTTTAACCAAGGAGGTTGGTTGATGTGGGTTTTGCTCCTTTTGGGTGGAGTGATGATTTTTATCTTTGTTGAGCGATTTGTCGCTATTCAGCGAGCATCACGACTCGATATGAACTTTATGAATCGTATTCGCGACTATGTTGTGGATGGAAAGCTGAAGGAGGCTGTAGAGTTCTGTCGTCACAATAACACTCCTATCGCTCGTATGATTGAGAAGGGTTTGGGCCGTCTTGGTCGCCCAATGAGCGATGTGCAGAATGCAATTGAAAATGTAGCAAATTTGGAGGTGTCGAAGTTGGAGAATGGTCTTCCATTCCTGGCTACAATCGCCGGCGGTGCTCCAATGATCGGATTCTTGGGTACAGTACTCGGTATGGTGCAGACTTTTATGGATATGTCGGCTGCGGGTGGAACTGTAGATATGGCTCTCCTTTCGGGCGGTATGTATGTGGCGATGGTGACTACCGTAGGTGGTCTTATCGTTGGTATTCCTGCCTACTTTGGCTACAACTACCTTGTGGCTCGCATCGAGAAGTTGGTTTTCCGTATGGAGGCTAATTCGATTGCATTTATGGATATCTTGAACCAACCAGCTCAAAAATAGTAAGCTATGGCAATTAAAAGAGGATCAAAGGTTGATAAGTCATTCTCCAATTCGGCAATGACCGACCTTATGTTCCTTCTGCTGATATTTATGCTCATTGCCACAACCCTCATCAACCCAAACGCGTTGAAGTTGGAGTTGCCAAAGAGCTCGAATCAGTTGAAGGATAAGGCGATGACTACGGTCTCTATCGAGCAAAAGGGTTCGGAGTATATCTACTACGTAGAACTCGAGAAAGTTTCGGGTATCGAGGGTGTTGAACGAGCCCTGCGTGCGCGTCTGGACGGCCAGGAGGCTCCTACCGTGTCGCTTCACTGCGACAAAAAGGTTGCTGTTGATGAGGTAGTCAAGGTGATGAATATAGCCAAAGACAATAAGTATAGATTGATACTTGCCACACAGGCAAAGTAAAGTATTATGGAGTCAAAACACTATGCATATATCTTTTCGGCACTCTATGTGGCGTTGTTGGCGGTAGTGTTCTATTTCGGTAAGATTGATATACGACCGAAGGAACATATCGACAACGATGTCATATACCTTGTCGAGGAGGTCAAGCCCGAGCCGCCTACGCAGCCTAAACCGACTCCACAACCCAAGCCTGCTCCAACCTCTCCAAAGGATAGGGAGGCCCCGCAGCACGAGAAACTCTCCGATAAGGATAACTCTCAGCAGGTTACCGGTAAGGATGAGGAGACTCGTACCGTAAACGAACGTGCGCTATTCAAAATGGCAAAAGGTGGCGAAGACAAACCTGTTGATGGAGGAAACAAATACGCCAAACAGGATACCGTTGCCAAGACTTCGGGTACGGGTGGAGGACTTAATGTTGTCGGAAATAGCGAACTCGATGAGGGCTTGCAAGGGCGCGGCCTTGTCGGATCATTACCTAAACCGCAATTCCCGGGTGGAAACCGAGGCGGAGTTGTAGTTGTGCGAGTTGTGGTAAATGAGAAGGGGGTTGTAACCGAGGCTGCGTATGAACCCAAGGGCTCAACAACCTCCGATAATGTGCTTGTTTCGGCTGCTTTGAAGGCGGCTCGACGAACACGCTTTACCGAGAGTAAAGCATTTGCTCAAGGCGGACGAATAACATATAGATTTATATTAAAGTAGCAAATATGAAATTTCTGATTTCGTTTTTGTGCTGTGTTCTTGCGATGTTGCCACTCTCGGCAAGTGGGAATGGCAAATCAAAGCTTAAGGGTGCGCATATGCAATTTGAAAATACGGAGTATGATTTCGGCGAGGTATCTCGACGAGATTCGGATAAGAGCTATACATTCCGTTTTGTGAATGATGGCACCGAGCCGTTGGTGATACTCTCGGCTACGACTACCTGCTCATGTCTGAAGGTGGCAGTTCCGCGTAAACCTATAGCCGTAGGTGCAAAAGGCGAGATTCGGCTGACCCTCGAAACCAAGAAGGTCGAGAAAGGTCTCTTTCGCCGTATCGTGCAGATACGCTCAAACTCTGTGGGCGGTACAGTAATTATAACAATAAAAGGTATAGCAAAGGATTAAATGGCTACTGTAATTCGTTTTTCGGGTGACTCCGGTGACGGTATGCAAATGGTTGGTAATCTCTTTTCGGAGAGTGCTGCATTTGCAGGCTATGGAGTCTTTACCTTTCCTGACTACCCTGCCGAGGTTCGCGCGCCACAAGGAACCGTCGCAGGTGTCTCGGGATTTCAGATAAACTTTGATTCGCAGGCTGTTACGCATCAAGGCGATAAGTGTGATATCTTGGTGGCGATGAATCCTGCGGCACTCGTTGCGCATAGGAGGTATGCCTCATCTACAGCAACGATTATTCTCGATAGTGACAACTTTACGAAGGAGGCTGTTGCAAAGGTCGGTTACGATATCGAGACCATTGTCGAGCAGCTCAATCTTGCGGAGTGTAGTATCGTCGAAGCTCCCATTTCGCAGATGACACTCGATGCAACTGCGGAGTTCGGTCTCGACCGAAAATCGGCCCTCAAGTGCCGAAATATGTTGGTGCTGGGTATGACACTTGCGATGTATCATATCTCGTCCGACTATGCCAAGAAGTTCATCATCAAGAAGTTCGGTGTAAAGAACGAACTCGTGTGCAAGGCTAATATTGCGGCACTCGAGGCGGGCGAAAACTATGCGCACAACTCCCACCTTGTAGGTGGCTACCGACGTGAGGTGGCACAGGCCTTGCCATCTGGCATATATCGCTCTATAAACGGTAATCAGGCTGTTGCTTGGGGCTTTATAGCTGCGGCAGAGCGTAGTGGAAGACCGCTATTTTGTGGCTCCTACCCTATTACCCCTGCCACCGGCATATTGGAGGAGTTGGCAAAGCACAAGGTTCTGGGTGTAAAGACCGTGCAGGCCGAGGATGAGATAGCCGGAATATGTACTGCGATTGGTGCATCGTTCGGAGGAGCCTTAGCTGTAACCACAACCTCGGGCCCGGGCTTGGCCCTTAAGAGCGAGGCTTTGGGCTTGGCTGTTATGGCGCAGATTCCGCTGGTTGTGGTTGATGTACAGCGTGGGGGTCCTTCGACGGGACTCCCTACCAAGAGCGAGCAGGCCGATTTGTTGCAGGCGATGTATGGCCGAAATGGCGACTCTCCGTTGGTTGTACTTGCGGCTCACTCCCCTGCCGATTGTTTTGATAAAGCCTATCTTGCTGCCAAGATAGCCTTGGAGCGAATGATGCCCGTAGTGCTTCTTACCGATGCAAATCTCGCAAATGGTACAGAGCCGTGGCGCGTAAAGAGGGTGTCGGAGCTGCCTGCTATCACTCCGCCAATTATATCGCGTGAGGAGCTGGAGACCAAGGTTGAGTGCTTTAATGAGCGAGGATTCTTTAATCCATACTCGACAGACGAAAATCTTGCGCGATATTGGGCTATCCCTGGTGCAGAGGGGCTCGAACATCGTCTCGGAGGCTTGGAAAAGCAGCCTGTTACAGGTGCAATATCCTATCAACCCGAAGATCATGCGGCTATGGGCGTACTTCGTGCAGAGCGAGTGGCTCGCGTTGCAGAGATGGCTCAAAGTGTGGGTGCTGAGGGTGTTGAAAATGGAGATTTGCTTGTCTTGAGTTGGGGCAGCAATGTAGGCAAGGTTGCCGAGGCTGTGGCGTGTTTGCGTGATGAGGGTTGCAGTGTGGCTCACGTAGTTGTAGAGCTGATAAATCCGCTACAGCGAGGTTTGGCAGATGTGATGAAGCGATTTAAGAGGGTGTTGATATGTGAGAGTAATAGCGGACAACTCGCCACTCATCTGCGCTCGATAACCCGCCATGGCGATATCCGTTCGGTGGCAGATATGGGGGCGCAACCATTCTCGGTCGAGGCACTGATGTCGAAACTCAAGGATAACTTAAATTTGGAGGAGGAGTGATGAGTAGGGAATATACACCAAACGATTTTCGCAACGGTAATCCCGTAAAGTGGTGCGCAGGATGTGGCGACCACGCCATATTTAATTCGGTGCTAAAGGCTCTGCCCGAGGTGGCCGAGCGACTCGATATTCCACGCGAGAAGTTTGCTTTCATCTCGGGAATCGGTTGTTCCTCGCGATTTGTCTATTATATGAATACCTACGGTTTTCACACCATTCACGGTCGTGCGGCGGCGATAGCGACGGGATTAAAGAGCGCACGTCCCGACCTCTCGGTATGGGTATGCTCGGGCGATGGCGACTCGTTGGCTATTGGTGGCAACCACTTTATTCACGCTTGCCGTAGGAATATCGACCTGAATCTGATTCTGTTCAATAACGAGATTTATGGCTTGACCAAAGGACAGTACTCCCCCACCTCGAAGTTGGGCAAGGTTACAAAAACCTCTCCTTTCGGAACCATCGAGGAGCCATTCTCCCCTGCTGTGTTGGCTATCGGCGCCAAGGCATCGTTCGTAGCCCGTACTATCGATATGGAGTTGGATTTGACCAAGGAGATGTTGGTTGAAGGAGCTTGTCATAAGGGTATGGCCGTAACCGAGGCGTTGGTAAACTGTGTGATATTCAACCATAAAACCCACGCCGACTATGCCGATACGAAAGCTATTCGCGAGGAGCGCACCATTCGCCTTCGTCACGGCGAAAAGATGCTCTTTGGGGCTAATAAGGAGAAGGGGTTGGTGCTTGACGGGCTTAAGTTGAAGGTTGTAACGCTCGGCCAGGATGGCTACACCATAGACGATGTGCTGACGCACGACGCACATACGGAGGATACGGCACTTCATACGATGCTTGCCTCGATGCGTTATCCGGAGTATCCTGTTGCCGTTGGTGTTATCCGCGATGTGAAACGCGCAACATACGATGAGGAGCTTGCGCGACAAATCTCGGAACAACAGGAGCGAGAACCAAATAAAACCGCCGATGATTTGTTCTTCGGCGGTGAGACTTGGGAGGTGAAGTAACGGTTAGAAATCGTTCCTCATCTTTCCACCTTCGCGCATACCGTTCACGCCCATTGGTCGTGGACGGTTGCTTTTTCCATCCATTCCCTCGTAGTCGGAGATGTTGCGCGAGGCGTTCTTGCCAAAGTGTCGTAGATTATAGACGAACTGCACCATCACATATCGCCCAACAGTGCTGTTGAGCACGTTACGTGTAAATCCCGAACCTGTAGAACGTGAGAATGCGGTATTCTGATTGAGAATGTCGCTGATTCCGATTTGTACCTCGCCACGACGATTCTTGAAGAGCTGCTTGCCAAGGTAGAGGTTGCAGAGGATATACTGCTCGTTGTAGTTGTTCGAGAATCCGATATATTGGTGATAGGCAGCGTTTGCCGTAAGTGTGAAGCCCGGGCCGAAAATCCATTTCACCGATGCCGAAGCCGTATGGCGGAAGTAATCATTTACAATCTTTTTGCCGTAGGTCGCCTCGGTGGCACTATTCCACGCTTGGTTGTAGGTTCCGCGCCACGAAATCGTAAAGTCGATGTTTTCGGAGATGTTGCTGCCGAGTGCAAGGCGGAAGGTGTAGCCGATATTGTTCGCCTTGTTGATGCTGAAGTTGTGGTTTGCCACATTCTCGAGCAACTCGGCCGGAGAGTGCCCTGCATCATATACGGCACTTGGTCTCACTGTATATTGGACATTTGCTGTCATATTGAGGTTGCATTTCATAAAAGATAGCGGCACTCCGTACGATACATTCGCCCTTACCGACCACATACCGCTGATATTCTCGTAGGAGGTAATCTGCGTAGGACGGTAGGCCTTGCCGTTCTCGTCTTTCGGTATCGCGATGCCGTTCATCTCGTCAGGCAGTGCCCAGCCTCTCGAGTTGTAGAGCGTGGATGAAGAGATGGCATTTTGGTAGTACTCGCCACGCACCATTGCCATAAATGTCTGCCCTTTGGTTGGTAAAGAGAGTATGTAGCGAATACTTCCGCTATGCGAGTACTCGGGAGCAAGGTTGCTGTTTCCTACGCTTATGTTTTGTGGCGAGGCAACATCGAAAATGTCGTGTAGTTGTGTGACACTCGGAGCATCGGAGTTCGAGCGTAGCTGAATACGTAACGAGTTTTGCTTGTTGAAGGCATAGCGGAACATTGCGTTGTACTGCACGCTGTGATACTGCTTGTTTACAAGGCTCGAGGTGTTTGCTCCATTTTGGAAATCGCCATTTCGCGACAAATTTTCGTACAATACCCTCAAAACAAATGTGTTGCGTTTCTTTGAGTAGCGTATTCCCGGGCCGGCGCGATGAATCATTGTGTTTGTCGAGGAGTTTATGGTCAGAGCCTCATTGCGACGGCTCTCGTCCCCTACAATATAGTCACTGTCGGTGTACCACGCCCCTTGCTCCTTGCTCTGGTTGCGGTAGATGAAGTTGTATTGTAACAAGAATGTCCAATTTCGAGCTATAGGCTCGTTGTAGTTTAATCCGCCTCTTATATTATAGGTATAAGTCGGAACATTGCGGTACTCGTATATAGGGATAAAGAGTAGCGGATTTTCTCGCATATCGTGCCACGACATTCCCTCGCCGAAGTAGCTGTCGTATAGTGAGCCGTAGAGTGGGTTGTCGAAAGGTATAGGCTCGGCATTGTTGGTCATAACCTTGCGCATGGCTCGATTGTCACGATACCCTGCGCGAGCTGTAATTGTCATAGTGCGCCCCGGTGCTCCTAAACGTAGTCGATATTGCAGAAACTCGTTGGCATTGATGCCGCGCATACGATTCTCGCTCGACGATGCCGTGTAGGAGATTGGTCGGAACGAGATATCCGCCATATCTTCGGTGTCGAGGTCGGTATCGTTGTTGGAGTAACCCTCTGTCGAGGTTGTTGGCCGATGCCCCTGATAACTTATCGTCGTGCGCGAGGTAAGTTGCTGTATGCGGGATATTTTCCAATCTATTCGGGCGTTTAGACGGTGGTTGTTGTTTATCTTTCGCGACGTGGAAAGAGCATATTGCGTGCCGTACGGCGCAGGATATTCATACCAAGTGGTACGCTCGGAGAGGTTTCGCGTGTCGGTGTTGTTGAAGAAGTAGCTGCCCTGGAATTTGACCTGCTTGCGTCGTCCCCATGTGTCGGAGTAGTTCAAGCCGACAGCATTAACGAGAGCTACACCGGCTTGTGGGCGTACCATAAACTGATTACCTCCTCCGCGACCGCCTTTGCCCGAATTTACACCGAGCAAATCCTCGAACGAAAAATTCTGTTGGTTGATATTGTTGAAGAGTCCCAATACCGTGATTTTCTGTTTGTTGCGGAATGAGTTAAAATTTCCGCCTGCAAGGTATTTGGGATTGAAGGATACTTTGTCGGCTTCGGGTTGCCAACCGAGTCCGCCATAGAGTTTTCCGAATTGACCGTTGCGCATATTCTTCTTGGTTACGAAGTTTAGGGCCTTGTAGCTCTCGCCATCATCCACGCCCGAGAACTCCGCCTCGTCGCTCAACTTGTCAAATACCTCCACCTTATCGACAATCTCGGCAGGGATATTCTTTATAGCCATTGTAACGTCGTCTCCGAAAAACTCGTCGCCATCCACAAAGACCTTCTTTATCTGCTCACCTTGCACCTCCACTTGGCCATTCTCGACTACTACG
>JAZQIS010000007.1:0-13947 GCA_045541235.1 Alistipes sp.
ACCGTACCACGACAGTTTAGCCTCGTGGTCGGATATTTGGCGCACCTTCACCTCCGTAGGCTCAGGGATAGTCTCCCCCTGTGCGAGAGGAACAATGCTCCAAAGTCGTTGAGGTTCAGCTGTGGTGTCGAGGTATTCGTAGCCCGTTTCGAGGTCGGTCATCGAGACGAGAGTTGCTGTTTCGCGGTCGAACTCAAGTCGCATCGAGCCATTATCGAGAACCACATTTCCTCTCTGGCAGGCGCAGATGGCGCACACTACAAGGGCGATGAGAAGTCTTTTCATAATATTTTAGTCTCTTAGGTTTTTAGTTATTCAGTTCGTTGGTCAGGTTTTTCACCAACGGCTCTATTGGCGAGCGCACAATAAGACCCTTCTTCATTCCATACTGCTCGAGAACCTCTGTCAAAATATCCTCGAACACGGCTCCCACCGAGCCTACAAAGTTCACCGAGAGTCGCTCCACGTCGTATTGGCTGAGGTTGCGCTTGGCCAACATCTCGAAGTTATATCGCACAATATTCCGGCAGTACTCCTCCTCGATATGTCGCGAAAGGAATGGGGTAAAGCTGCTGAAGAAGCGGTTTGCAGCAGGTTTGTGATATGTGCGGTCTATAATCTCGGGGATTGTTATTTCGAACTCCTCTGTGAAGAGCTTGTGGAGGTGTGGTGGTAGCTGATTGTAGATAAAGTCGGAGAGCAACATACGCCCCATAACCGTTCCGCTACCCTCGTCGCCCAAGATATAGCCGGGGCCCGGCAGACGCTTGGTACACACCCCATCTTCGACCTGCATAGAGCTTACTCCCGTACCCAAGATGCAGACAATGCCCGAACCGTCCGGACAACAAGCCTTGGCAGCACCGTCGATATCGGAACCCACAAAGAGCTCTGTCGAGGGGAAGAACTGCGCAAGCACGCGCTTGATAATATCTCCACCGAAGCCGCACCCTGCGCCATAGAACCATATATGCGAAATGTCGTAACGCGAGGCCACGGGCAGGAAGTCGCGCTCTACAACCTCGCGAATATGCTCCTCGGGGACCGAGAAGGGGTTTATACCCTCCATTTTAAGTCGTTCGACTATCTCTCCATTTTCGACAAAAGCCCAATCACACTTTGTGGCTCCTCCATCTGCTATAACTATCATCTTTAAGGTTTTAGGGTTATGTTACATCAATTTTTTTATCAGTGAGAACAGCCTATACGGCATATATCGGAACGGAATATCCACACGTGTAGTGGTTGTAACCACCCCCTTGCGGTGCGAAAAGACCTTGAAGCTCTCCTCGCCGTGGTATGCCGACATTCCCGAATTTCCCACTCCGCCGAATGGGATATCCTCGTTGGCGATATGCATAATAACGTCGTTTATGCAGGCTCCTCCCGACGATGTTCGTCGAAGCACCTCTTCTCCCTTGGCCGTCGAGCCAAAGTAGTAGAGAGCCAGAGGCTTCTCCCTCTTGGAGACAAACTCTATTGCCTGCTCCGTATCGGCAAAAGTGAGGAGTGGGAATATAGGGCCGAAAATCTCCTCCTGCATTACGGGAGCATCCGCAGCAACATTGTCGAGTAGGGTAGGGGCGATATATCGCTCGTTCTTGTCGTGTTCGCCGCCAAAGCGAATAACACCATCTCGGAGATAGCCCACCAGACGGTCGAAGGCCTTATCCGAAACTATGCGTACAAAGTATTTCGACTTTTGAGGATTTTTGCCCAACAACGAACGAAAAGCCTTGCGCAGCTCCTCCACTAACGCCTCTTTAATATCCTGATGCACAAGGATATAGTCGGGTGCAATACAGGTCTGTCCGGCATTTAGCGACTTTCCCCAGGCAATACGCTTTGCGGCAACTTTGATATTTGCCTCCCTATCGACAATGCAGGGGCTCTTTCCTCCCAACTCGAGAACCACGGGAGTAAGGTTCTTTGCTGCTGCCTCCATAACCTGACGACCCAGAACGGGGCTTCCCGTAAAGAATATCAAGTCGAAACGCTCGTCGAGAAGGGCTCGATTCACATCGCGATTACCTTGAACAATAGCCACATAATTCTCGTCAAAGGCGTAATCTATCATCTGCTCCAGCACCAAAGCCACATTCGGCACATAGGGCGAAGGTTTCAGAATTGCGGTACATCCCGCCGAAATTGCACCCACCAACGGGTTTAGCAGGAGCTGTACCGGATAGTTCCACGGCGCGATGATAAGAGTGTTGCCGAGAGGTTCGCTTATGACCTTGCTACGCGAAGGAAACATCTTCAATGGAGAGGACGAGCTCTTTGCAGCAGCCCACTTCGAGAGGTGTTTGAGGTGGTTTTTAATCTCGCCTATGACGATGCTGAACTCGGTCATATAGGCCTCCTCGTAGGATTTGTGCAGGTCTTGCCATAACGCCTCGGCAAGAGGTTTTTCCCACTTGCGCAAGGCCTCGAGCAGACGCTTTAGCATCTGTTTGCGGAACTTTATGTCGAGAGTTGCGCCACTGTAAAAGAGTGCGCGCTGAGCCTCGACGCTCTTTTTAATATACTCTACCGAGCTATTTTCTACAGCCATTATTGTTTCGCATTTTTAAGAATATTCTCCTCTGCTTTTTTGAGCTCCTTCAAGTTGTTCATCACATACTTGCTGAATTTATCCCATGGATAGAACGGTGCCGTTTCGCACTTTATTGGCAGGGTAGCATCGCGCTCGTTGATAAGCGAACGAACAAAGACCTTGCCCCCCTTGTCGCGGTATAGTACAATCTGCAAATTTGCCGCCATAGGAACATTCAAACCGTGGTTGAACGATGTTGCCGCCACCTCGATATCTTCGTTCCACTGCGGAACACAGCCGTCGTAGCCTATCACCGAGAGGAGTGGGCCAACATACGAATCGTGGGTAAAGCGGAGATTGGCAATGTGAGGGTTTGTACCCTTGATAGCCTCGTTGCCCTTGCCGAGAATATCCAAAATCATCGCCTCCATATGCGATTGACGAGCCTCGACAAATTCGTTGCCACGGCCAATAGAGTTGTTTACCCATTGGCTTGTTTGATAGACATATAGGAAGTATAAATCGTCGAGCGAGAAGAGTCGGTTGAGCAGCTCGCGGTCGCCCAACGAGAAGTTCTCGCCAAAGAGAAGCGTGATAAACGAGTAGCGCAACATTCTCTCATCCCGCTTGCCGCCACACTCTTCGAGGAGACGGTTCGGGTCGGTTGTAATCTTTGAGAGAAAGGCCGAAGCGTCGTAGTTGCGCTCCCACTCCTTGCGAGCTTTTGTCCATTCGCCCTTCTTGTTGTAGTTGGCACAAAGAGCTTTCGCCTCCTCCGATACGGCAGGGTTGTTTGCCAAAGGGCGCACTATCCACAACTCGCTTGCTCGGGCCTGCTGATATACTCTGATTTTAGGATTTTTCTCTTTTAGGGCATCGTTGAATGATACCATCGAGAGCAGGCAACGCAACGAGATGCTCGATTTGCCCTCTACCGAGCCGGCATCAAAAACCTTCGAGAAGTTGTCGTAGGCGCGGTGTGCAATGCCTCGCCACTGCTCAGCACCAAGCTCTGAGAGCTCGCCATCGTGGTCCTTCTGTGCTGCGGCAATGGCCTTTGCACGAGTGCGCAACAACTCTCCGTCTTTGGTCAAAATACCCAAATCGTGAGCCTTGTCGAGCGTAGCACACAGCTTGTTGAATCGCGAACCCTTCTGCTCGTAGCGCGAACCGTGACGACCAACAATGGTAAAATAGAATGGCTCAAAGCCCTCCGGTGCCGTTGCAATCTTGCCCAGCGGAACACTTGGGTAGGTCGAGGCTACGGGGTAGGCAAGGTTTGGATATTTGGCCAAACTTGCCCGTATCGCCTCGGGTGTTTGTGCTACGGCCGAAAAGGCGAGTACGACTATTGTGAGAAACAGGGATAATCTTCTAAGTTTCATATTGTTATGTTTTTTAGTGGTTCTTTCCAATCAACGCATTTCGCTTCTGCTCCATCTTTGTCATATTGCCTTCTACAAGGTTGCGGAACATCTCCCACGGATAGAATGGTGCACTCTCGCACTCAATAGGCAGTGTAGCATCCTTCTCGTTGAGGAGGAGTCGCACCAACACCTTGCCCCCCTTGTCGCGGTAGAGCACAATCTGAACATTTGCTCCCATAGGGCAGACCTTGCAGAGTGGAGCCGAGGTTACAGCCTTCTCGATGTCGGAGTTGTAGGTTGATGCACAACCCTCCAAACCCAATATCGTGGTAAGTGGCACAATGTAAGAGTCGTGGGTGAATCGGAGATTTGCTATATTCGGATTCTTGCCATCCACAGCCTCTTGAGCCTTTCCAAGCACATCATCGACGAGTGGGCGCATGTAGGATGTAAAGATTGCTGCATTGTCGTTGCCCCATCCCCAATTCATATGAACCCACACCGAGGCGTGGTAGCAGTAGAAATGATACTCATCCTCAACGCTATAGATGCGGCGGATGATGTCGTAGTTGTCGAAGCCAAAGTTCTGTGAGAATAGCAGAAGGTGGTGTGTCTGGTAGAGAAACCAAAATTGCGAGGTTAGGCCACACTCTTTGGTGAGCAACTCGGGACGAGTAACCAGCTTTGCCAATGTAGGAGCAAAGTTGTGCTTGCGCTCAATCTCTTTCACAAACTCTCCTCGCCACGCTCCATATCGGGCGTAGTCGCGACACTCGTGCATCAACTTCTTCGGCGAGTCGGGGTGGTCCATCATCGGGCGCAACATTGGCAAAAAGCTCTCGCGAGCCTCCTGCTCCACGAAGATTTTGGTGTTCTTCTCCTTGAGTCCCTCCAAGAAGGCCACCATCGAGAACACGCAACGCATCTTTGTACTCGACTTTGCCTCGACAGAGCCACCGTCGAAGAGCTGTCCGAAGTTTTGGTAGGCTCGACGACCTATCCCTCGCCACTGCACCTGTCCGAGCGAGGTGAGCTCTCCCTCTTTGCCTCTCTGTTCGGCTGTTGCGCGGTTGAGAATCTCGCGCACGTGCTCACCCTCCTTGGTCAGAATACCGAGTTTTGCGGCACGATTGAAAATCTCGGTGGTGTAGAGAAAGGTGGTATCCTTCAACTCGTAGCGCGAACCGTGACGAGCCACCATCGAGAAGTAGAATGGCTTGTAACCCTTTGGAGCCGAGGCGATTTTGCCTATTGGCACATTCTGATAGGTGGTAACGGTCGAAATCGAATAGTTGGAGTTTTCGCGGATAATTTCGCGTATAGCCTCCGGCGACTGCGCTCGAGCCGAAAGGATGAGTGCAATAGTGAGTGTTAAGGTTGTAAAAATGAGTTTCATTAGGTTTTTTATGGGTATGTAGTTTTAGTTTTCGCTTTTCAACTCGTAAAGTTATCCATTATATGGATAATTCCCAAAAATTTATGTAAGAAAAATCGAACAATATCGTCATTGCAGGATACAATTACGCTAAATCAAGAATTTTATCTATCTTTGTAGGTAGCATATTGAATAACCAAAAACCAATATAACGATGAAGAGATTTTTGATGGTTGTTGTGGCTGTGGCTGCACTTTTTGTTACTTCGTGTGAGCAGAGTGGCTCCGATGTAGCGTTGAAGATTCGGAAGATTGACCTGGCAGATCGTACCCTCGACGATGTGTTTGCCGAGGTTGCTCCCGAGAAGATTGCCTGCGGAAATTGGACCGCAGAGTTTCCCGATTTCCCCGAGTCGGAGTTCCGCGCCTTCCATACGGGCGATAAACTCTATCTCCGCTTCGATGTTAAGGAGAATCTGACTTTTGCACGCCACGCAGTGGATAATGGCGATGTATGGACCGATTCGTGCTGTGAGTTCTACTTCTCGCTCGATGGCAAAACCTACTACACCGTAGAGATGAACTGCATCGGATATATGCTTATTGCCTACTATCCCGAGCCACGCAAAAACTCGGTGCGTGCCGGTGAGGAGATTCTCTCGCAGGTGGAGCGTATCACCACTCTTGGACGAGAGGCCTTCGGCATACGCGAGGGGGATAACAGCTGGTCGCTGACGATGGTGTTGCCCGTATCCATCTGCCACCAACATAAGTTGGAGAGTTGGGACGGCCTGAAGCTCACGGCAAATCTCTATAAATGTGGAAATCGCCCCGAGCAGCCTCACTTTATAACCTGGCAACCGGTGCCGACTCCAAAACCCGATTTCCACTCTCCGCAGTTCTTCAAGACTGTCGAGTTGGAGTAGGAGGCAGCCCCCAAAATTAGAACATAAAAAGAGCTAAAGCAAAAAAGTTAAACTATGCCAAATTCACAAATTCTACGTCGTCAATTTCTTGCAAATGTGGCTCAGACCTCGCCCTCGCCCCTATTGATAGAGGTGGATCGTGCCGAGGGAGTATTCTTCTACACACCTTCGGGCAAGCGATATTTCGACCTTGTATCGGGAGTATCGGTGAGCAATGTAGGCCACGCAAACAGCGATGTTATCGAGGCTGTGCAGCAGCAAGCCGCGCGCTATATGCACATTATGGTCTATGGCGAGATGGTCGAGCGACCACAAGTTGAATACGCTGTAGAGATTGCCGAGGCACTGCCCGACCCCTTGGAGAGTCTATATTTTCTAAATTCGGGAGCCGAGGCGGTCGAGGGAGCCCTGAAGTTGGCAAAGAGATATACCCACCGTACCGAGATGATATCTATGCGTAGAGCCTATCATGGCTCGACACACGGAGCTATGAGTATGATGGGAGAGCCCGAGGGCGAGGAGTGGAAAAATGCTTTCCGCCCTCTGTTGCCCGATTGCCGAGCGTTGGATTTCAACTCGTTCGACGACTTACAACAGATAACCGAAAAGACCGCTTGTGTCTTGTGCGAACCTGTTCAGGGCGAGGCGGGAGTACGACTACCGCAGGAGGGTTACCTGCAGGCTCTGCGTCGTCGATGCGACGAGGTGGGGGCCCTGCTTATTTTCGACGAGATACAGACGGGAATGGGGCGCACGGGCGAGATGTTTGCCTGCACCAAGTATGGCGTAACCCCCGATATTATTACCCTTGCAAAGGCTTTTGGCGGGGGAATGCCTCTCGGAGCCTTTGTGGCATCGAAGCAGATTATGGATTCGTTGCAGGATAATCCTACCCTTGGTCACATCACCACTTTTGGTGGTCATCCCGTATGCTGTGCTGCGGGTTTGGCCTCCTTTCGCTACCTCAAAAAACACGATGTTGTGGCCGATGTCGAGCGTAAAGGGGCCCTCTATGAGGAGCTACTCTGCGACCACCCTGCAGTAGTGGAGATTCGCCGTAGCGGACTTCTGCTTGCGGTGGAACTTGGCACCGAGGAGCGACTCTTCCGCGTTATGGAGATGTTCAAGGAGGAGGGTATAATGAGTGATTGGTTTCTCTATTGTGCCACAGCCTTCCGTATCTCGCCACCGCTTGTGATATCGGATGAGGAGATTCGCGAGAGCGTAGATATTATTCGTCGAGTACTCGACAGATTGTAACAATTTTCTACGAAAGATGAAACCTCTGCTAACCCTTGCCATTGTTGTCTCCTATATTGTGTTGCTTTTTGTGGTGGCACACCTCTCGGGTAGCAACCGTGCAGGTGCAACGGAGAGGCGACATCCTCGTTGGCTTGTACTCTTGGCGTTGGTAAGTGCGCCGATGACGGGCATAACCTTTATCTCTATTCCGGGTTCGGTGGGGCAGGATGCCTTCTCCTATCTGCAACTTAATTTGGGTGTGATAGTGGCCTATGTGGTGATAGCCTATGGGTTGGTGCCACTCTACTATCGTAATAATGTTACCTCCCTCTACGAATACCTCGACAACCGATTCGGGGTGTGCAGCCACGCTACGGGGGCGTGGTTCTTCCTTGTGTCGAAGACCATAACAGCCTCGTTACGTCTATTTGTGGTCTGTATGGTGCTACAACAGCTGCTTTGCAACGCCCTTGGAGTGCCATTTTGGGCTACGGTAACACTGTTTATGCTACTGACGTGGCTCTATACCCACCGAGGCGGGCTCTCGTCGGTAATTTGGGCAGACCTTATAAAGACCCTTTGTATGGTGTCATGTGCCGCCATTTCGATTCTCTTTGTCCTTCAATCGCTCGATATCTCCTTTGTCGAGGCTCTGAAGATGGGCTCGGAGAGGGGACTGACCAAGACTCTCTTCTTCGACGATGCGAATGATGGCCGATTCTTCGTAAAGATGTTTCTTTCGGGGGTGTTTATGGTGATTGCATCCACCGGCCTCGACCAAGACCTTATGCAGCGGGTGTTGAGTAGCGATTCGCAGCGTTCGGCGCAGCGCAATATGGTCCTCTCCTCAATCTTTCAGGTGCTTCTTATCGCCCTACTGCTTGTTCTGGGTGCAATACTCTTTCTGTATATCGCTGAGACGGGTGCAACGGGAGTTGAGGGTGACGAGGCCTTTGCCTTTATCGCTTCGCGCGAGGGTATGCCGGCGATTATGAGCTCGCTGCTTGTTCTGGGGGTTGTGGCGGCAACCTTTTCCTCTACGGGTGGTTCACTTACAGCCCTAACCACCTCCTTTACAGTCGATATCCTCCACTCAAAGCGGCGATTTAGCGAAGCGCAAAATGTGAGGATACACCGCTTGGTCCATCTTGCTGTGTCTGTGATAGTTGTCGCATTGGTCTTTCTTTTCGAGTGGTGGGATAACGATAGCGCAATAGAGCTATTCTACCGCTTGGGAAGCTACACTTTTGGTCCTCTGCTCGGAATGTTTGCCTTTGGAATCTTCTCAAGGAGAGAGGTTTGTGACAGGTGGGTTCCTGTGGTGGCTGTTGTTTCGCCACTGCTGTGCCTGCTGCTCGACCACCGTTCGGTGGAGTGGTTTGGCGGTTACCACTTTGGTTTCGAGCTACTGTTGGTAAATGCCGCGTTTACCATTCTCGGACTGCTTCTTATCTCGCGTAAGCGATAAGTATGCCACTCACCACCATAACGAGAAACGGACTATCCCTTATGAGACAGTCCGTTATCTTTGTTGTTGCTAAACCTCTGATTAGAGAGCGTTTACGTGCAACTGAGCCGCGCTCTTAAGGTTGGCAGCCTTGTTCTTGTGGATAATGTTGGTCTTAGCCAACTTATCGAGCATAGCTGTTACCTTTGGAAGCAATGCCTCTGCAGCACCCTTCTCGGTGGTGTTGCGGAGAGCCTTGATAGCGTTACGGGTAGTCTTGTGATAAAGACGGTTGTGCGCACGCTTTGTTGCTGTCTGGCGGATTCTCTTCTCCGATGACTTGTGATTTGCCATAGTTCTCTTTTTTTATTCGTTTTTATTACTAATTTTCAATTTTAATGGAGGTTTTTTTCAGAGCCTCCCCCTCTTTAATGGAGGTTTTTTCAGTGCCCCCCTCGCTTTCGCTCTTCTTGCACGACCGTAGTCGGTTTCGGATAGACCAATGTGTCCTCTCCTAAAATAATGGTTGAACCACTCCGTGTAGCCCGTACGAGAGTCGAACTCGTCTTTCAAGAATGAAAATCTTGCGTCCTAGCCGATAGACGAACGGGCCTTACCGCTATAACCGTAGTTGGGTATTTAGCGGTGCAAAGGTACGAATAAAATTCAAAAAGCAAAATTGAAATGGTAAAATTGTGCGAAAAATTGTAGAAAAACGCTGAAAAACAGACAAAAACGGAGAAATGAGCAGGTAAAAAATCGCCCTACTTACCGAGAAGCAGGGCGAAAGTTGTAAATATTTGGGCGGAGAGGCCTACTTTGAGGCGGGCATCACCTCGGGATTTTTGCCGAAGATAGCCTTCAAACGCTTAGAGTCGTACTTTGGAGTGCGGTCGTAGAGGTAGAGGCCGTTCTCCTCCTGCTCGACATCGGTGAGCTGGGTGTAGCAGTAGCCCCAAACCTTATCGCTGAGTGATAGTAGGGCATCCACCTGCGATTCGAGACGCTTGTAGAACTCCTCCTTGGTTACGGCCGACTTGCCATAGCCCCACGATGAGGTCTTTGTAGCACCCTTTGCCAGGTCCTTTGTAGGGTTGGCCTCGAGGCACTTGATGCCACCGAATTCGTCGATGAAGTATGGTCGCACACCGTCATATACAGCCTGCTTGTAGTCCGCCTTGCTTACGGCATCACCGGTTGTAGGGCAGCCACTCGAGTGTCTGTGAATACTCATTGCGCGAGGTTTGTTGTGGCGGAATGCTCCGGTCTCGGGGTTATAGACGCTCTTCTTGAGGGCTACGGGGTCCTGCTTGTAGTCGTGCATAGCGCAGATGTCGTACTCCTCGGTGATGGCACCACCACTCACGGTATTTACGGGGCGGGTAGGATCAACTACGTGTGTGAGGTCGTAGATATCCTTCACAAAGCGTGGGTACTGAACATTATCGGGATACCACGCCTCGTTGAATGGGGTCCAAGTTACGATAGATGGATGGTTGCGGTCGCGAACGAGGATATCCTGCCATTCGGAGAGGAAGTTGCGTGCCGAAACAGGTGAGGCAACATCCATACCCCAGCTTGCATACTCACCCCAAACGAGGTAGCCGAGTTTGTCGGCCCAATAGAGGAAACGCTCCTCAAAGACCTTTTGGTGCAGACGAGCACCATTGAAACCAACCTCCATCGACATCTCGATATCGCGGCGCAATGCTGCATCGCTCGGAGCTGTCCAAATACCGTCGGGGTAGAAACCTTGGTCGAGTACAAGACGCTGGTAGTAAGGCTTGTTGTTGAGATAGACTTTGTTGCCGTCGGTATGAACCTTGCGCATACCGAGGTATGAAGCAATGCGGTCAAGCTCCTTGCCATCCTTGTCGCAGATGATGTACTCCACGTCGTAGAGTTTTGGATTCTCCGGCGACCAAGTCTGGTATCTCTTCATTGGGATTACGATAGGCAAACCCTCGATTTGTGCCACCTGCTTTTTGGCGACAACTTTATTTCCATCCTTGATGTTGATGGTGAGGGTGTTTGTCGCTGCTGTGCGGTAGTAGCGCGGGGTGATGACCACTTGGTGGTTGTCGATGTCGGTAATAACCTGCACATAATCAAGCGAATAGTTGTCGGTGGCCTCCATCCATACCGTTTGCCATATACCTGTTGTGCGGGTATATACGCAACCGTAGGAGTAGGAGCGAAGCGACTGCTTACCCGAACCCTGGACCTTTTCGCGGAGGTCGCTGATGGCGCGTACTACGAGGTTGTGAGCCTTGCCGTCGGCAAGATACTTCGTTACATCGAGAGCGAATGGCGATGAGCCTCCGAAGTGGCGACCTACGTAGTTGCCATCCACATAGACCTCGGCCTCATAATATACTGCGCCGAAGTGGAGCATAATCTTCTTGTTGCTCCATGCTGCAGGGGCATGGATTGTACGGTGGTACCAGATGCCGGTGATAATATCCTTGTGCTCTACGCCCGACAACTTGCTTTCCGGGCAGAATGGCACAATAATCTTGTCGGCAAATCCCTTGCTATTGAACAACTTACGGTCGAAGCCCGTGTTTACAAGGTCGAGTTCATAGGTCCATTCGCCATTAAGGTTTACCCACTCACTGCGCTCGAACTGCGGACGAGGGTACTCGGCACGAGGTTGTGCTGCAAAGGCGGATACCATTGCAACCAACATCATCGCTAATAAAGATAATCTCTTCATAAAAAGTTCTTTTTTTTGGTTTGTTGTTATAGTTTGAAAATTCTCTCTATTTCGGCTTTTGCATCGTGGGTTGGCAGTTTGCACAACGACCTCTCCTCGATTATGGCGAAGGTGTCGCATACGGGGAGTGCGGCATCCACATCGTGCGTAGAGAAGAGGATACACTTACCCTCATTATGGGCCAAGTCGGCGAGCAGGCGGCACACCTCGAAGCGAGTAGGGATGTCGAGGAAGGCTGTAGGCTCATCCAGCAGAATTATAGGGGTCTGTTGTGCTATGGCGCGGGCAATCATTACACGCTGCAACTCTCCGTCCGAGAGAGAGGAGGTGTCGCGCCCTATAAAATCCTCCATTGCTACCGCTGCGATGGCTTGGCTGACAATCTCGCGGTCTATATCTTGGAGCCGTCCCACCCAATTTGTGTAGGGGGCACGTCCCATAGCCACCAAATCCTCTACGAGGAGGTTTTCGATACGGATTCGCTCGGTTGTTACAATGGCTATGCTGTGTGCCAACGCCTCTGGTGCGAGTTCTCCGCGAGCCACACCATTGATAATGGTATTGGGGTTTGTTGTCAAGGCTCGCAGAAGGGTGCTTTTGCCGGCACCGTTGCGACCTACAAGGGCGCACAACTCTCCCGCCTTAAGGTGCAACGACACATCGCGCAGAATAGTTTGCGAGCCGTAGGAGAGGGATATGTTTTCGAGTCGTATCATCGGTGTCGTGTTACAATATATATTACAATAGGTATTCCCATCAGTGCTGTGATGGTATTTATCGGCAACACAAAGTACTTCGCCAAGATGTCTCCCACGAGTAACATCACCACACCCGAGAGCATTGTTGAGGGGAGGAGTATGCGGTGGTCGGCCGAACGGAATAACATTCGAGCGATGTGGGGAACGGCAATACCCACAAAGCCGATAGGGCCACAGAAGGCTGTGATAGTTCCTGCAAGGAGAGTTGTTGAGAGGAGTATAATGTTGCGCGAACGCGAAATATTGAGCCCCATCGAGGCGGCATATCGCTCGCCTGCAAGGAGCATATTCATAGGCTTTATTGCCGCAATGGCCATCGCCACTCCCACCGCAATTACGGGTGCGAGAATTGAGAGTTGTGTGGCGGTGACATCGCCGAGCGAGCCCATCGTCCAAACGATGTAGGATTTGAGTTCTGCCTCGTTGCTGAAGTATTGCATAATCTCGACCAAGGCTCCCACTCCCGACGAGAGCATAATACCGAGAATGAGCATCACCATAATATCTTTGATGTGTCGAGCCAAGGCAACTATTGCCACAAGTACTACCGCCGAGCCAATCCACGCAGCACCCGCAGTGCCGAGGGTTTGGAACGAAGGAGAGAGTGAGATCCCCAAGATTGGAGCTCCCAACAGAAAGAGTGCAACACCGAGGCTTGCTCCTGCCGATACACCCAGAACATAGGGGCCTGCCAGAGGATTACGAAACAGCACCTGCATCTGTAATCCGCTGATAGATAGGGCCATTCCTGCCAATATAGCTACAATGGCGCGCACAAATCGAATGTCGAACACGATGGTCTGCATAACCTCCGAACCACGACCGAAGAGTGCTGCGACAACCTTTGAAGGAGGTATGGCTACCGAGCCTACGGCCAGATCCACGACAAATAGCACTACGCAGAGCGCAGCGAGAAGTATAAAGAGTATGGTTGTGCGTCTGTTCATTATTCCAATCTTTTGTAGTAGTAGAGTGAGTCGGTTGGCAGCCGGTGGTGCAGAATCTTTACTAAGTCGGCAAGGATAAGGTCGGGACGAATGGCTCCCGACTCCCAAAAGTCGCTACCTCGGCTCTCGTTTGTACGCTTGGTGTTGTTGTAGAGACGGTTGTGTCGCACGGCATCGACCTCTGCAAAGTGTGGTGCTACGGTGCGCAACTCCTGCTTCGAGTTGAACTGCCCGAGATTTATCCAAAAGTCGCACTGCAACGCCAACTCCAATGCCTCCTCCAACGAAATTGCTGTTGAAGTATTTCCGTTCTCCGTTCTCCGTTTTAACCCTGCTACGCAGGCTTTTCTTCCTTGCGGCTCGGCAAAGCGAGCAGGCTCCCTCTGCTCTCGCTCCGCTGCGTCAGTTCCGTTTTCCGTTTTCCGTTTTAACCCTGCTACGCAGGCTTTTCTTCCTTGCGGCTCGGCAAAGCGAGCAAGCTCCCTCTGCTCTCGCTCCGCTGCGTCAGGTCCGTTTTCCGTTCTCCGTTTTAACCCTGCTACGCAGGCTTTTCTTCCTTGCGGCTCGGCAAAGTGAGCAAGCTCCCTCTGCTCTCGCTCCGCTGCGTCAGTTCCGTTTTCCGTTAAAATATACT
>JAZQIS010000008.1:0-26791 GCA_045541235.1 Alistipes sp.
CTTGGAAGGCTAATGCTCTATCAACTGAGCTACTTCCGCAAAAATAAACCGCATCAGAGCGCTTCATTGTGTCCTCATCAGACGTTTGCAACCCCGATCGGTTTCAAGTAGTGGGAAGAGATGGATTCGAACCACCGAAGGTAAAAACCAGCAGATTTACAGTCTGCCCCATTTGGCCACTCTGGTATCTTCCCAAAAGATTGGTCGCTTTTCGTAGAGCCGATGGAGGGATTCGAACCCCCGACCAGCTGATTACAAATCAGCTGCTCTGGCCAACTGAGCTACATCGGCATATAGCAACCAATCGAGGTGCAAAGTAAACGATTATTTTTGAAACTACAAAATTTTCGCGCAACTTTTTTCTCGCTTTTTTCAAAGAACTTGATTTTTGTCCTCTTACCGCCCCCGAAAACTCCATCGCGAACGGGTACGACTCGAAAATCGGTGCAAAGATAGAATAGTTTTATGAAAAATAAAACACTCTGGGCAAAAAATCGACAAAAAAATCTCATTTTTTTTATTCTCGCACCATACCTATATATAAATTATATATTAAATGCCCGAATATTTGCTTTTTTACACAAGATGACTTAACTTTGCGGAGTTTTATGCGATTTTTTCAACAAATTAAATAAACCAAAATCTAATTGTAAATGAAAACTTTGACTAAATTTTTGATGGCGGTTATGGCGATGGTCGCAATTTCGTGTACCACCGACACAACCCAAGACCTCGGCGTTGAGCTTGGCGGTAACGTCGGTCAGACAACCATTACCGTTTCGTTGGAGCAGTCACGTACGCAGCTTGGCGAGAAGGTCGATGGAATCTACCCTCTCACTTGGAGCGAGGGAGACAAGATTTCGGTAAATGGCTTAGCCTCGGAGGCTGCGATGATTGATGAGGCAAATCCTGCACGCGCAACCTTCGTACTCAATGGCACACCGGAGGCTCCTTATTGCATCGCCTACCCTGCAGCCACAAGCGGCCATGTTTCGTTCAAGGCTACGCAGAATCACGTTGCCGACAAGGCTTCGTTCGAGAGTGGTGTTGCTACCATGTACGGCTACAACGAGAGTGGCCTCGGTGTTCAGATGAGTCACCTCACCGGCGTTCTCAAGATTGGTATTACCGGCAATGCAACATTGAGCCACGCACAGATTTCGACAGTTGATCGCGCTCCTATCGCAGGCGACTTCGCATTGGATTTCGAGACAGGAGAATTGACAAAGACCGATTCGTCGGAGGAGGTCATCACCTACTCTTTTGGCGAGAAGGGTTTGACTCTTACAGGCGACGCACAATACATCTATGTTGCTGTTCCCGGCGGAGAGTACGACGAGTTGTATGTAACCCTCTACGAGAAGGGCACTTCGGGCAACATTATGTACGCTACGATTAAGGCTGACGACAAAAAGCCTCTCACTGCGGGTAATGTACGCGAGTTCAAGAGCAGCATAGCCTATGCTCCAAATGCCACGGGTTATGTGGTTTACAACTACGAGACCCTCGTAGGCTTTGCAGATGCCGTAAAGAACGCTACCGAGGAGGCTCCTTTTACAAAGGAGGTCATCTTTGCCGGCGATGTTGAGATTCCTGCCGAAAGCACTTGGACATCTATTGAGGGCTACAGCGGAACTATTCAGGGTAACGGCTACGCAATCAAGGGCTTGACTACCCCACTCTTCGGCACTACAACTGCGACTATCAAGGGCTTGCACCTCGAGGGAGTAAAAATCGTGGAGACCGAGAATGATGTATTGGGTGCATTTGCCCGCGTATATGGCGGTCAGATGTCGCACTGCTCGACAAGTGGTACAATTCAGGTTAATAACACCACTTTTGATGCCGCTCCGTCCGACAATTATTACGAAATCAATATCGGAGGTTTGATTGGTCGTACCGAGGCTGCTACTGTCAGCGACTGCGTAAACAACATCAACATCACCATTTCGTCTGTCTCTTTGGCAACCTCTGCGAACTCCTATTTACCTGTTATTGGTGGCTGTATCGGTATGGCAACGGGTGGAACCATCCTTGAGGGCTTAACCAACAATGGTGAGGTTGCTTGGGACTCGACTCACGGAACAAAGAGTTCGATATATCTCAGTGGAATCTTGGGACGTGCAGGAGCAGTTACAGCTAATCCTATCGACCTTATCTCCATCAAGAATTGTACAAATAACGGTAAGGTAACAGCGACCGAGACATCTGTGCGTACATCGACGGCTATCATCTCTGGCGTTATCGGAGTAGCACCGGGAGCAACAGAGTGCGACCAGCTGCACAATACCGGCGAAATCTCCGACTATGCAACTACCACCTACTCGAAGAACGGCACATATATTGCAGGTGTTGCGGCATACTACATCTACAACTCGGCAACCAACTTCAGCAATAGCGGTACCATCAAATCGTACGGTAAGAAGTATCAAATTCATATTGGAGGTGTTGCAGGACATTGGGATAAATCAAGTAGCTCCTCTTTCATCCACGACAACTTTGACAACTCGGGAACTATTGAGATTGCCGGTAATCACACAAACAACGTACAGGTTGGAGGCGTCTTTGCCCTTCCACAGAAGAGTCCAAAGAAGTATAACTGCGATAACTCGGGTAGTATCATTATTTCAGGTACTGTTGGTGGCCAATTGAAGTGTGGAGGACTTCTCTCTACCCAATGGGGTCAGTACGCCAATGGTAACTACAAGTGTACCAACTCGGGTACTATCCACATCACCTCGACTGCCGAACTTACCGACTCTGCATTTATCGGAGGTTTGGTCGGACTCGGAAACAACTCTACCGGTACGCAATATAAGAATGTTGTAGAGTGCTATAACACAGGTTCTATCCTCGTTGAGGGCACAGCAAAAAAGAATCTCTATGTCGGAGGTTTGATTGGTGCTCAATCTACCGGAGCCTACTTTGTCAATAGTTACAACCAGGGCTCTATTACGGTAAAAGCCCAAGGAGCCACAACATCCAATAGCGTTGGTGGCATAAGCGGCATCGCTTATGGAGGTGCAACGCGTGATAGTAAGTACGAGGGCTGCTACAACGAGGGTGCTATCTTGGTAGATGTTCCAAGCGGCACCGCTGCGGGAATAGTCTGTGTCGGAGGACTTTTAGGCCGAATTGTTCCTACTACATACACCCATAAGGCAACCTTCGTTGAGTGCGAAAACCGTGGTACGGTAACCTTGAATGGTTCGTTGAGCGAGGCTGCGGATACAGATGCCTGCGTTGGCGGAATCTTGGGATACTTCAATAGTACAGATACCCGTGCTCTCTCTATCAGTAATTGTACATCCACATCGACCGGTGTAATTACCGTTAATCCTACATCTACAAAGAAGGTATATATTGGCGGTATCTTGGGTAAGAGCGAGGGTACAGTTACCTTGTCGGGCAATACTCCTGCTGCTCCAATCAATGTTATCGGAACATATAAGGATAGTTTCTATGTGGGTGGCGTTCTTGGTTGCCATACAGGTACAATGACTAACACCTTGACTGCAAACACCAATAAAGGTCCTATATCGATCAATCCGACTTCTGCAACTAGCGGAACGTGTGGTGGTATTATCGCTCTCGCGTCGGGAGATGCTGTTATCGGCTCGGAGAGCGCGGCTGATGGCTGTAAGAACGATGTTAAATTGTCGTTGAAGGGATCGTATAGCAGTGGTTCGTATTTGGCCGGTATTATGTGTTATGCAACAGTTCACACCACTTTGATAAACTGTCTCAACACCGAGAATGGTGTATTGGAGTATGCTCCAACCAAGGGTACGACAGCATATTGCGCAGGCTGTGCAGGTATTTACTATCCAGCGAAAGACACAGAGCCAATGGTTGTAACTTCGTGCCACAACGAGGGTGCACTAAATATCACTGTTCCTGATGAAATTACAGGTCGTAAGTATCTCGGAGGTGTGATTTCGTATCTCGGCGACAATGGTGGTGCAGGTAATGCCGTTATCACCGATTGCGAGAACCGAGCAAAGATGACTATCAATGGCGATTGCTCGGGTGCTAACTTGCAGGTAGGAGGTATCTTGAGTACCAACTATGGCAACAAGGTTATCTCGAAGATGACAAATTGCAAGAATAAGGGCGAGATTGATATTACGGTAGATGATGTGACAAACTCGCATATTGGCGGTATGGTCGGTTCTGCAACAGGAAAGACCTTTATCACCAACTGTAGCAACGAGGCCAAGATGGAGCTAAAGGGTGCAACTCTCAGCGATGAGGTATATAACTTCGCCAGCGATATCGCCCTTGCAGGTATCACCGGATACACGTCGGGATACCACAAGATTGTAGGCTGCTCGAACTCGGGAGAGATATGCTACTCCTCAGGTAGAGCAAAGAGTAATGTCGCTATCGGTGGTATCAACGGTTACATAGCCCACTCAAGCGGTAGCTACGTTTACAACTGTCGCAACACCGCAAAGATAACTGCTGCCGGTTCTGTTCCGGGCACAACATACCTCTGTGTAGGTGGTATCTTTGGACGTACCCAGCAGAATATTTTTGACAGCTGCTCGAATACGGCAGAGGGTCTCATCTCTTCAACCAGCATCAGCCAAAGAGTCTTTATCGGTGGTATCGGTGGTACAACATCGAGTGGAGATGCTGTAAAGATTACCAACTGTACCAACGAAGCTAAGATTTCATCGACAAGCGCAACAACAACCAGCACCTACATCGGTGGTATTCTCGGTTGCTTCTGGTCGAACGTAACCCAAGACCTTATTATTGATATCGAGGCTGTAGATGAGACAGGTGCATCTGCTCCTACAAAGGAGAGCACAACCTCGACCCTCAGCAACTGTATCAACGTAGGTGATGTATATGCCGCAGGCAAGCCAAGTGTAACATTGCTGGGTGGCATTGTAGGCTACAGTGCTATCTCGGTATCGGATTGTCAGGCTTATGCAAACATCGAGTGTATAGATTGCCCTAAGGTAGGTATGATTATGGGTACTACCCGTACCGATGCCATCAAGGCAAACAATTGTAAGGTAGGTGGTAAGGTCGCTTTCGAGTTCGATCCTCTTGATGAGAATGTCAAGCGCATCACCCTCAACGGCACAAACTACTACAACTACATCTACGGTGGCTCAATCACTTGGGAGGGCGATTCAGACTATGACGGCTGTATCTTGCTGACCGCAAAGCCAACAATCGCAGCACCAACACCGGCAGAGTAATAACCCCAAAAAAGTTACGATAATGAAAAAGTATTTAAGACCAGAGATTGATATTTTTGAGGTCGTAGCCGAGAGGGGCTATGGCGACAGTGTTGCACTTCCGGGCTTCGGCACCGAGAGCGACGAGTTTGTTTACTAAACTATTTTTGTAATATTGAATCTTGGGGCTAATCGAGGCGACTCGTTTAGCCCCAATTTTAGCAGGTGGCGAGTGGTTTCCACCACCCCCCCCCGACTCCCACCATCTATGCTTGCCAACTTTCTTTTAAGAAAGTTTTGCGAAATAGTTAAAAAGGGTTACCTTTGTTTGTCGAATCGTCGAAAACAACAAAATATCAAAATATTATGGCAGAATTTAACAGATATCGCTCAATCTATTCGCACGATGAGTTGATGGAGCGTTTGCGCAAACTCAAGCACTTTGCCCTCGATATGGATGGTACAATCTATCTCGGTGCAACACTCTTCCCCTACACCAAGGGGTTCTTAGGCGGCGTTAAGGAGATGGGATTGAACTATTCGTTCCTCACAAACAACCCTTCGGCAGGTATTGCAGACTACCTTGCAAAGTTGGCAAAACTCGGCATTGAGGCTACTCGCGAGGAGATGTACACCACCTCCATCGCCACCATCGACTACATCAAGACACACTATCCCGAGGCCAAACGTCTCTTCTTGCTCGGCACACCTTCGATGATTGCAGAGTTCGAGAATGCAGGCTTTGTTTCGACAACCGACTCGGCAGATGATGTGCCAGATGCCGTAGTTGTAGCCTTCGATAAGACCCTGCAGTACGACCGCCTCTGCCGCGCAGCTTGGTGGATTTCGCAGGGATTGCCTTATGTTGCAACAAACCCCGACCGCGTTTGCCCTACCGACCAGAAGGTTGTTTTGGTGGATTGTGGCTCTATCTGCGAGTGCTTGGCGCACGCCACAGGTCGTCGTCCCGATATAACCCTCGGCAAACCCGACCCAAATATGTTATCGGGAATCCTCGGTCGTTTCGGCTACGAGCGTGACGAGGTAGCAATGGTGGGTGACCGCATCTACACCGATATCGAGATGGCGCATAATGCCGGTGCTTTTGGAGTATTGGTACTCTCGGGCGAAACAACCCTCGAGGTGTGCGATGCCGCGCCAAAGCAGCCACACCTTGTCTGCGACAGCATAGAGGTCTTGGGCGAACTCGTAAAAGAGGCTCACGGATTGAAATAGACTTAAAACGAAACCAACACATAGCCAAAAGGCTAAATGTAAACTAATATGGATACTCAAACTCAGAAAAAATTTAAGATTTGGCAGTGGCGTACAATCATCGTTACAATGCTCGGCTACGCCTTCTTCTACTTTGTTCGTAAGAACTTCTCCTTCGCAATGCCCGGATTGTCTGCCGAGTATGGAATATCGAACACCTCTTTCGGTATTGTGATGACAATCGTAGGACTTGTATATGGCTTTTCGCGCTACTTCAACGGCATTTTGGCCGATCGTATGAATGCTCGTTACCATATGTCGATTGGTTTGGCTCTCTGCGCATTGGCAAGCCTTGCTTTTGGTTTTACACCGCATATCCTCGGCATCGAAATTGGTCACGCACCACACATCCTGGTAGTGGTCTTCGCCATCTTATTGATGTTGAACAACATCTTCCAAGGTAGTGGCTTCCCTCCTTGCGCACGACTCCTCTCACACTGGATTCCACCGCAGGAGCTGGCTACAAAGCAGTCTATTTGGAACACCTCGCACTCTATCGGAGCGAGTGTATTGGCTATCCTTTGTGGATTTATTATGGCCAACATGGGTACCGACCTCAGCAAGTCGCAACAAGATGTAGAGAAGATAACCACAAACTATGTAACCACTCTCTTCAAGGACGATGTGAAGAAATCGAGCGAAGCTATCAACAAGGTTATCAAGGTTTGCGAGCCCGAGAAGGTGGAGGATGGTTTTGCCGTAAATGTCATCTACACTCTGAAGGCCTCTCCTACTAAGCAGGACACCATTACTTACAACTTCTCCAACGAGAAATTTATAGCCGTAAAAGAGGCTGTCGATAAGGCAAAAGAGGAGGGTAAAGAGATTGGCAGTTCAGAGATTGCCGAGGCGTGTGGCATAGACAAGGCGCAAGCAAAGGCGACACAAGCCATCGTTACCCGCACCGAGCATACGGGAGCTTGGCAGTGGGCTTTCTGGTTGCCTGGCTTAATCGCTCTGCTCGGAGCATTAGGACTATTTGTATTCCTTCGTGACACACCAAAGTCGGTAGGCCTACCTGAGTTGGAGAGTGCCAAAACATCGTTGGATAGCGATGTTCCGATTAACGAGAAGGATCGCAAGGCCTTTGCTATGAAGATGGTCTATAAGAATCCTATTATTTGGGGCTTGGCCATTGCAAACTTCTTCGTCTATGTGGTTCGATTCTCGGTACTCGATTGGGGACCAAAGTTCTTGACCGAGGCGTGCAATATGTCGTATGGTAAGGCCGGCGCAGCCGTTGCTGCATTCGAGATTATGGCGATTGTCGGAACACTCGTTGCCGGTTGGGTAACAGATAAGTTCTTTGCAGGTCGCGCACACCGCACCTGTTTGTGGTGCACAGTTGGTGCAGGATTGGCAATGGGAGCCTTCTATATATTCTACCTCAACCCGGGAATGGCTCCGGATTGGGCTTTAATTGGTGTTCTGGCAATGGCAGGATTCTTTATCTACGGCCCACAGGCCTTGATTGGAATCGCAGCATCGAACCAGGCTACCAAGAAGGCCGCCGCAACAGCAAACGGCTTGGTGGGTATCTTCGGTTACCTCTCAACAGCTGTTTCGGGCGTTGGTATTGGTTGGTTGGCCGACAACTATGGCTGGAACTATGTATTTATCGGTGTAATCGCAATGGCAGCTATTGGCGTATTGGTATTCTTGACAATCTGGGGTGCTCGTCGTGATGGTTACGACAAGGCAAACGCATTGTAATATTTAATAACAACAGCTATGAAAAAAATTCTTTTAGTTTTGGCGGTTTTGGCCTTGGGTCTCACCACCGCTTCAGCACAGAAGGTGCGCGTAATGTCATACAATGTTCACAACTGTGGTGGCGTGGATGGAGTGAAGTCTATCAAACGCTGTGCAGATGTTATCCTTGAGGCAAATGCCGATGTGGTAGCTATTCAGGAGGTGGATAGTATGACACGTCGCAACAAGAAGTATATGCTTGGCGAATTGGCAAAGCTATCGGGATACCACGCATACTATGGTAAGACTATCCCTTATCAGGGTGGTGGATATGGTATCGGCGTGTTGTCGAAAGAGCCGGCTTTGTCGGTAAAGTTCTACCCACTCCCTTGTCGTAAAGAGCCTCGAGGATTGCTCGTTGTGGAGTTCAAGAAGTACTATCTCCTCGCTACTCACCTATCGTTGGTGGAGGCCGACCGCATCACCTCGGTAGCAATTATCAAGGAGGTTGCATCGAAGTTGAAGAAGCCTGTATTTATCGCCGGCGATATGAACGCGCGACCAACATCGAAGCCAATGAAGGCATTCAAAGAGTTTGCACAGGTACTCAGCGACGAGAATAAATTCACCATTAGCGCAGATAACCCTCGCGCTTGTATCGACTATGTGTTGGGTACCAATGGTTCGTTCAAAGTGTTGAAAGACCGCGTATTCTACGATAGCTACGCTTCGGATCACCTGCCACTATACGTTGATGTAAAGATTGGCAAGCAGAAAAAGAGTAAGCGATAATGGCAGATAATTATCTTGGTCGCAAGATGGAGGAGTACGAGGCGCAGAGATGCGCCTCTGTACGTACTCGCAGAGTATCGCTACAGTCATTGCTGGCGAAAAATCGCTCAACACGCGGTTTTGACACATCATTCAAGGTGCGTTACGACCAACTTGTATCGCTCATTGATGCTGCTCGCCTCGCACCCTCGGCACGCAACCGGCAAGTGTTGCGTTACCGACTTGTTACATCCGAGGAGGCCCATCTTCTATTGCCTCATATCAAATTGGGAGGGGCCTTGCCCGAACTAAACCTCCCACTCCCCAATACCGAGCCCAATGCCTTTGTGGTAATCTGCTGCGACGAGGAGGGACGATATGTAGATATGGATTTAGGCATTGCGGCACAGACCATACTGCTACGCGCTGTGGAGATGGGGCTCAATGGCGTTTGTATTGCCGCCTTCGATCGTAAGGCCATAAGCGAGGGGTTGGCATTACCCCACGCTCCGCAACTTGTCTTGGCCATAGGTCGCTCGGCCGAGCGTATCGAGGTAGTAGATGTTGTCGCGGGTGAAAGCACAACCTACTATCGCGAAAATGGCACTCACTTTGTACCAAAACTCCGCACCGAAGATTTAATTATTAAATAGCTACATATGAATATTGCAAAGAGAATTATACTCCTTATGGGACTATTGCTTCTGCTCGGCCCCGTCGCATCGGCTCAAACCTTTGTGCGCAAGCAGGTTACAGCCCTCACGAACAAGTATCAGAATGAGAAAAAGGTGATGGCAATGGTGTGCAGTGACGGCTTCAAGCTCAAAACCGTAAAGGCAATGCTACGCAAAGATTTCGGGCAGGAGTTTGCGGATGCCATCGAGGCCTTTGCAATCTTATACTACAAGGAGGCCTCTCCGGAGTGTGTGAGCAACATCTCCACCGACATCTCTCGCATAACCCAAAACATGTTACAGGTCGATATCGAGAAGCATCTCAAAGATAAATCCACAGGGATTGCCTATGTGCTACTCTCCGAGGACAAAAAGATTGTCTCCGACCTTATAATGGTAGTCGAAAGCCCCTCACCGATGTTGATTTATATCGGTGGCAAGTTCAATGCCGAGAAGATGTAGTCGGGACTACTTTATCGCAGCAAGAAATCCTTTATACTTGAGAATCAGTGGCTCGCAACGCAGATATATCTCGCGTGCAAGGGCCTGCTGTGTTGGTCGTTCCGAGGATATATCCTTCAAATAGGCCTCGTCGGCAGTATGCTCCTCGGCACGAAGTTCCTCGCAGAGGTGGCGATGACGACGCAGGGCCGACAATACCTCATCGGAGAGTGCTTCATTGCGTGCATACTCCGCTAAGGCTTCAATCATAGGCCTGAAGGCACTCTTATCGCCTAAATCGGGCAAAATATCCTCCAAACAATCCCACTCCTCCAAGGCAATGTAGCACAACGCCAACTGCGGTGTCGCCTCGATATGGTCCTCGCTGTCACACTCGAGTAACAGTTCAAGCTGCGCCGCCGACAACTCTACGTCCCCCGCCAAAAAGTTATCCACTGCCGAACCATATACTATTTCGATGGCGGCACGTGTGTTAGGATGCGAGAAGTCCAACTCGGCAATATCATCCTCGGGCAACACCTCTACAATCTGTTGAAAGGCCTTATAGCGCGTGTTGCATGCAGCCTCGAATTGGCCCTCCGACTCCTGCTTGTGCGCCAAATCGAGCGTCTTCGTGAAATCCCCGCCAAGGAGTATATAATTTTGATTTTCGGTAGGTTTAAGAGTAATTCGTCCCATAATGTAATGCTATTTTTTCAACAACGTATTCTTACGTTGGCGTAACAACGCATAGGCCATATAGGCAGTGATAACAAGGGTTGCTACCCCGCCCCAGACATACGCCATCGGAGCCGGGCCCATACCAACAAACTGATTCGACACAAATACAAACGAAGAGCAGATATATGTCATAAACACGGCCGGAATAAGGGCCACCCAATAGTTGCGCATCTCGCGGTGTAGATAGACTACGATGGTCCAAAGCACCACCGAGGCCAAGGCCTGATTTGTCCAAGCAAAGTAACGCCATACCACATCGAAATCGACAAAGGTGAGTACTATACCCACAGCAAATAGCGGGATGCAGATGAGGAGTCGCTTCCACTTGGTGCGTTGCTCGATATGGAATACATCGGCAATAATAAGACGTGCCGAACGGAATGCGGTATCTCCCGAGGTGATAGGAGCTGCCACTACCCCCAAAATGGCGAGAATACCTCCAACAACACCGAGTGTTGTATTGGATATCTCATTGACAACCCACGCCGGCGTATGTCCAGCCATTCCTGCCGAGACACCTCCGTCATTGTAGAAGAATGCCATTGATATTGCCGCCCAAATCAGCGCAATAACCGATTCGGATATCATCGAACCATAGAATACAAAACGACACTCGCGCTCGTTGTTTACGCATCGCGCCATAAGGGGCGACTGCGTGGCGTGGAATCCGGAGATTGCTCCGCAGGCAATAGTTATAAAGAGGGTCGGTACCAGAGGCAGATTCGCCTTGTTGGCGTGGAGATTCTCGAAGGTCATCTGCGGAATGGTGTAATCGCCAAAGAGGAGAACACCAAGCAATCCGAGAGCCATTGTAATCAACGCTGCGCCAAAAAGTGGATATATCTTACCAATAAGTTTATCTACGGGCAACAGTGTCGCGATAAAGTAGTAGGCGATAATAATTGCCAACCACCCATTTTTGGAGATAGCATCAAATTGCGTCGAAAGAATATCGGCAGGGCTAACCACAAATACCACACCCACCAGCAGAAGCAGTATTACCGAAAAGACTCGCATAAATGAACCCGCGCCCTTACCGAGGTAGCGACCTACAATCTCGGTGATGCTCAAGCCATCGTTACGCACGAGTATCACGCCTGAGAGATAGTCGTGCATAGCACCCATAAATATACCGCCAAAGGTTATCCACAGAAAGGCTACAGGGCCATAGCACGCTCCGAGAATTGCTCCAAAGATTGGGCCCGTACCGGCAATATTGAGCAACTGAATAAGAAATGTGCGCCAACGAGGCATAGGCACATAATCGACACCGTCGTAGAGTCTTTTGCTCGGCACAGCGGCCTTATCATCGATTCGAGCCACGCGCTCGAGGTACTTACCGTAACTAAAATAGGCACATACAAGTAGCGCCAAACATAGAAGAAAGGTTACCATATCCGATTTGTTTAGGTTTTACTAAATGCGAAAATACAATTTTTTTGGCGAAAATTGTACAATTAGCAAAAATTTTACGATATTTGCGGTTACGAAAGCTCGAATTTCGTTGCCGATTTAGCTCAGCGGTAGAGCACTTCACTCGTAATGAAGGGGTCTCGGGTTCAAATCCCGAAATCGGCTCAACAACAAGCAAGAGCCTGCCTGACAAGTTACTTTGTCAGGCAGGCTTTGGTTTATTAGTTAGCCGGCGAGTCTATTTTACGCGGATTTTCTGGTTTATCTGCAAGCTGTTAGGATTGACATCAGGGTTGAGTCTCTGAATCTCGCTTGATGTTGTGCCGTACTGCTTTGCCAATTTACCAAAGGTGTCGCCACTCTGGATGGTGTGGTATGTGCCATTAGAAGCTGTTTGAGGCTCCTTCTTTTCGGCCTTTGGCGCACCTTGGCGCACCTTGAGTTTCTGACCGGCTCTTACCTTTCTCGCATCCTCAATACCGTTCAACTCCATAATATCCTTGCTCGAAGTGTTATACTTAACTGCCAAATGGCCAAGGGTCTGTCCACTCTCGAGCGTTACTTCGATAATCTCACCTACGGCAACGGTTGGGGCAGGGGTTGGCTCAGGTCTCTTCTCCTCGGCCTTTCTCTCCTCTACCTTAGGCTCTTCAGCCCTCTTCTCCTCTACCTTAGATACCTCGGTCTTCTTTGTATCTTCAGCCGGAGTTGGGGTTACAGCAGGTGTCTCCTGGTCTTTTGCCTCCACTAAACCATCCGCCTCTCTGTCGCGAATCGAACTCTCGATAGTAACCGGCATACCAATCTTAACGAGTGGCTGAAGTTTATTGAGGTTTTCGTTGTTAAGGCGGATACAACCCTCTGTTGCACGTGTGCCTATGGAACTTGGAGCGTGTGTGCCGTGGATTCCGATACCCGAGTGTGGCGGAGTCTTAAGGCGGATGAACCAATCACCATAGGCGTGAGGAATTACACCTTTGCCATCCTTGAAGTCGTGTGACCATGCTGATGCAGAAACAATCTGCTGTACGCTGAACTCTCCCTCAGGAGTCTTCATATCGCCCGGCTTGCGCTTGTTGCCATAGTTTTTACCAACCGCAACAGGAAAATTGAAGATAACTCTGTTGCTACTGTCGTAGAGCTTAAGGGTCATCGTCTCCTTCGAGATTACAATGTATTTGGCTTTGTTTGGATCGCCATTGAGAACAACCTCTTCAGCAGGGGGTGTTGTGACCACCTCGGTAGGGGTAGGTTGTACGGTTGGTTCTTTGCTCGTCTCACTCTTTTTAGGCGAGGAACCGCATGCTACTGCCAGAACAAGGGCAGCCAAAGTTGGGATAAAAAAATAGTTTGATTTCATAATATATTACTCTTTTGTCTATTGCATATAGTTGTTGAACGAGATATCGAGCGAGCCGTCAGGTCGTTGCATAATTTGGTTGCCCGAGATGCCCGGAACGACACCAAGTACCCGATAATCATTGTTATCCGGGAAGAACTGCACAAATGCAACCATACTATTGTTGCCAACAATACCGAAGTCACGAATCTGGTAGGTAACAATCATCGTATTACCGGCATACTGCGTATTGAGCATATTAACCATTAGATTAGGGTGGCGAATGTCGGCTTGAAACTTGATAAGAATATCGGCGATAGCATTGAGGTACTTGCTCTCCGTTGCGATAGTCATATTTGAACCGCCCTTCAGGATATATTTTTTGAACATCTCGTACTGCTTGTGTTCTACAATATAGTCGGTGCAGATATATCCCTCGCAGCCCTTATAGTAGCCCGAATTTACGCGCACGTAGCTCCAATATTTGCCGTTGTGATACCCCTCCGAGCGATATACAAGAAGGTTGTTGCCTGTATTTACCTGACAAACTTTGGTGTATTGCGAAATCGTTGGGCTGGAGCGTATCCATACGCCTGTGCCGAGCACCGTAGCATTATACTGGCGATTGCTTATAAGCTGACTCGCCCACGGAATCTTTCCATTGGAGATTTCGTAAGTGTTGAAGGTGCATATGTTCGGACCGGTACACTTTACGGTGTTGAGGTCAAAGTGGTTTGACAAATCCGGCCATGGTGCATAGCTGAGATTTGCCGTTTTGGGGTTGTTGCAACTACTGAGTGTAAGTAGCGCTCCAACAACGATTGCACACCACACTATTCGGGTTACAACCTGTCTGCTAAATGTTTTGAGGGTTAACATAATATTACTATAATTTAATTATACGCAACGCAGCTACGTAGTGCAAATTTAGAGAAAAAAAAGAATATATCAAACTCTTTTAATTCAAAAAAAAGCCTACCCGAACAATTCTGTCGGATAGGCTCCTGTTGTTGAATCTATGGCAGTTAGCCAATCGGATTGAAATCCTCTTTGGTTACACCACATATTGGGCATACCCAATCCTCGGGTATATCCTCAAAAGCTGTTCCGGGTGCGATGCCGCTATCAGGATCGCCTACGGCAGGGTCATAGACCCAAGCGCATACTGTACATACATACTTTTTCATAATATAAATCACTTTTTAGTTGGTTAAAACTCTATCTTTTGCCATTCGCACTGCTTCTATCGCAAATCCACCTCCGACGAACCGATAAGACCTCCGTTCATATAGAGAGCAATTCGATATGCACCAGGGGTGAAGCCCTCGTCCTTGTAGAAGATGCTGACATCGAGATCCTCATTCTGGTAATCCACCTCACGCGCGGCCGAGTAGGACTTCTTGCCACCCTGATATGTAAATGTGTGGCCTGCGCTCTTTGTCAGAACATAACCGTCCGGTGAGGTGATACAGAGGTATATCATACGATTTCCGGCTGCTGCAATATCGTTGGCTCCGATTGTGAAATCCACACGCAGAGTGGTAGCTCTCTTCACACGTGTCACCGGCTTGTCGTTGGCTCCGAGTGCTACGATATTTATACCTCGCGCACGCAATACCGAACCCATCTGCACCTTGTTCTGAAGCTCCTTTGCGCGTTCATCGGCCTTGTCGGCGCGAAGATTTGCCGACGACACCTCCTTGCGCAGCGACACATTCTCGCCAATAACCTTCTTGTTGAGGGTGTTGAGCGAGTCGATTTGACGCAGGTAGTTCTTCATCACTGCACGCAGTGTTCCAACCTCCTTTTGGTAGGCCTTAATCTTGGCATAGTTCCAACTACGCTCGCGCTTGAGCTGTTCCATCACCTCGTTAGCTTTGGTGAGCTGTGCTGCAATGGTGTCGTTCTTATACTTCAAATCATCATACTCTACAATCAGATTCGAGAGATTGCTCTGAATGGAGTCGCGGTCGCTCTCCATCAACTTCAAGTTGGCTTGCTGTTCGCGGTTGATATTGAAGTAGAGTACCGAAACACCTGCCAAAATTATGGCAAGGATAATTATTACAACGCGGTATCCGAGAAGAGATTTTTTGATTTTTTCTCTCTCTTCACTTATCTCATTCTCGTAGTCATAACCCTCTTCGGGCTCATATTCGTATCTATTCTCCTCCATAAGTTTAAGATATTTTGTGCAAATATAGTTATTTTATCTTGCTTGTCAATGGGTAATGCAGTCCATTGTAGCGTCTTAGGTACAATCTTACCGAACCTACGCGCACGGGAGAGACCACCATTACGGGTATCTTGTTGTCGTCGTTGGTTATCCAAACGTAAAATTCGGAACCATCCGTAAATGAAAACTCCTCCGAGGAGCCTATTGTACAGGCGAATTTCAAGGTGTTGAACTCCCCCATTTTTGGTACCTTGACGCGCTCGTGCGCAATGTAACGGTATCGCAGCTGTCGTATAGTATCCTCCAAAACCATATTGAGTGTCCGTTCCTCCTCCTTACGGAACGAGTTGAGGTCGATAGAGCGCAGGTTGAAGTATAACGATACGGCATCCATACTTCCCACGGTGAGATTCATCTGTCGCTCTTTGGGTGGATCCTGTTTGCGCTGCGACCATGTATATACCTTCATCGCATCCCAATCGTAACGATAGTGACTCTTGAAGGTGTATTTATCCTCCTTTAAGTCGCTCTCGAAGCGTTGCGTCAGCAATGTTCTTTTATCTACCCAAATATTATAGGTATCGTTCATGTCGAAGAACCATCTGAAGAATGGTAGCGTGCGTCCGTTTCCTGTAACCCTATACACCTCTTTGCCCTCGAAGGTTTCTACCTTTGTAGTTACCGTCACCTCTCCTACATCGGTGTTGGGTACCAACTTGGCAAAGTATGCGGCACGATAGTAGAGCTCCTCTCCGTCAAAGTACTGCTGTGCCGATGCGGATACCACCCCCGCAATGAGGAGTATCGCAAAAATCGCACCTTTGATATATATCTCCACTCTCCGCATACCTTCTAAACGATTTTCTCCTGAAAATTATTATGAAATCTCCGAAAAGTCGGTTTTATGTTCCGGAGCGTAGCGGTCCCGCAGCTCGCGCAATGCAAGATGGTCGGGGTTGGAGAGTGAAGCATCTATGCTCAAGAGCGATATGGCCAGACCCTGTGCCACTTGCAATATCTGGTTGTCGTATGTAGGGTTGGCAATCTTCAAATCGAAGGCCTCTCCACTCTGCATTGTGCCGTTAATATCTCCTGCTCCTCGCAGTTTGAGGTCCAATTCGGCCAACTCGAATCCATCGGTGGTTTGACACATCGCCTCGAGACGTTTGCTCGACTCCTTCGACAGTTTTTCGTCCGACATCAATACGCAGTAGGATTGCTCCGAACCTCGTCCTACACGACCTCGCAGCTGGTGCAGCTGTGCCAGACCGAAACGCTCTGCCGACTCGATAATAATGACCGTGGCATTCGGCACATCGACTCCCACCTCGATAACCGATGTGGCAACCAAGATGTGTGCCTGACCGTTTTTGAACTCCTCCATAGCCTGCTGCTTCAGCTCGGGCTTCATCTTGCCATGACAGACCGCCACCCTATATTGAGGCAGTGGGAAATCGCGCACAATAGCGTCGAAACCCTCCTGCAAGGAGAGGTAATCCATCTTCTCCGACTCCTTGATAAGGGGATAGACCACATAAATTTGTCGGCCACGCGCAATCTGTTGGCGCATAAAGTTCTGCAACGACAGTCGTCCCGATTCGTAGTAGTGGTAGGTCTTTATCGGCTGTCGTCCCGGAGGTAAGCCCTTAATAATCGAGACGTCCAAATCGCCGTACAGCGTCATAGCCAATGTTCGCGGAATGGGTGTAGCTGTCATCACAAGTATATGTGGCGGTTGCGCATTTTTGGTCCACAGCCGAGCTCGCTGCTCCACGCCAAAGCGGTGCTGCTCGTCGATAATCACAAGTCCGAGATTCGAGAACTTCACCCTATCCTCAATCAGCGCGTGTGTTCCAACCAAAATATCGACCTCTCCAGCCTCTAAGGCTGCCAAAATCTCGCGACGCTCCTTGGTTTTTGTTGTTCCGGTAAGTATCGCTACGCGCACGGGTACGCCATCGGTCATCTTTGCGAGTGTGGCGTAGTGCTGTCGCGCCAAAATCTCGGTTGGCACCATCATACACGACTGAAAACCATTGTCACCGGCTAACAACATCGACAACAGGGCCACAACGGTCTTACCACTGCCCACGTCGCCTTGCAACAGACGATTCATCTGCACACCCGACACGGTATCCTTGCGGATGTCGCGTACGGCCTGTTTCTGTCCCTCCGTCAGCTCGAATGGCAACTTAGTGTGGTAGAAGGTGTTGAATTTATCCCCTACCTTCGGAAAGAGGAATCCGTCTCGTCTGCCCGTACGCTCCGAGCGTCGCGCCTGAATATTTAATTGAATACCGAATAGCTCGTCGAATTTGAGTCGGTATTGGGCTTGGCGCAACTTTTCGGATGACTGCGGAAAGTGAATATTGTAGAGGGCCTCATCGAGCGACATCAATCCATATTTTCGCACCACATACTCGGGCATATAGTCGCGAATATGCCCCCTCACAACACCCCACAGCGAGCAGATGATATTGTAGAGCCCTTTGCCCCCGAGGGTTGTCGATAGCTTCTCGGTGGTGGAGTATATACCCTGTAAGCCACTCTCCACTTTGCGTGAGAGGGCCTTTTCGATAATCTCTATCTCGGGATGCACCATCGAAAACTCGCCTCGGAAAAAGGTTGGGCGACCAAAGACGATATATTCGCGATTTGGCTCAATAATCTTCTCAATCCACTTTATACCTCGAAACCAAATCAGCTCCACACGCCCCGTCTCGTCGGCACAAAAGACCGAGAAACGCTGTTTGCGTCCCTCGCCTGCGAAGGCCTTTCCAACGACGCGGAGGCGTAGCTGAATGTAGGCCGAGGCGTTATCTTCGGTAACCTCGCGCACTTTGTAGGTACGTGAACGGTCTATGTAGCGGAAGGGGAAGTGGTAGAGCATATCGCGCATAGTAACTATACCAAGCTCCTTTTCGAGCAACTTGGCACGCACTTCTCCTACGCCCTGCACAAACTTTATCGAGTTATCGAGCATACTTCCCATAGTGCAAAGATAATAAAAAAAGACGAGAGACGAAAGAGGCGCGACGAGAGTTTTTTACAAAAGTTATCCCAGCTTAAAAAGCGTTACATAAAACGATGTCTCCACAATATTAAAAGAGCCTGTCCAACTTTTTACTTGTTTGGCAGGCTCCTATCCTATGACTAATCCCTCAAGGTCGAAAATTCGCGATAATCATCACTGCCCCTTTCGGGTGCAAGGACAAAATAGACGCTTATACTATCGCGTAACCGCTTTGCCAAGGCTATGGCTTCGGCCTCCTCCGAGGCCATAAAAGCGGTGGCAAGTGCATCGGCCGTAGCACAGCGCGGAGCGATAACCGTTGCCGAGAGCAAAGATGTGGTCTGCGAGTGTCCTGTCTTAGGGTTTAGGGTGTGAGAGATGCGTTCGCCGGCCTCATTAAAGTAGAAACGACGGTAGTTCCCCGATGTGGCAAGCGATACACCGCTAATCTGCACTACACGTTGCTGATACTCCCCTGGCGAGTTGTTATTATCGAATGGCGTATCAACGCCTACACGCCACGCTACTCCTTTCGCATTTACGCCTTTGGCACGAATCTCCCCTCCAATCTCAACAATATAGTTGGCGCAACCCTCTCGCTCCAACCACTCGGCAACCATATCCACAACATAGCCTTTGGCGATGGAGTTCAAATCCAACTGCACACGGGAATCACTCTTCACTATACGGCCCCCTTCAACTCTGAACTTGTCGAAGCCTACGAATTGAATAAGAGAGTCGATATTTGGTCGCGCCTCACGACTCTTAGCCGCAAATCCATAAGCATCTACCAGCGGCTTAACCGTTATATCATAGCGCGAGGTAAGGGCATTCACCTTCGTCGCAATCTCAATATTGCGTAGAATATGGGTATCGAGCGAATCGGTCTGATTGCTGTTGATACGACTCAATAGGGATGACGGATTGAAGATTGACATCGAGGCAATAGCCTCCTCGTTCATACGTTGCATCTCCCCATAAATATACTCTGTAGGGAGGGTAGTTTCGGCAACTACGTGGTAGGTTGTACCGAGCATCTGCCCATCGACAGTGCGATAGCTTGGGGCCGATGCACAGCCCACAAAAACAGATGTGAGTATTGCAATTATTATTCTCATTTTAAGCCATATTTACGTTCGAGTAGAGCCTCCGAATCGCGCACTGCATAGCGAAACCAATCGTAGAGTGTACGTATCCTCTTCTCGTCGGAGAGGTGCCAATTATCGCACTCGAGGCGCATTCGTTGCGACAGCATATAGATAAGAATTGCTGCCGAGGCCGATACATTCAGCGAATCGACCATTCCGCACATAGGAATCTGCAAGAACTCATCTGCCTCGGCCATGATTTCATCCGAAACACCCGTTTTTTCGGTTCCAAAGACAAGTGCAAACTTACCCTTTGTAACATCGAAGGTCTCCGGAGTGCAGTTCTTGTGATGAGGGGTGGTGGCGATAATGCGATAGCCCTGCGAACGCAGAGCCTTGACGGCATCGGTGGTTGTGGCGTGACGATTTATATCTATCCACTTATCGGTGCCAAGGGCTATATTTAACGTCGGCAGAAACGGACACAGCTCTTCGACCGTATGGATATTCTGCACGCCAAAGGCCTCGCAGTGGCGCACAATAGCACTTGCATTTTGGGCGTGGAACATATTTTCGGTCATAACCGTAATATACTCGGTACGCATATCGAGGGCTCGCGTAAGGGTCTCGATACGGCTCTCCAAGAGAAACGATGCGAGATATTCGATACGCTCTCGGCACTCCTCGAGCGAAAGGCTATTTTCGGTACTTGTCATCTTCATCGAGGATTTTAAGGTAACTTTCATAGCGCGAGAAGGCTATCTCTTCGTGCTTGACGGCTTCGATAACTGCGCAGTGCGGCTCGTGGGTATGGGTACAGTTGAAGAAACGACACTCGCCCGCCCTCGAAATCATCTCAGGAAAGTAGTGCCATAACTCCTTCTCGTCGATATCAATCAAGCCAAACCCCTTGACACCCGGAGTGTCGATGATAAAACCATCCGCCACACGATACATTGTCGAGAAGGTTGTGGTGTGTTTGCCCTTATGGAACGAGTCGGAAATCTCGCCCGTACGGATATCTATTGTAGGGTCTATCGCACCTATAAGGGTCGATTTCCCAACTCCCGAATTACCCGATAACAGTGTTGTCTTTCCCTCGAGCATCGACTTTACGCGCTCCACACCCAAGCCTTCGGTTGCCGAGATATCTATCACCTCGTAGCCTGCACCCTCGTATATACGATGGAAGGTCTCCACCGCCTCGGGAGTATCGCGCAAGAGGTCAATCTTGGCAAGTAGAATTGTTACAGGAACTTTATATGCCTCGCATGTCACAAGGAAGCGATCTATAAATTCGGTGGCGGTAACGGGTTCGACAAGTGTCACAACCAACATTGCACGGTCGATATTTGCGGCTATGATATGCGACTCCTTCGAGAGATTCGAGGCACGACGTATAATGTAGTTGTGACGCGGAGCAATATCCACAATCACCCACTCGCCATCCTCGCCCGACTCGCAATGGACCGTGTCGCCGACAACCACAGGGTTCGTGGAGCGAACACCTCGCAGTCGTAACTTTCCGCGCATACGGCATCGCAACACCTCTCCCGCGTGCAGCACCTCGTACCAACTACCTGTGGCACGCATTACCAATCCTTCAATTCGCTGCATAGGCTATATCTCAGATGTTGAAGAGGTTTCATTCTGCTTTGCCTTATCCCAATAGTTCAAAAGAGGCTCTGCAACCTTGCGAACAATATTGAACGATGAAGATTTGTTGAAACGCTGCGGTTCAACAAATTGAAAAGCGTTGTTGAGGGTAAAAATGGCGGCATACAACATTCCGAGAACCGTCACACCCTTCAAAAGCGCAAAAAATACTCCCAAAAGCCTATTCATCCAACCCAAACCGATTGAAGAGAGAGTCTTAGAGAGAATAAAAGAGAGAATAGCCGCAGCAATGAGCGTAATAATAAATATTATAAGGAAACCTGCAACAGCGGCATACTTCTCATTGATAGTAAGAGCCAAGGCCAAATCCTCGCCATAGGCAATAGCAAGAGCAACACCTACAATGATACCCGCGAGACTTAAGATTTGCGCTACCAAACCTTTACGCAAGCCTTCAATTACCATCCATACAACAACAATAAGCGTAAGAATATCAAAAAAAACCATCTTTATATATCGTAATAACCGCACGAAGTTAGCAATTTATTTGCGAAATTCCTATCTTTGCACCTATAATAGTGATGTTATGAGAAAGTTTTTGGTATCAATAGTACTCCTTGTCAGCACCGCAACGACACTTTCGGCACGCGAAATATATAGCCTGAATAACGATTGGAAGTTCTTCTATGCGGATGCTAATTCGAGCGATAATGCCCTCGAGGTTACCCTTCCGCACACCTGGAATCTCGATGCCTTTGTGGGTGGCAACACCTATTGCCAAACCCTGGCAAACTATCAGCGTACGCTCTTCATTCCGAACGAGTGGAAGAATAAACGACTCTTTCTTCGCTTTCGTGGAGTGCAGAATGTTGCCGATGTGTTCCTCAATGGCCGCCACATAGGCGACCACTACGGAGGATATACAGCCTTCGCTTTCGAGATTACCGACAAGGTATTGCACGGCTACAACAACACTCTGTTGGTAGCTGTAAGCAACACCCGTCGCAGCGATGTATTGCCAACATCTACCGAGGAGAACATCTATGGCGGTATCTATCGCGATGTAGAGCTCCTCGTGACCGAGAAGAATACTATTTCGCCACTCTACTACGGCACGGATGGTGTTATGGTACATCAGACAGAGGTAACAAAGGATCGTGCTTCGGGACGAGTGGATGTGGCTCTGCTCGGACGTAAGGATGCGCAGGCCAACCTCTTGGTAGAGTTTGTTGCCCCCGATGGCTATGTCTCATTGACCAAAAATGCCAAAGCAAAATTTGATGGAAACCTTGTTTCGGTACCGTTCACAATCGAAAATGCAGAGTTGTGGTCGCTCAACAACCCTCGTCTCTACACCGTTCGCGTAACTCTCGGAGAGGAGGTTGTGGAGGTCAAGACCGGCTTCCGCCGCATAGAGGTTACAAGCGATAAGAAATTTACCATAAATGGACGACGCGTGCGCGTACATGGTGTTCTGCTCGGACACGACCGTATGCCAAAGGGGAATGCCGTGTCGAAGCATGATATCGATTCGGACCTTGCTCTAATCCGCGAAATGGGTGCAAATGCCATTCGTTCGGTGACGGGTCCGCACGACCAACACCTCTACAATGAGTGCGACCGCCTCGGAGTGTTGGCGTGGGTAGATTTCCCGCTGACAAGAGCCCCATTCTTGAGCGATATCTCCTACTACGCCACTCCGCGATTCGAGGAGAATGGACTACATCAACTCCGCGAAATTGTACTCCAGAACATAAATCACCCTTCGGTAGCTATGTGGGGCGTATTTTCGATGATGCGAGGTAATGCCAAGCCACAGATGGAGTATATACGCAAACTAAACAGCACCGCCAAGAAGCTCGACATTTCGCGCCCTACAGTAGCTTGCAGCAATCAGAATGGTGACATCAATTTTATTACCGATTTGATTGTTTGGCAGCAATCGGTAGGCTGGGAGAGTGGCGAAGTTACCGACCTCGAGTTGTGGCAAGGGGGACTACGCACAAATTGGAGTCACCTCCGTCAGGCTGTATGTTATGGCGAGAGCAGCAACCCTATCCGATTCAGTGGCGCACAGAAGATATGCCGCAACGCTGCTCAGTCTCAGAACCGACAGCGAAGCTTCCACGAGGGCTACCTGCGCCTTATTGACGAGGAGCTGTTCTGGGGTGTTTGGCTAAATTCGATGTTCGATATGGGCTCTGTTCGATATATGCGTGGAGTGCGCAACTCGGGTCTTGTAGCGGGTAATCACAGCCACCGCCGAGATATATTCTACCTCTATAGGTCGCAGTGGAATCGTCGCAGCAAGACGCTCCATATCGCGGATAATCAACACACCATACGTTCTAATGATAAACATTCGCTTACCATATACTCATCGTTTGGCAGCCCTACGATACTTGTAAATGGCGATACCATAGCGTGTCGAAATCTTGCCCGCACAATATATCGCACAGATACACTGACACTGAAGGGGACCAACAACATCAAGGTTTCGGTTGGAGATATGGTCGAGGAGACGACCATTACAATCGGCAACTATCTAAAAGTGCAATAGCATCGCGCCCCTCGCACATCAGCAGGTCGAGCATCGAGGCGTTCTCGACGAATGGGGTACGATCCATAAATAGTTGGAAATACCCGGGAGAGCCAAATTGGCTCTCTCTCTTTTTGTCGCGGAGATCTATCATACCTTCGGCAGGCTCAACATAAATATCCGAGAATCTATGCTTGGGCTCCACTCCCAAAATATCGAACTCGGCTTGCAGAATTTCTCGATTCAGTTCTATAAGGAAGTTCCACTCACGCTCGTAGATTGGCGCAATACGGTCGGCAATATAGTCGAAGTAGGGCGAAGAACGATATGCTGAAACTATCGCAACCCAATGTTGATGTTGCCAGCGTTTTGTGTTGTCGATTCGCATATCGCGCATAGGGGTTCGCGGACGGTTAGCCTTGATAAGTGGCACAGAGAGCACCATTCCGCCCGTAGGTGTAACTATCTCTGTACGATTACGCTCCGAGCGTTTCACATAATTCTCGCCAAGGTCGATAACTGCCCCCTCGCCACCCTGGCGGAGGTGTGCAAAATGCTCTATCGAGCCCCAATATGTTAGTGGTAGTACTACCATAAAATGCAAAATTCAGAATGCAAAATTAAAAATTATTTGTTGTTGCGCCAAATTATAATGGCCATTAACGGCAAGTAATGGCTAGTAAGGGTAATTAAGGGTGGCGCATAAGGCAAAAGCGTGCGAACATTACTAGCCGTTATTGGCCCTTACTGGCCTTTACTCGCCCTTAATGACTAAAATACTATCGCCTCGCAGAATAAACTGCGAGGCGATACCTTTAATTGTCAATTGTCAACTATCAATTAGACTGGCTCTTGCCAATCGCCATTGGCTTTGATTAGCTCAATAAGGTGTTCGAGGGCCTCCTCTTGTGGGATATTGCGCTCGACGCACTCCTTGCCCTTATAGAGCGAAATACGACCTGCGCCTGCGCCAACATAGCCGTAGTCGGCATCAGCCATCTCACCCGGGCCATTTACAATACATCCCATAACACCAATCTTCAACCCCTTGAGGTGCGAGGTGCGAGCCTTGATATCGGCTAACGCCTGCTCTATATTATATAGTGTGCGGCCGCACGATGGGCAGGCAATATACTCGGTATGGGAGAACCGCGCGCGCGAAGCCTGCAAAATCATCAACTCCATCTCGTGCAACTCCTCCGCCGAGATTTGTGGTGCATCAATCCATACGCCATCGGCCAAGCCATCGAGCAGAAGTTGTCCCATATCGGCAGCAGCTTTCAATGCCACCTCCTCCGCAGATCCATCGTAACGACGACGAATAACAACGGGGGCACTATCCTCACGATTTAGAATTGCAGCACGCCACTCGGCAGTAGGATTTCCGCTTATGGCCTCCACCACGACATACTCTTCGGTAATCTCGTTGTGCGCAACAATAGGTGCCGAGGTGCGACGGCGATACTCCGTTGGAGAGTAACGCTCGGGGTGCAAAACCTCGAACTCCCCTTCGCGCAAGGCGAAGTGGTCGAGAAGTTTCTGCGCCACAGGAACCTCATTTTCGGGGGCTTCGGTCAGTGAAACACGGATTGTATCGCCCACGCCATCGGCCAAAAGTGCGCCAATACCTACGGCACTCTTTATTCTGCCCTCGATGCCGTTGCCCGCCTCGGTTACACCGAGGTGTATCGGGAACGCCATCCCCTCGCGCTCCATAGCCTCGACCAAAAGGCGATAGGCGTGAACCATAACGCGAGTATTGCTCGACTTCATCGAAACGACCACTTGGTCGAAATTCTCCCTGACGCAAATACGCAGAAACTCCATTGCCGAGGCGACCATTCCTTCGGGCGTGTCGCCGAAACGGTCGATAATATGACGGGCCAACGAGCCATGATTAACACCTATGCGTAACGCCACGCCACGCTTGCGGCACTTCTCGATAAGAGCCTCCAGCTCGCCGCCACTTGTACGGTAGTTACCGGGGTTGATGCGCACCTTATCGACCGCCTCGGCGGCAATAGATGCAATCTCGGGAACAAAATGGATATCCGCAACAATGGCTGTCGAGTAGCCATCCTCACGCACCCTCGCAACAATATCTGCAAGCGACTCTCCCTCACGTCGGCCTTGTGCGGTAAGGCGCACAATAGGCGCACCCTTGTCGGCAATACGCTCAATCTGTGCAACACTCTTTTCTACGTCGGCCGTAGCGGTATTTGTCATTGACTGCACAGCTATCGGGTTGTTGCCACCAATAGTAGTCGTTCCAATCTTAACCTCGCAGCTCCTCCTGCGTATGTATCTTCTCAAATCCATACCACAAAGATAATAAAAAGACGAGAGACGAAATACGAAAGAGGAGATAAATTTTGCAATTTGTTTAATAAAGTACTATCTTCACATTGCAGCCTAACCTATTACAGAGCCATTTCGAGCCCGCCTGCCATATAGGTTATTGATTTGCTTTACATTCGTCGCACTCGCTATTCTCGCTGGTGGGGTCATTTAAGCGTAATACTCTTCCACTCCGTATTCCACCATGTCCTGGTTTCAATGTTCGGTTGATAATCTGCTTCGGCATTTACCTGCTCTCTATTAAGTACAAGGTCACAACCTTCAACTTTTTTTCCGACCCAATGAAATTCAGCTTTTGTGTTATGATTAATCGCAGTAACAACCGAACCGAACGTAATGGTCTGCAAATAATAGCAACCATAGAAAGCACCATCCCCAACAGTTGTAACTTTGGGAAGTGTTATGCTCTTTAGTGCGTCTGCACTATCGAATGAAAAATCAATAATTTCCGTAGCATCC
>JAZQIS010000009.1:0-2430 GCA_045541235.1 Alistipes sp.
CGACATGGCTACGATCCGACTTATTTGCCTATAGGGTTTTGGTCCACCAACTCCACTCCGCGCAGCAGCGACATATCGCCCTCGAGACCGTCGAAGTCGCCAGGCTTGTCGCCCGTATCGGCCAAATGGCGGTGCAGGGCAGGATAGAGGATGTCACGCGCAAGGGATGACTTGCCCGAACCACTCACTCCGGTAATGCAGGTCATCACTCCGAGTGGAATCTTTACCGTAATGTTTTTCAGGTTGTTATGACGACAACCTCTCAACTTGATGTAGTTGCTCCAACCGCGCGTAGAGGCGGGAACAGCAATCTCTCGTCGCCCCGAAAGGTAGTCGGCAGTGTAGCTCTCCTTGGCATCGGCAAGGTGCTCCAAGGGGCCGTTATAGACCACCCTACCGCCATCTTTGCCCGCCTCGGGGCCTATATCTATGATGTGGTCGGCAGCACGAATAACCTCCTCCTCGTGCTCCACAACAATCACCGTATTGCCCATATCGCGCAACTGCTTGAGTACGGCGATAAGGCGGTGAGTGTCGCGTGGATGGAGTCCAATCGAGGGCTCATCGAGGATATAGAGCGAACCCGTGAGGTTGCTACCGAGCGATGTTGCAAGGTTTATGCGCTGACTCTCTCCTCCCGAGAGGGTGTTCGATGCACGGTCGAGGGTAAGATAGCCGAGTCCCACGTCGCTCAAATATTTGAGTCGGTTGCGCACCTCGGTCAGCAGACGCTCGGCACTCTTCGAGTCGTGGCTGTCGAGCTCTACATTGCCGAAGAACTCTATCGCCTCATCCACTGTCATACGCACCACCTCGGCAATATTCTTGCCCCCAAAATGGACGTAAAGGGCCTCCTTGCGGAGTCGTTTGCCCTCGCACAGAGGACATACAGCCTTGCCCATAAAGCGGGCCTTGAGTATGCGGTATTGAATCTTATGTCGCTGTTTGTCAAGCATTTCAAAGAAGCTGTTAAGCCCCTCGAAATAGTCGTTTCCGAGCCATAACAGATGCCTTTGCTCCTCGGTCAGGGTGTGGTAAGGCGCGTGAATCGGGAAGTCGAACTTGTGCGCGTTCATCACCAGCTGGTCGCGGAACCATCGCATCGTATCGCCCCTCCAACACGCTATGGCGTTATCGAAGATGGTACGCGATTTGTCGGGTACAACCAGGTTCTCGTCAATGCCCGTAACCTTGCCCCAACCCTCGCATTTAGGGCAGGCCCCAAGGGGGTTGTTGAACGAGAAGAGGTGCTCGGTAGGTCGCTCGAACTCTATGCCGTCGGCCGTGAAGTTGGCGTTGAAAAGTCGCTTGCTGTCGCCGTGAATAATCACACAACTGCTTGTGCCATAACCAAATGCCTGCGAAACAGATTCGCGCATACGGGTTAGCGTGTCGTCGTCATTCACCACGCGCAGGCGGTCTATAACAACATATAATCCCTCGCCCGTGTGCTCCAAATCGACCTCCTTGATAAAGTCGTCGAGTAGCACCGTTTTATCCTCCACAACGAGTCGCACGATACCCTCCTTGACGAGTGTCAGGAGTCGTTCGATGATGCTCTCCCCTTTGTCGAGCTGCATTGGCACCGCCACCACAACCCTCGCACCCTCGCCGAGCGAGAGAAGATACTCCACAACATCGTCCGTGTTGTAGCACTTGACCTCCTCACCCGAAACGGGCGAAATTGTCTTGCCCACACGTGCATAGAGCAACTTGAGGTAGTCGTAAATCTCCGTAACCGTTCCTACCGTCGAGCGTGGATTGCGCGATGATACCTTCTGCTCGATGGCTATTGCAGGGGCGATACCCGTAATCAAATCGACATCGGGCTTGGAGATGCGCCCCAGGAACTGACGTGCATAGGCCGAAAGGCTCTCCACGTAGCGACGCTGTCCCTCGGCAAAGATTGTGTCGAAGGCCAAAGTCGATTTGCCCGAGCCCGACAATCCCGTCACGACAATCAGCTTCTCGTGTGGAATATCCAGCTCGATATTCTTGAGGTTGTGTACCCTCGCACCCTTTATGTAGATTTTGTTATTCAAAATCAAATTCAAAATTCAAAATGCAGAACCGACGCTGCGGAGCGAGAGCAGAGGGAGCTTGCATACTTTGCCGAGCCGCGAGGAGGAAAAGCCCTCGAAGAGGGGTTAATGCAAAATTAGTTTTCAGTTTTCCGCTTTCCGTTTTTAGTTTTCCGTTTCAACAGTTACCCCTTCGACCTTTTCAAGTTTAGAAATTAGCATCTCTGCTTCGCTCTCGCGGATGCGCAGTCGCATCGTGCAGAGATTGTCGAAAACCTGCTCGTCGATGCGTGGCGAGAGCTCCTTGATGATGCGCATAACACCGTTCATCGAGATATAAGAGAAGGCAATATCGACAATTCTATCAACCGTCCTCTCAATAATTTTGCTTGCAGCAATAACCTCTGCG
>JAZQIS010000010.1:0-6416 GCA_045541235.1 Alistipes sp.
CGCATAATCTGGGTAGGAGCACCTACCGACTTTGTGAAGTAGCGGAAGTAGCGAGGATCCCAAGTAGAGTTGAGCTCGTCGGTCGATGAATATTTCTTAATCATCATATCGACAAGTGTGCTACAAGCCGCCTGCGAGTTCCAGTTGCCTCCTGTAGTCGAGTAGAATGGAGTGTAGAGTGCCGAGTCGTTTGCGCTGAAGCCAACGCGTGCACTATCCTCCAGTCCTCGCATCAATGGGTAATTGCCACCACCACTGAGGTAGCAGTCGTAGAGCTCATTCATCTTCGCGATGACACTGATGTCGCCAAACTCGTCGCCAAGCGATACGATGCCATCCGACTCCTCCATAACCTTGAGCGATACACGCATCAACAGACGAAGATAGAGCGAGTTGCCGAAGCGACGCCACTTATCGACATTTCCGTCATACATAAAGTCGCACAATGGGTTGAAGTTGTTGTCGGTGAGCGAGCCAACCTCAACCATCTCCTCGGCCTTTGCAAAGCAAGCGTTTGCCTCCTCCAAAGAACGGAGCAGGTCGATGTAGATATCCTTCTGCTTGTCGTACGGAGTGGTGTAATCGAACTTGTCGCCCTGCAATGCAATCATACCGGCCTTTGAATATGGTACGTTGCCATAGGTGTCGGTCAGTACGTGTGCGATAAACGAACGAAGCACGAGGGCTACTCCCACCATTGCAGGATTCTCCTCTTTACGCGCTTTGTCGAGCATATATTGGGCATTACCAAATTGATTGTAGAGAGTCCAAAGGCTCTGTGTGTAGGTCTCCGAGATGACATAGTTGTATGCCAACTGTGCCGAGTTCTCGTAGTTGGTACTTACGGTGTACTGCATAATGGCAGCAAGCACATCGTAGTTGTTGTCGATAATTCTGTACTCTGCATTATAGAGTATAGGTTGCACGAAAGATTCAGCATTGGTGTCGTAGAGTGCGTATGGATTCTTGTTCATTTCATCGAATCCCTTGCAACCTACAAACGATAATGCGGCAACCAAAACAAGTGTAATATGTTTGATACTATTTTTCATAATCTTATCCCTCCGTGCATTTAGAATGTTATAGAGATGCTACCACCATAGGATGCAGTACCCGGCATCTGCAAGAGGTCGAAACCTGGCGAGAGAGCTGCGCCACGCATCGAAACAGCCTCCGGATCAAATCCAGGGAACTTGCTCCAGCAGAAGAGGTTGTTGCCGAATACGGAGATAGAGAGTCCTTGAATAACCTTGCTCTTTGCAAGAAGCTTCTTCGGGAATGAGTACTCGAGACGTACCTCGCGAAGTTTCAAGAAAGAGGTCTCCACAAAGTTAGCCTCGGCGCAACCGCGATCGTACTTGGCCTGATAGTAGGCCTGAATGGTATATGGTGTGTGCGCTACATCACATATCTTGTAGTTGCCGTCAGGCAGCTCCATCACACCCTTTGGTACGAAACCGCCCTCGCGACCTTCGAGTGTCGCAACACCCTTACCGCGATAGTTCAGTACCCAGTTTGAGAGCGACCAAACCTTGCCACCATACTGTCCGTCGAACTTGATGCTTGCCTTCAAGCCCTTCCAACTGAACGAAGTGCCGAATCCTCCGCGCCACTTTGGCATACACTCGCCAATGTAGGCAATCTCCTCGTCAGTTACAGGCGAGCCGTTTGCATCGTGAACAATCTGTCCTGCAACGTCAATCATCTTACCTGTTGCATCAATTACGTACGAGCCCTCAGGAGCGCGCTTGTAAGGGCGACCATACATCGAAGTAAGCGAGCTTCCCACGTATGCGTACATATAGGCATAAGATGAGTACTGCGCAATCTGCCAGAAGTCGATACCCTCACCGAGAGCCAACACCTTATTGCGGTTCATCGACCAGTTGGCACTGATGTTCCATCGGATATCCTTTGTGCGGATAATTGTACCCGTAGCCTGAATCTCGACACCCTGATTGCGAATCGAACCTGCATTGGTATATACCTTTGTCATACCCGCTGCGGCCGATACAGGCATCGAAGCCAACGCATTAGAGGTCTTGCTGTTGTAGTAGGCGATATCGAGGTTGAAACGGTTGCGGAACATACGCAAATCCAAACCTACCTCCCACGATGATACCATCTCCGGCATCAACAATCCATTAACCTTTGCAGTCTGGGTTGTAACGTTGCCCGGGAAGAGAGTGCTATTGAGGTACTCCTCGATACGGTATGGTGATGTATCGTGACCTACTTGTGCCCACGAAGCACGTACCTTCATCAAATTCAATACGCCATTTGTACGGCCGAAGTTTGCCAACTCGTTAATCACTACACTACCCGAAACAGATGGATAGAAGTAGGAACGGTTGCTTGCAGGGAGTGTGCTCGACCAGTCGTTACGACCTGTGATATCGAGGAAGAGTGCATTTTTCCACGACAACTGCACCAATCCGTAGAGTGAGTTTGTCTGGCGGCGGTACGAGTTGTTGCTTGTCTTAACGAGCGAGGCTGCGTTGGCAAGTGTATAGACGCTTGGGTTCTTGAGGTTGTCGGCCCACTGCTGGTGTCTCTCGTAGGAACGATTTACAATGCTACCTCCGAAGTTTGCCGTAAGGTTGATGTCGTGTGCGAAATCGTGAGTGTAGCGGAGCAAGAACTCTCCCGAGTACTGCATTGAACGGATGACCTGCTCACGGTAGAAACCGTTAGGGTCGGCCTGTGTCGAGGTTGCAGTCTGCTGCGTACGGAAATCGTAGTTAGAGTCCAAGCCTCCACGAACCATCAATGTAAGGCCCTTATAGAGTGTGAAATCCAACTTCGCATTTCCATATACACGGTCGCGATTTTGGGTATTCAAACACTCGTTGGCAATGAAGTATGCGTTGTTTTTACCACCCGAGAGTGAGGTATCCTGCTGAAGACCCTCCTGTCCGTGTAACCAATAGTTGCTTACCCAATCCATATTGACATTAGGGGCGTAGCACCACAAACTGTACATAATAGCTGTAGAGCCGTAGCCCGACGATGTAGGGATGTTGTCGCAGTGGCGACGACGATAGTTGAGCGAAATCTCCGATGTGAGCCACTTTGCAATCTCGTTGCGAGTGCGGAAGGAGATGTGCTGACTATTTGCAGGCGAGTTAGGCACGATGCCCTGCGAGTGGAAGTCGCGCACCGAGATTCGTACCGAATTACGTCTATTGATACGTCCCGAAACCGAGATAGAGTTCGACCAAGTGTGTCCACTCTGGAAGAACTGCTTGAACCAGTCGCCATTGCTTACGAGAGGAGTAGCCTCACGACGGAAATCTCCGAGCTGGTCCATTTTTCCACCTATGCCGAGGTGTGGATCGTAGTACTGATAGTGCTTTGTACCATCCATCTTCGGACCCCACGATAGCATCGTTGCCTGACTCTCGTAGGTTGGGAATGGGTCATATCCCGAGCCCAACTCTTTGTCTGCCGAGCGAATGTAGTAGAAATAGTCGGGGGTTGAGCCCTGTGCATACTCATACTGAAGGTCCGGAGAGGTGTTTACCGACTCGAAGGTGAGACTTGTGGAGTAGGTGACACTAATCTTCGATTCGAGCTTGTCGGCCGACTTGGTGGTGATGATGATAGCACCGTTGGCAGCAGCCGAGCCATAGAGAGCTGTCGCTGCAGGACCCTTCAGCACGGTTACATTCTCGATATCCTCGGGATTGACATCTCCCGAACCATCACCGTAGTCGATAGCGTAGGATGAACCCTCACCACCGGCATCCGACTGTGTCGAGTGGTTGTACATCGGCACTCCGTCGATGACGAAAAGTGCGGTGTTGTTCGAGAAGTCCACCGACGACTCACCACGGAGCGTTACACGTGTTGTACCGCCAGGGCCCGAGTTAGATTGTTGGATGTTGAGACCTGCAACCTGGCCTGTCAAGCCCGAGAGCCAGTTTGTGGCATTGGTTGCCGAGGCAAGATTGTCTCCTGCAACCTTCTGTGCAGCGTATCCGAGCGACTTCTCGTCACGCTTGATACCGAGGGCGGTAACGATAACCGACTCCACGGCCTGCGCCTCATCCTTCATCTGAACGTCGATGGTGGTGCGATTGCCAACCTTTGTGGTTACGGTCTTGTAACCCAAGAAACTGAATTGTAGTTCCTGAACAGGTGTTGCCTTGATTTGGTAGCGACCATTCACGTCGGTAACAACACCTTGGAGAGTGGTGACGATAATGACGCCCACTCCTACCATTGGCTTTCCATTCTCGTCGAGGACAGTTCCCTGTACCATGTGAGGTTTGGCATTTGCCAGCTCCTTGGCAGTTGGGGTGTTGCTACTCGATTGGGACGAGGTGGCTTGCGCCTGAACTCTTCCTATCGAAAGAACGAGAAGGAGAACCAAAAGAGATGTAAGTACTCTTTGTGTAGAGATTCTCATAAGTTGAAATTTTTGGTTAGAATTAGTTTTAGTTAGGTTGTTTGTCGTTGTTCTTGGTTATTTAGCGGGGCAACATCTTGTTGCCAAATCGCTCTTGTAAGATAAACTGTCGCTTGTTTTTATGTTTTTTTTATTTGAAATTTTTGTAATTCGTGATATTTACCTTACAAATTTATATAAAAATTCGTAAAATATTCAATAGTATTGATAAAATGTTTATATTTTTTTAATCGTTTAAATAAAAAAACGGGCAATGATACGAAAAACAAACCCCTACCCAATTGGATAGAGGTCTGTAACTATATGGTTGGGTTGCCCCAAATTCTCTATTTGTAGAAGAGAGGCGAAATAGACTGATAATTGTGAACTCGCTCAATGCACTCGGCAATGATTTCGGCGCACGAGAGTACGGTAAACTTAGTCAAGTCCTTCTCGGGGTTGAGAGGAATAGTATCGGTAACGATAATCTCCTGCAATGCACTCTCGGCGATACGCTCATATGCCTTACCCGACAATACAGGGTGGGTGATAGCGGCACGAACACTCTTTGCACCACGCTCCATCAACATATTTGCAGCCATACAGATTGTACCTGCGGTGTCGATCATATCATCGACGATGAGGATGTTGCGACCCTCAACCTCGCCAATGGCTGTCATCGAACCTACTACATTTGCCTTTGCGCGCTCCTTGTGCGAGATGATAATCGGAGTCTCGAGCAATTTGGCATAGGTGCTTGCACGCTTTGCACCGCCCATATCAGGCGAAGCAATAGAGAGGTTTTCGATGCCGAGGCTCTTGATGTAAGGGATGAAGATTCCGCTTGCGTAGAGAGCATCTACGGGAACATCGAAGAATCCCTGAATCTGGTCGGCATGGAGATCGAGCGTCATCACGCGGTCTGCACCAGCCACTGTGAGCATATTTGCCACGAGTGCGGAGGTGATAGGTACACGTGGGCGGTCCTTGCGGTCCTGACGAGCCCAGCCGAAATAAGGGATTACCGCTACTACCTTGTAAGCCGAGGCACGCTTTGCAGCATCAATCATCATCAACAGCTCCATCAGATTGTCCGATTTAGGGAATGTTGATTGGATGATGAATACCGTGCAACCGCGAATCGACTCGATGAAGTGCGGTTGAAATTCGCCATCGCTGAACTCTACAACCTCGCACTCTCCGAGAGTGGTGCCATAGGCAGCAACGATTTTTTCTGCCAAGTAGCGCGAGGCGCGACCTGTGAAGAATTTGATTTTGTGGATAGCCATACTGTATATTTATTTAAGTATAAGTTCCTTTATTGTAGGCTTTTAGCTGTTGGTTTGTAGGCTTTTAGCACTCTAAGCGATTGCAAAAATAGAATTTTTACGCTATTATTCGCCGTTCTCTGCCAAAATTTTATTAACAAAAGTTAATATCTCTTCGCGCCCTTGACCGTTTTCGCTCGAAGAGAGGAGCATCGGAGGCAGCTCCTCCCACTGCTCCAGAAGCCTCTTTTTGTAGGCCGTAACGGCGCGTTGCGTCTGTGTGGCAGACTGTTTGTCGCACTTTGTGAAGATTAGGGCAAATGGCACACCGCCCTCGCCAAGCATCTCAATAAACTCCAAATCAATCTTTTGCGGCTCCAAACGAGAATCTACCAATACGAAGAGGTAGTGCATCTTCTCGCACTTGAAAACATAGTCTAAGATAATCTTTGCGAAGGCTCCGCGTTCGCGCTTGGAGGTGCGGGCATAACCGTAGCCCGGCAAATCCACCAAGTACCACTCTTTGTTGATTAAGAAGTGGTTAATCAACTTTGTCTTGCCCGGCGTAGCGGAGACCTTGGCAAGGCCCTTATGGCGCGTAAGCATATTTATAAGCGACGACTTGCCCACATTGCTTCGCCCGATGAAGGCGATATCCTTCAACGAATCCTTTGGCACTTGCGAAATGCGCTCCGAGGAGCATTTGAACTCTGCTTTTGTTATCATAAAGTTGCAGGGGTTTGCAGGGGTTTGCAGGG
>JAZQIS010000011.1:0-14560 GCA_045541235.1 Alistipes sp.
TATTTCCGCGATTGAGGCCTATGTGAGCATTTCAGCGACCGACGCACTCGTGCAAAAAGAACGCATCAGAACGCTACCAACAATAAAAATCGTCGATGATGTGATTATTTTTGTGCGATGATAGGCGATGAAAGCGGAGCATAGTAGGCCTATGTGAGCATTTCAGCGACCGACTCACTCGTGCAAAAAGAACTCATCAGAACGATTTTTCTATCTCTGAGAGTAAAGGCGAAAAGTCAGTCCAAGTATTCGCAAACTCGTCGTAGGAGAGTTCGGTATGACCATCCTCGGGAACATCGGAGATTACCTTTACAGCTAACAACGGCATATTATTGCACATCTCGCAGGCGATAGCAATGGCTCCTATCTCCATATCGAAAATTGCCCGTTTTACTCCGAATCGCTCTTTAATAGCTGCAACAGACTTGGCATTTACAAAGGAGTCTCCGGTAAAGACGGTGATATCGTCGGTGCCAAGTAGTTGGCGAGGATCGCTAACCTCAGGGATAAAGCCCTCGGGGATATCGGCATCGTGGTACTGCACGCGATTTGGGACAACAACCTCCCCCTGCTTAAAGCCGAGGGTGCCTGCGGCATAACCAATCACAGCCACCAGGTCGTAAGGTTGTTCGGCTTGCAAAAGATAGCGGGTGATGGTTGCGGCCGCTGCGGCTTTACCAATGCCACTGAAAGCTACGGTGTAACGATTTTTCAACTGCTCGCCTTTGCGTTCGATGGCAAGACGTATGTTTTTGTTTTCACGCTCGGTAGGAGCGACAATCAGGATATTCTTCATATTTTCGTTATGGAGCTATCTGCCCTTGGCTATTAGCTCTTTAATCTTATTTGAATCTTTTTCAATCTGTCGGCGCAACTCATCAACAGAGGAGAATTTCTGTTCATCGCGAATCTTCTCATAGAGTTCCACACGCAAACGCAAACCGTAGAGCAACCCCTTAAAGCCGAAAAGGTGTGTTTCAAGTAGCCGTTTTGTACCATCGACAGATGGGCGGACTCCAATATTTGTCATTGCAGAATAGAGCTCGCCATCAACATATACCATCGAGCTATAGACACCATTTTCGATGGCTAAATTATCATCTATGGCGATATTTGCGGTCGGGAACCCCAATCTGCGGCCCAACCTGTTACCACCAATAACAACCCCTTCAATTACCTGCATTGCTCTATATCTCCCTTGTCAATTTACGCACCAGCGACACCTCCGAGAAAAACTCCTTGGCGAATACTCGCAACACGGTATATGAAGGCACCGCAACAAGCAAGCCGACGATACCTCCAACCGAGCCGGCCATAAGTATTACGATAAATATTTCGAGTGGATGCGCAGAGACTTTCGACGAGTATATTGTAGGCTGGAGCACAAAGTCGTCGGCACCCTTCACAACGGCAAGCGTACCACAAATTACTGCCAGCGTATATGCTATTGTACACCCTTCGATTGGAGATACAATACCAATAAATATCGACACCAAAGCTCCTACGGCAGGGCCTGCGTAAGGTATAACATTGAGCATACCCATAATAACGGCTACAAAGCAGGCATCCTCGACCTTCATTCCGAAGAGTAGCAACACCACAGCTATAAGAACCGATATTATAAGGCTTTCGGTAAGCAGTCCCGTAAAGTAACGCGAGAGTAGCAACGACACCTTATCGATGGCGCGATGCACATTCTCGGTGTACTTATCCGGAAAGATTGCCGATACCATATTCGAGAATAGGCCATCCTCCTTGAGGAAAAAGAATGTAATAAAGGAGACCGAAAAGAGAACTATCACCACCGACATACCCATATTTAATATGGAGGAGACGACGGTATTGACGGTATCGTAGTTCAGAAAATTACGTAGAGTCGATACAATAACCTCCGATATTGAAGTGTGCGACTCAGGCAGTACAAATATGGTAGAAATATAGTTCTGCAGGCGTTCTAATGGCTCTTGCACCCCCTCCAATGCCGAACGCAAATCGAGAGAGGAGAGTTCATATACCTTGCCCGCAATAAGTGGCACGACAAGCGACAGAAGGCCTCCGATGACCATCCATAGCAATATCAGCGTAATGGTGGCTGCAAACCATCGTGGCAGAGTAAAGTTTTTAATCTTGACCTTGCAGAGCAGGCGCACAAGCGGCCTGCCGATAATTGCAAAGAGGGCCGAAACCAAAATATAGACTACAACCTCGCGGAAGTACCAAAGCAGGGAGCCTATGGCTACCGCGACCGCCAATCCGACGACCCAATGCAAAACGACTTGCAGAGTCAGACCTCCATTCTCGTTACCATTCTCTGCCATATCCAAATATTTAATTCTCCAGTGAATCCTCCTCCGGTGTCTCGAGCGACAGCTCCTCTACGCCTCCAATACGGGCAATAGGGGTCTGAGTACCAACAACCTTATCGCCTATCTCGACGAGTAACTTAGCATCTTTTGGCAATAATATATCAATGCGCGAGCCAAACTTGATAAAACCGAATACATTATTCTGCTCTACCTGCTCACCAACCTTAACATACGAAACGATACGTCGCGCCACAGCTCCTGCAATCTGACGGAAAAGGACCTCTATTCCATCCTTTGTCTCGACTACGGTTGTCGTGCGCTCATTATCGGTAGATGATTTTGGATGCCAAGCTACGAGGAAACGTCCCGGGTGGTACTTGAAATACTTTACCACACCACCTACCGGAAGCCAATTGATATGCACATTTGTAACCGACATAAATATAGATACCTGCATGCACTCCTCGCCATCGAAATACTCGTCATCCTTCACAATCTCTGTAACAACAACACGGCCATCGCACGGCGAGAAGACAAGGTCGTCGTCATGAATACGCACACGTCGAGGATCACGGAAGAACGAGATGATAAAGAACCAAAATACCAACAGCAATACCGAAAGCAGAATAATAAGCCACATCAAATCATTAGCTTTCAGCATATAGAAAATAAGCAGCCAAATCGATAGAAGCACAACTCCCGACACGGCTATAATCTTGAAACCCTCCTTACTAATCTTCATTATTTTAAGGTATTTTATTGTTTTACATCAGGTATGACATCAGACAAAGATAGACAAACACAAATGGTGTCGCGATAAACAAGGCATCGAAACGGTCGAGAAATCCGCCATGCCCCGGCATCATTCTCCCCGAATCCTTCACATCAGCCTCACGCTTAAGCATCGACTCGGCAAGGTCTCCGGCTACTCCGGCAAGTGCAGTTACGAGTCCGAGGCCTCCCCAAACCCATAGATTGCCACCAAAGAGATAGCCAAAGAGAACCGAAACGCCTACTGCACCTATCACTCCTCCGAAGAATCCCTCCCACGACTTTTTAGGAGAGAGTCGTTCGCACAAGCGATGTTTACCGATTGCCACTCCTACCAGATAGGCAAATACATCGTTCGCCCAAATAACTACGATGTAGGACAACATCGCCCACTCCGACCACTTGCCTACCAAGAGCTGTGGGATAAAGAGTATGAGCGATATAGGCAATGCTACATATATTACACCGGCAAGAGTCGTTGCAATATTTGCAATAGGAGTCTCGCTCTTGTGCCACAATTCGCAAACAAAGGTCAGTGGCGCAATCAGCACAACATAAAAGAGCAATATGGCCGTTGTATCGGCCACCACCTCAGATGCAGGCTTGCCACTACCCCACAACATCCACACAATACCCGCCAAGGCGAATATTGCAATCGCATTGGCAATACCGAGAATACTGAGAGGCTCATAGCCTCTGGCACGGCTGAGCCTGTAAAACTCGATTAAGCCGCCTACCATTATAACTGCAAAAAGCGCGGCTGTACTCCATTTTGTCCACATCAGTGCTCCGACAACAAGCAACAAGAGTACCACGCCACTTGCTGTTCGTACGCACAGATTCTTAAATCTACTATTCATAAGTTTCAGGTTAGTTCGTTTCTCTTCACTCTCTCGGCCTATGCCTCGGCAACCACTTCGGCACTCTCCTCTATCTCCGATACAGTCTCCTCCTTCTTGCCACCTCGCTTGCCGAAAATACGCTCTACATCCTCGGTAAAGACCACCTCTCTATCCAAGAGCAGCTCTGCCAACTGCACAAGGCCCTCGCGATGCTCCTGAATAACCTTTTCGGCCATTGCTCGCGCCCTTGCAATCAAGGCTCGCACCTCATCGTCAATCTGCTGTGCAGTACGCTCCGAATATGGTTTTGTGAAGGCCATATCACTCTGACCTGTCGAGTCGTAGTAGCTCATAGAGCCCACCTCCTCGCTCATTCCATAGTAGGCAACCATAGCGTAGCATTGCTTTGTCACTCGCTCCAAATCGTTCAAGGCTCCCGTCGAGAGATGCCCGAAGAAGGTCTCCTCTGCAACACGGCCTGCCAACAACGAAGCCAACTCATCCATCATCTGCTCACGGGTTGTAATCTGTCGCTCCTCGGGCAGATACCAAGCAGCACCCAAAGCCTTGCCACGCGGAATAATCGTCACCTTAACAAGCGGATTGGCATTCTCCAAAATCCAAGATACAGTAGCGTGTCCCGCCTCGTGGTATGCAATAATTTTCTTCTCCTGTGGGGAGATAACCTTATTCTTTCGCTCCAAGCCGCCGATGATTCTATCGACCGCAGCGAGGAAATCCTCCTTGCCTACACAATCCTTGTTGTGACGTGCCGCAATCAAAGCCGCCTCGTTGCAGACATTAGCAATATCGGCACCCGAGAATCCCGGGGTCTGCTTTGCGAGGAAATCACGATCCAAATCCTTTTCCAGCTTCAACTTGCGAAGATGCACATCGAAAATCTCGCGACGCTCCTGCAACTCCGGCAGGCCGACCTCGATTTGGCGATCGAAACGTCCTGCACGCATCAACGCCTTATCCAAAATATCGGCGCGGTTGGTTGCCGCCAAAACAATCACGCCCGCATTGGTCTGGAAACCATCCATCTCGGTAAGCAGCTGATTGAGAGTATTTTCACGCTCATCATTTCCCGAGAATCCGGCATTCTTGCCACGCGCTCTACCAATGGCATCAATCTCATCGATAAAGACGATACAAGGAGCCTTCTTCTTTGCCTGCTCGAACAAATCACGCACACGCGAAGCTCCAACGCCCACAAACATCTCCACAAAATCGGAACCCGAAATAGAGAGGAATGGGACATTTGCCTCACCTGCAACAGCCTTCGCCAAAAGGGTCTTACCTGTTCCCGGAGGGCCTACCAAAAGTGCTCCTTTCGGAATTTTGGCACCAAGCTCACGATACTTAGGGGCATTCTTCAGAAAATCGACAATCTCCATAATCTCGACTTTGGCCTCCTCCAAGCCGGCAACATCCTTGAATGTGACGCGCTTATCGGGGTCTTGCTGGTCGAACTCCTGCGCACGCGCCTTGCCGACATTCATTATGCCGCCCTGGCCACCGCCTCCGCGAGCCATACCGCGCATCAACAAGAACCAAATTCCAATCATCACAACCCATGGCAGTAGCCCCATAAGCCACGAGTCGTACCACGCTTTCTCGTTCTCGAAGGTGAGTACCACATCTTTTCCCGACAACGCCTCGGCCTTTTCCAAATCGCTTTTGAACGAATCTACAGAACCGATATTGAAGAAGAATTGATACCCCTTCTTAGGGATATTCTTATAGCGTAGGTCGCGTTGCTGATAACCCTCGACCTTACCCTCCTTGAGGAGAACTCGAGCCTCGTCGCGATTAACCACAACAATCTTTTCGACATCACCATCAACAACCATCTGCTCCACAGCCGACCAATCGGACTTGACCGGGGCAGATTCGTCGTTGTTGAACATCCAATATCCTACGATAATGAGTGTAATTGCAGCCCAAAACCACATGATATTCGGGCGCGGCATATTCATATTCTTTTTCTCTTTTGCCATACATTAAGTTTTTACACAATTTTTCCGCCATACCAAACGAAACAGGCGAAAGAAAATTGTATTCAAAAGGTAATCTTAACCACTCTATTCCTCGCTTTCGTAGCGCAGCATCGGAGCATCGGCCCACAACTCCTCCAAACGGTAGTAGTCGCGCAACTCGCTTTGGAAGATATGTACGATTACATCCACATAATCGAGAGCAACCCACAAACCGGTCTGCTTACCCTCAACACGCCAAGGGCTCTCGTGCAACTACTGATAGACCTTCTCCTCAACGCCATCGGCGATAGCAGCCACCTGCGCCGTCGAATCGGCATTGCAGACCACAAAGTGCGAACATATCGCACCATCGAAGCCCGACAAATCGAGAGATACAATATTCTTACCTTTCTTATCCTGAATACCTTGAACAATAGTTTCAATCAACTTTTCCATAGCCTTACTAAGCAATATACATAATTATTGTGCGAATATAGCGAAAAAAATTGAGAATCAAAAATTAGTTGCGGCTAAGTTTCATCATTTATCACCCCGAGGGGTTATGGGGAAAATCTCTCTCGTTTCTCGTCTTAAAGCCTCACTTATATTCCGATATTGTTTGACGCAGAGCATCCACAATCGATTTTTTCACATAGGAGCGACGTGTGACGAGCGCAATTTTGCGCGAGGAGGCACCCTTAAACAGAGTCTTAACCTGTCGTTTGCGCTCCTCCGGAACAAAGTCGAGAGCCATCTTCGGAATAACGGTCATAAGCGATGTATTATCGACAATTCGCATCAATGTATCGAGCGAGCCCGACTCGAAAGTATATCGCGATGGAAGGGCATTTTTGGCCTGACAGAGTTCGATAACCTGATCTCGCATACAGTTACCCGACGACAGCAATACAAGTTCCGACATCCTGATATCCTCAAATCTCACATTAGACTTGTTGTAGAGCGAGTTACGAGGCGAGACATAGGCATAAAATTTATCGTCGAAGAGCTCATATTCGACAAAACCATCGCCACAAGTACCACCCGCCACCAAGGCAACATCAATATAGCCGCGATTGAGCGACTCTATCACATCGGCAGTCTTCATTTCGCGCACCTCGATTTCCACCTTTGGATAGCGTTGCACAAACTCGGGCACAAACTTATGCAAAAGGTATGGCGCGATAGTGGGAATGACACCCAAACGAATCTTTCCCGAAATCTCGCCTTTCATCTGCTGAACAACCTCCTTTATGGTATGGAACTCACGCAAAGTATTGCGCACCTGCTCCAAAATCACCTCTCCCGCCTCGGTCGGCACGACAGGCTTTTTAGAACGGTCGAGAAGCATCACTCCCAGCTCCTCCTCCAAGGCCTTAATCTGCATTGACAGAGAGGGTTGAGTAACAAAACAATGCTCCGATGCCACCGAAAAACTACCAAAGTTGGCAACCGCCAACAGATACTCCAACTGAATAATTGTCATAAAATTGCACTATTATTTACAACAAAGGTATAAAGAATATTTATAAAACACAAAATAAAACAAAACATCTTTTGGCAGGGCAAAAAAATAGGGCGAAATGGAGACTCTCCACACCGCCCTACAAAGCAGAAGATTCAACTCTATTTATCGAGCTCTTTTTGCTCCTTCTCGATTTTTTGCAGCCATTTGCGGGCGACAAGATCACCCTTCTTCTCGGCCATACGATACCACTTTTCGGCCTCGACATTGCTCTTGGTCACACCCAACAACCCCTTGGCATAGATTGTTCCGAGTTGGCTCTGCGCTCTGGTGTGGCCATTCTTGGCTGCTATGGTGTACCACTTAACAGCCTCGGCCTCATTCTTTACCACGCCAACACCCTGAGCAAGGAGTGATGCTATCACATTTTGCGCCTCGACGTGTCCTTTATCGGCAGCCTGGTAGAACCACTCGGCAGCCTTGCCGTTATTTTGGGGATATCCCTCTTGGCCCAACATATAGCATTGAGCTTTATGGAACATCTCATCTGCCGTCATCTGCTGGGGAGCGACTCCATTGGGCAAAAACTCGGTAGTGAGCTCTACTGCATAAGCGGTTGTGGCAACGGCCACCAACAGCACAAACAATATAATCAGACCTCTTTTCATAGCTATCCTTATAAAGTTAATATATCACTATTTATTCTTCGCTCGAACTGTTTCTCCTCGCGAAATATCAATCAATTGGCGATGCTCGATAGATTGTTGTCACACCGTACTTGTGGGGATTGGACCTTCCGCCAAGAACAGATCGCAACGAGTTGCGATGAACATCTCCGTGAATATTATGCTCGACAACCCAATCTTCCGACTTCTTATCGTAATACAACACACCGACGTGTGTTCCATAATTATAGGTCCGCTGAATCCGTGCGGCGTTGTAGAACTCAACCATATGAGGGCTGGTGCTGTAGTACATATTCACCACATAATACTCCCCGGGAATGAGTGTGGAGATATCGAAATTCTCCTTGATATAGTCCGAAGCCTGCCTGTGCAGATTCATAATGGCAATGACCTGTTCGTATCCGTTACGATTCTTCATACTTGGAAGGTCCACCACCGCATAGCCATTCACCACAGGATAGAAGTGACTTGGTATCTGATAAGAGTGTCCGTACGAGTAGATGCCAAACTTTCTCAGACGACCATTGGCATGGGCAGCACACTCCTCTGTAAAGTTTCCGAAACGGTCTCTGCCGGCTCCATAGAGTATTACATTTTTGAAATACTTTTTGCGACGAGCCGCAGGAGTTCTCTCAGAGAGAGTTCCTACTGTTGCAGACAGGGTCAGAGAGTCGTTCTCTATAGGCTTGTATGCGACAACACTCACAGAATCTTTATGGGCGCGTCGGCTCTTTACTCCCGGGATGTAGATAAGATTATTACCAACCATCTGCACAATGTCACTCTTTACGCCACGAGCCATAGAGTCCGATTGAATATTCGGGGCATAGTATCTATTTTCCGACACTCGGCTCTCTGCGGAGGAGGCAACAGGAACACCCGCAACCACTCTACCACTCACAGCGAAAGCGGCCAACAAAATCGAAACAATCAACAATATTCTCTTCATCGCTCTTCAATATTCAAGTTGGAGTATAAACACATTATCAAAATGTTACAACCCACAAAAGTGGCCACAAATTTAGGAAAATATTTTCGATAGAACAAAAAAAGAGCAAAATACCTTTAATTATAGGTGTTCCATCATCAATTATCAATAGTTTTTGCTATATTTGCGCGATTAAACACTTTTTGAAATAGGTATGGGAAAGATTATACTTACTGGCGACCGCCCTACGGGACGACTCCATTTGGGACACTTTGTGGGCTCTTTGCGCCGCCGCGTGGAGTTGCAGAACTCGGGTGAGTTCGAAAAGATTTTTATTATGATTGCCGATGCACAGGCCTTGACCGACAACTTTGACAACCCCGAGAAGGTTCGTCAAAACATTATTGAGGTGGCTTTGGACTACCTCTCGTGTGGTCTCGACCCCGAAAAATCGACAATTTTCATCCAATCGCAGGTGGCAGAATTGACCGAGTTGGCATTCTACTATATGAACCTCGTCACCGTACAGCGTCTGCAACGCAATCCGACTGTAAAGGCCGAGATTCAACTTCGCGGTTTCTCCGAAAATAGCACAGAGGGCGACACAACACAACGCCAGGGTATTCCTGTGGGATTCTTTACTTACCCTATCTCGCAGGCTTCGGATATTACAGCATTCCGCGCAACAACAGTTCCTGCAGGAGCCGACCAGGAGCCTATGATTGAGCAGGCACGCGAGATTGTGCATAAGTTCAACTCGACATACGGCGAGACACTTGTCGAACCGGAGATTCTTCTCCCCGAAAATTGTATCTGTATGCGCCTACCCGGAACCGACGGCAAGGCCAAGATGTCCAAATCGCTCGGCAACTGCATCTACCTTTCGGACACTCCAAAGGAGTTGAAGCAGAAGGTTATGTCGATGTACACCGACCCTGACCACCTTCGTATCGAGGACCCCGGAAAGGTTGAAGGCAATGCCGTATTCACATATCTCGATGCATTCTGCCGTGATGAGCACTTCGAGAAGTATCTGCCCGATTACAAAAATCTGGACGAGATGAAGGCTCACTATCGTCGTGGTGGTCTTGGCGATGTAAAGTGCAAAAAGTTGCTTATCGCCATTCTCAACGAGATGCTTGCTCCGATTCGCGAGCGTCGTGCATATTGGGAGAACAATATCGAGGAGGTATATCGCATCTTGGAGGAGGGCTCTTTGGAGGCTCGTCGTACAGCAGCTCAAACATTGAACGAGGTGCGTGGTGCGATGCGTATCAACTACTTCGAAGACCGCGAATTGATTAGCGAACAAGCGGCTCGATATAAGGCTGCAAATCAATAGCAGAAAGTGATTAACGAATCAAATTACATAAAACCAGCCGCAAGAGAGCGGATTTTTCACTGGTTTAACAGCCTCACAAAACGATTAAGCGAGCGTCAAATGCTCGCCATATTGGCTGTCGTTGTAGGTTTGTTGGCGGGATTAGGCACCTATCTCTTCGAGTTGCTGTTGCACCTCATAAAGAGTTGCCTTGTAAATTGGTTCGACACCGACACCTTCCATATACTCTACCTCATATACCCCGTTATCGGTATTATTTTAGCAACGCTATTCGTAAAATATATCGTCAAAGATAATATCAGCGAGGGTGTTACACGTGTGCTGTATGCAATGTCGCGACGAGGCTCACGCATAGCCGGGCATAACTGCTGGACATCGGTTGTCGGAGGTGCCACAACCATCGGATTTGGTGGCTCGGTGGGTCCCGAGGCTCCGATTGTGCTGACAGGTGCTGCAATAGGCTCGAACGTCGGAAAGTTGGCAAAACTCAACTATCGAGATATTACATTGCTGTTGTGCTGTGGAGCCGGTGCGGCTTTGGCATCGATATTCAAAGCTCCGATTACGGGTGTGGTATTCGTTTTGGAGATTTTGATGCTCGATATTACCGCATCGTCGGTTATTCCGTTGCTTATTTCATCGGTAACAGCCACAACCGTTGCTATCGTTTTGCGAGGTTTCGACCCAATTATCTCGGTATCGCTCACAACGTCCGACTCATTTCAAATTGCCCAGATACCGCTGTTTATCATATTGGGTCTGCTTTGCGGTTTGATGTCGTTCTACTTCACCCGAACAAACCATCTTATTGCAAAACTCGTAGGCGGCATATCAAATCAATATAAACGCTGGGGTATTGCCGGTGTGGTTTTGGGCATACTGATTTTCGTATTCCCGCCGCTCTATGGCGAGGGCTACGAGGCGTTTGTATCGCTGATGCACGGCGACAAGCAATCGATTTTCGAGAACTCACTCTTCTACGCCTTTAAGGATATTGATTGGGTTGTGTTGATATACGTCTTGGCGGTTATGATGTTCAAGGTCGTAGCAATGGCAACTACAAATGCTGCGGGCGGTGTCGGTGGAACATTTGCACCTTCGCTCTTTGTAGGTGCATTTACAGGTGCAGCAATGGCACTATTCTGCAACATCTGTTTTGGTTGGGATATCTCGATTGCAACATTTACATTGGTCGGAATGGCAGGTGTAATGGCCGGTGTGATGAATGCACCACTGACATCTATATTTCTTATTGCAGAGCTTTCGAACGGCTACGCACTCTTCATTCCGCTGATGATTGTTGCCTGCATTGCTTTTGCTATGGGCTACTACCTCGACCCCGATTCGATATATACGAAACGCTTGGCCGAGCGTGGCGAGTTGCTCACTCACGACAAAGATAAGTCGGTATTGGTATTCTTGCGATTGGACGAGTTGATGGAGACCGATTTCATCCGCTTGCGTGAGAATATGACACTTGCCGACATTGTCAGCATTATATCCACGTCGCGACGAAACATATTCCCCGTAATCGACAACTTCGGACATCTGCTCGGAATCATACAGTTGGATGACCTGCGTGAGGATATGTTTAAGCCCGAAAAACGTGGAACGCCTATTCGTCACTATATGATACAACCACCGGATAAGATTTTGGAGCGAGAGCAAATTCAAGAGGTTTTGCCACGATTCAAACAGAATCATACCTGGATGTTGCCGGTTGTTGATAGAAATAATCGCTACTTGGGCTTCATCTCGAAATCCCGTATTTTGGATGCATACCGCGAACAGTTGGTAAATATAACACAGTAATCGATGGGGAAAATTAAGTCTATAATCTTCGATTTTGACGGCACAACCGCCGACACCACACCCTGCATACGTTACTCCACAATAAAGACATATCGCGAAATAGGTATTGAGCCCGACCCCGATATGATTGCAACAAATATGGGACTGACATTGCGACAATTTCTCGCACTATTCTTTCAGGGCGATGACGAGGCTCTGTTTGAGCGTGTTTGCAGACGCTACGAGGAGGTATATCGCACCGAGGGTATCTATATGGTAAAGTTGTTTGATCACGTCCTCGAAACACTCGCGAAGCTCAAAGAGGCAGGCATTAAGTTGGCCATAGGCTCAAACAACGTACAGGTTGCCCTGCAATACTACTCCAAAGCTCTCGGACTTGACAAGTATATCGATGAGATTGTGTGTGTCGATGATGTGGAGCACGTAAAACCTGCACCCGATATTGCAATCGAGATTATGCGTCGATTCAACACTACCCCCGACGAGACACTTGTCGTAGGCGATTCGACCTACGATATCGATATGGCTATCGCAGCAAAGTGTCCGACCTGCGGTGTAACGTACGGAGCCCACTCTGCCGATAAACTTCGCGAGGCGGGTTGTCAGGCAACCATAGACTCATTCGACGAACTCATAGAGTTTGTTCTCGGCAAATAAAAGAAAACAGTAGCGGCAGAAGTTTGAGACCTCTGCCGCTACTGTTTTATCGCAACTATCGCCTACTCGGTTGGCTCGACAAATATGTAGAATACCAGCGGAGTATATGGCAAAATCTCGGTTGAGATAGTATCATCTACTTCGGTATCGACCGTATATGAAGGTGTATAGGTCATCGGATAGGAGTAGTAATCCGAATAGTAGTAGGAGTTGGTGTAGTTGTAGTACATCGAGTAGTCGTAGTAGTCATACGTTGTTGTCGAACTACTTGTAGAGCCTACCTTACCCTCCGAACCATAGGCATAGCCCGATGCCGTAACAATTACACCCCAACGACCATAACGAAGCTTCTGAATACAGTGGTACCAAGCATTGATAAAGTCGTCCTTATCGGTTGCTGGCGAATATACCAAAGCCTCTGCTGCGGTCGAATCATCAAAGACATATTCACGCAACTCCTTGATATTCGTATCGAAGATAAAGCCATCGAGGAAACGACCAACGTACCAAATCGAAGCCGAGTTATTCAGACCAATCTCCTTTGCAGCCTCATCATCAGCAGCCAAAACCTTATCGCCAAAGCGTTCGGTAAGGATGCGGTTTATCTCTGCATCGACCTTTGCCATATCGGCATACACTCCCTTACCCTTATATGGATTATTGAGCTCGGCAGAGTGTGGTTGTGCATAGTTGAACTTAAACTCTGTCATATCGGGAGCATAGTCCAACGTATAGTATAGTGCCTTGTAATAGCCGGTATCGTCATCATCAATATCCTCTTCTTTGTCGGCATTTTCGCCATCGCCCTTACCAACTTCGTCGCTATCTTCGGCAGCCGGTACAGAAGGTGTCGGAACTATCGTATCCTCATCCTCGATTTTGATACGCTTCCACACATTGCGACCCATCGTCGTGCGGTTATCGTTGATAATATTCTGAATCATCTCAACCTCATTATCGGAAGGATTTTTCACAACACGCTGTACCTCGATATCCATAATCACAGGCACATTTGAATCGAGTGAGAACTGACCCTCGTAACCGCCATCGGTTGCTGTACCTGACGAGCCGTATGCAATAGTCGAAGGCAGATAGAGACGAACTCGTGAACCTTTACGCATAACGAAATCTGTACCACGGCAAATCGAAGAGTTATTCTTAACATACTCCTCGCCCAACTTCAACACCGAACGTGTCGATATGTAGGTTCCCTCCAACAGACCAAAGTTGTTGTACTCGCCACAATAGTTCAAATATGGCACGTAGTGTGTCATATCCGAGTAGGTGCCCTGCATTCGAGCGACATTCTCACGACGTGTCACGCAGACATTACCATCGAGGTCATAGCCCGTATAGGTATAGAACATCCAGCAGGTATCCTGATCCATAATAGGCTCACTTCCGAAGTCGTTTCCATTCGAAGGCTCTGTCAAATCACCCCACGCCAATACATCGACGTAGTACTTGCCTTCGCTCTGGTAGTTCTGCAACAAATCGGGACGATGCTTCTTAATCCACGCACGCAGCGAACGATTCTCCATATCCTCGCCCGACAACTCCTCCTCTTTAACACACGACGTCAATGTCATCAAAGCCATCAACGCCATCAACAAAAGTTGTTTCATATCTATAATTTTCATACTTTTTTATCTCTATTCCGAAACGGACAAAATCTTCATATACCACGCAACCGACGAGAATTTAGGCACCGTTCCGACCAAACCTTTGCCGTATGCCATCGTGTAGGTCATATAGACCTGCACCGAGTCCTG
>JAZQIS010000012.1:0-21911 GCA_045541235.1 Alistipes sp.
CTTCGACTCGTCGGCCTTAACGGTAGCGTACATCACACCTCCATCGGTGTCGTACAATGTTACGTACAACTCGTCGTAGGTTCCTGCAGGAACAGCTACATGGAGGTAGGTAGGCTCGCTCGAGAGCTGAACACCCTCGCCGAACGAGTACTCGATAACCTCTTTAGCCGATGTTGTGGCAGTAGCCTCACCCGTAGTGAAATCCAACTCGAAAGCTCCTGCGATAGGGGCGCGATCTACGGTAGAAATCTGTGCCAAGGCAAGTTTTGCCGAACCCACAACGCCAATCTTCAATATACCTGTGAGGTGATTGAGCTGAGCACCGAGGCCATCCTCGCTGTAGGCATACATTGTTGCCACACCGCTACCAAAGGTGGTGTTGCCGGTATGAACCTGCTTGTCGGCAAAGAGAACTTGTCCGGCAGGTGCTGCAGGGTAGGCAATGCAGTAAGGGGTGCTTAGGGTGCTGCCGAATACGAAGCTTGCAACAGCAGCGTTTGCACCATTGATAGTTGCCTCTGCCGACTCAACTCCGTTTACCGAAATCTTGTCGCCTGCGCTCCACTGGAGAGGATAGACCCCATCGGCCTTCTCGCCAAGCTGAGTACGCGACTCCTCGAGTGAGAGGGTAATGCTTGTCTTACCCTCGCCAAGACCTACACCGAGGTCCTCAGTCACATCCGTTGTACACGAAAAGGCTGCCAACGCTGCAACTGCCAAAGTTACTTTTGTTAATCGTTTCATAGTATGTTTTTTAGTTGATTGAATTTTCGCTCAATACTAATATACAAACTCGTCACTTTCGGTGCCGAAGCCCGGAAGAGCCACACTCTCGCCGTAGCCGCCCTCAACAGCCACCTCGAAAACCTCAAATTCTGGTCTCAAATAGTTTTTCATAATCGCAACTTATTTTTAAGGGGGTTGTTACTCGATTGTTGGTTTTGTAGATAGGTATTTGCAACCGTCGTATGCGGTTACTCCACTCCAATCAGGAATTACACCGTAGATATAATCGGTATAGTTCGATTCTGTAATAGGCGTCGTCTTGTAGTCGTCATCGGCAGCGTTGTACTCGCCAATCAAGTTACCGCCAATCTCGCAGTTCGTTGCTACAATGGTCTCGGAGCGTGCGGTTGTTGTGACCCAACCAATTGTTATGTTCTCGCCAATTGCGCGGATGTTGCAGTGGCACTTTGCAGAATTGATTGCTGCAGAGGCTGTCGATGCAATACCTCCGATATAGATAGGGAATGTAGCACCCTCAGGACGCTCGACTGTGATATTGCCCGTATTGACATAAGTGTTCATTGCGGCAGCCGCGTGTCCTCGCGAACATCCTCCAACATAGACCGCTGAGCCTGTACCTTTGATGGTAATGTTTCCGCTGTTGCATATAGGACCTTTAGCCGTCATATCCTCTTTAGGGTTGGCAAATATTCCTGCGACATAAATCTGTGCGTTCGATTTTGCAGTTTCGGTAAAGATAATGTCACCCTTGTTTATGATGTTGCTGTAGGTAGAGTTGGTGTTGTATGCGTTGATAGCCGATACGATGAATTGGTCATCGGATGTTCCCGAGACGGTGATTGTTCCCGAGTTGGAGATGTTTGTGTAGGTATGCGCAGCAGTGTTTGAGCCACGACCATACACGCCCGAGAATCGTATCTGCTCGTCCGACAAGCAACTGCCACTGTAGGTAATGTTACCCGTATTGTGGATTTCGGAGAGATTGTTTGTTACATATCCGATAACGCCACCTATTGGGAATGGCTCCTCGTCCCACGAAGCATTAGGAATCGTACTCGAGATTGTTACTGCGGCGTTATTGTAAATCTTCGAGTGAGCACCCGACGAAAGACGGCCTGCTACGCCACCAAGTGAGCTATAACCATATTTTTTAGCCTTTGATGCGGTGAAATAACCTCCGATATTTACTGTTCCGGTGGCCTCATTGGTCAGATTTGAGTTTCCGGTTGCTGCGCTCCAACCCAAAACTCCACCAACGCAGAATACCTCGTTACCCTTCTCTACCGCGTCGCCGTCAGCATTTAGTGCGGTTGACATATCGGTTCTTCCCGAGTAGGTGATAACTCCGCTGTTCGCCGAAGATGTAACAGCCTTAGCGCAGTAACCTACTACACCTCCGAAGCATAAGCCTACGAACTTGCAGTTCTCGCTGATTGTTACAGTTCCCTCGTTTCTGAGACCTGTAACGGCAATCTCACTTGCAGCGACAACTCCTCCGACATATCCTCGACCTGTGGTAGAGCCGTTACACAATACTTCGCCCTGGTTTGTTACATTCTTAAGAGTTCCATTCTTGTTGTATCCGACAACACCACCCAGCATAAGTCTTGTATTTTGGTGCGATGTAACCTCGATTTTACCTTTGTTGGTGCAATTTTGAATGGTTGCGGCAGCGGTAGATTGCATTAAACCTGCAATACCTCCAACTCTGGTATCTTCACTCGAAATCTTAACAGTAATAGAGGCATTGTTCGTACAATTATCGGCAAGTGCAATAACCGATGAGCCGATAAGACCACCGATACGGGTCTCCGAAACAACAACATCAGCCTTGCCGTCAATATCCAACTCTCCGTAGTTATGGCAGTTGGTCATTGTAGTCTTGTTGGAGGACGCGACCACACCAAGAACACCACCGATAGCGGCATTCGAATCCATATAAGCGTTCTTGGTGGTAACGAACTTACCTCGGTTTATTACGGCTGTTGCTGTGCGATCGATGTTGCCTGTATTTATCTGACCGATAGCTCCTCCCATATATGGCCACGACACCTGTGCATCTATGGTAATATTACCCGTGTTCTCGATTGTGTCGAAGCTTGCATCGTGCGTTGCAGCAATAGCTCCACCGAGATAGATGCAGAAAGCACGCTGATTAACCTTAACCTCACCGCTGTTGGTTACGTTGGTTAATTTGGCATATCTGGCATGTCCGATTGTGCCGGCAACTAAAGGTTGTACTTTAACTGCGCCGTGAACACCGTCGTATGATACAGTTCCGCTATTCGATAAAGTGCTGTGTACAGGGGTCTCGAGCGTTGTGACAGACGAATCCTCAGCGGTGATAAAGTCCTCGGAGTTTTCGATTGCACCGATAACGCCTCCAAATGCAGGGTAAGACTTTGCCGAGATGCCGGCGCATATCGAAACAATGCTGAACTCAGCCGAGCTCGACAAGTTGCTCAATGCAGCATCGGTGCTCTTACCAATCAAACCTCCGGCAGCATACTCTGCCCAGATTCCGCCCGCCATAGTCTCGGTGGTCTTGTTGTAGGTGTACTTACCCGATACCGAGCAGTTCGTAGCCGAACCTCCCTTCTCGAGAACGCAAACCAACGAACCCGAGAACTTGCGCTCGGTCTCGGTGATATCAACATCCACGAGATTAACATTCGAGATGGTTGCATTTGTGGTCTCGAAGAGTGGAGCCGACAAACCTTTGATTGCAAAGCCTTCAGCCTTGCCACCATCGAAGGTGTATGCGCCAAAGTTCTTGATAGGAGTCCACTCCCTGCCTGTCATATCGATATTGGCGATAACCTTTGCGCCCTTGCGAGGGGCGAAGTCCGATGCGATGGCTGCGAACTGACGCAATGTCGCCTCGTCGTAGATTTCAAAGATATCCGATATCTCGGTATTGGCCTCGTAAGTGAAATCTGCAAACTCACGAACGACACCTGCCTTAACAGCCTTATCGCCGTCGCTGTTGAACTTAACAGTCATTGCGTTTGTGCCTGTAGAGAATACAACCTCAAATGTGCCATACTCGCCTGCAGGGATTGCTACATAGATTGGAGTAGCCTCTGCACCGAGTGCCAAGCCTTGGCCAAAATTTACGGATAGGCTGTTCAATGCGTCGGCGTGTGGGGTTAAAGTACCGTCTGTGCAATTTACATCGAAGTTACCGGCAATTTTGCCACTCTCCGATTTTACAGTAACCGATGTCAAAACCACACCCTCGCCCTTTGGTGCAAAGCGAAGAACGCCTGCAAGGTGTTGTAGATTTACAACATCGCCCTCGGTAGTTGCGTGTCCATACATTGGGGCTGCGCCACTTTGGAATGTTCCTTCGGTGTAGTTCTGTACTGCGAGGAATGTTACAGGATATGCCCCCTCAACGGTTGCTGCTACCCCCTCGGCCGGTGCAGGATAGACCACATTGTAAGGGTGAGCCACCTCACCTGCAAATGTAAATTCCGCCTTTGCCTTGTTCTCTCCATTGATTTGAGCCTCGTTGGAAGCGATGCCGTTTACTGCGATTTTGTCGCCCTCGCTCCAAAATAGCGGATAGACACCCTCGGCCTTTTCGCCAAGCTGAGTACGCGACTCCTCGAGTGAGAGAGTAATTGAAGTTTGACCTCTGCCAACATTTGGTCCGAGATCCTCGGTTACATCTGTCGTACACGATACGGTGAACAACATTGCAACTGCTGTGAAAACTTTGAAAAATTGTTTCATTGTTCTTTGGTAATTTATTAGTTAGTAAAATTATTTTGCTTTGAGAGTTCTGTGTCTGTGTGGGGCAAATTTACAATTTTTTTTCGATAAAAAATAGCGATTTTATATATTTTTATATAAAAATGACGAAAAAATATTAAATTTGTGAGGTTTTTAATTTAACCTTTTGCAAAACTCGGTATCTATAAGAGTGAACTCGGACAAATGAGGGGGCGGGAGAATTTGATTGCTCAATTAAAGAGCAATGCGGTCGAGGCATTCGACCAGCTGATTGAGCAATATGGTGATAGGCTCTATTGGCATATCCGTCGTGTGGTTGTACAACACGAGGAGGCGGAGGATGTTCTGCAGGAGACCTTTACCCAAGCTTTCCTCTCGATTAAGGACTTTAGGGGCGACTCCGAGGGCTCTTTGATAGCGTGGCTGTATCGTATCGCGACAACCTTTTCCCTCAGGGCGTTGCGAAAGCGTAAGCGGGGCATTTTCTCCTCGATAGATTCGGTGCGAGGCAGCTTGTTGGCAACCTTCGAGCACGAGGTTGAACCTACGGCAGACGAGATTATCGTTAAGTTGCAAAGGGCGGTTTTGGCTCTGCCGACCAAACAGAGATTGGTCTTTAATATGAGGTACTACGACGAGTTGTCGTTTGAACAGATATCGCAGATTACGGGGGATAAGGTCTCGACCTTAAAGACAAATTACCACTATGCGGTACAGAAGGTAAAAGAGAGTGTTAGTGTTATAGAGATAGGAGAGGAGTTATGATTATGAAAAAGATGCCTTACAGGTTGGAAGATGGGGCACTTGAGCGTGCCAAGTTTAAGGCTAAGATGGCTGTGCGTGAGGCTGCACACCCAACTGTAAAGAGTCCTGTGCGCCGAGTGCAGTGGCAATGGGCGAGTATTGTTGCCGTAGCTTTGGTTGTTGCGGTAGGAGTATTCGGATTGGTAAAATTCAGCGATGAGATTTTCTCCCGCCAGACCCCGATGGAGAAATTCTTGTCGAAGATGCAGAACGCATCCGATGATATTATCTACGATATGGCAGTCGATAGTGGCTACTATCTCGAGGAGGAGAACAGGTTATAGTGTTGAAAATTAAAAGATGGGATAACTATGAAGAAGATTTTTGTTTTGTTGGTCGCAGTTGCCACTCTATTTGCGCAGAATCTCGTTGCGCAGGATAGATCCATGACTGAGGAGCAGAAGAAGGCTTTGGCAAAGGAGAAACGCGAGCAGTTGATGCAGACTCGTTTGGAGTTGTTGAAGGAGGAGTTGAACCTCACTGCCGAGCAGTTTGCAAAGTTCGACCCTGTATATCGCAAGTTCCGCCAGGAGATTCAGCGAGTAACAAGTTTGAATAAGGATGCCCGTATGAAGAAGGAGCTGATAAACAACGATAATGCATTGACGGTTGTATCGGCTCGTTTGGCCAACCAAATTCTAACCTCTACGGTAAAACAACGATACCTCTTGATTTTTGCCGATGTGATTGAGCCATTGCAGGTTATGAAGTTGTATAGCGTGGATGAGAAGGTGTCGCGTGAGGCCTCCAAAATTATGAAGTATCGCGCTGCGGCATCCTCTATGGACGCTTCAAAAAAATAGACACATCATTGCGTTTAGTTTAATATAGGCTTGTTTTTTGTGGCGGTGACTTGTAGTAAAGTCGCCGCTTTTTTCTATCTTTGCACCGTTGAAATATTTATTTGAAAAAAATGGAAATATATTTTACAGGTATCATCATAGGAGTAGCCACATTCTTTATAATTGGAGTATTTCATCCGCTTGTAATAAAGGGGGAGTACTATTTTGGAGTGAAGTGTTGGTGGGTCTTTCTACTTGCAGGGGTTGTCTCTACCATCGCCTCGTTGATGGTGGCCGATGTGTTGTGGTCCACGCTTTTGGCTGTTGTCGGAGCCTCCTCGTTTTGGAGTATCAAGGAGTTGTTTGAACAGCGCGAGCGAGTACGCAGAGGTTGGTTCCCCAAAAACCCTAAGAGAAAGGAGTAGAACGCGATGTTTGTAGTGGTGATTTTTGCCATTTCGTTGCTCCTTGTCGGAGCAGATTGGCTGGCATATCGCAGATACCTTCGCCCGATGGGGTGTGCGTGGAGCAGGCGGATACTCGGTTTATTGCTTGTTGGCGCAAACCTGTTGCCCTATGTGGCGGTGGCTATGATGTGGCTCTTCGAGTTACCCAATATGGTGCCGATGATGTGGTTACTTACCATATATACGGTGCTGTCGCTCTCTCGCCTTGCTCTCTATGCAGGTATTCTGCTTCTTAAAAATAAATATGCAAAATGGATTGTCGGCATATCGCTCTGCACGATTGTTGCTTGGGTATTGATTGTCGGTGTGGTCCGTACGCGCAAGGATTTGACGGTTAGGAGGGTGGAGATCGCATCTTCACGTCTGCCCGAGGCCTTTGACGGTTACCGCATAGTGTTCTTTTCGGATCTGCATATCGGCTCGCTTACCTCGGCCGAAGGGATGTGTCGAACTGTTGTCGAGCGTATAAATTCGCTTGATGCCGACCTCGTTGTCTTTGGTGGCGATTTGGTAAATGCCCGCTACGATGAACTGACTCCGGCCTTGGCATCGCTATTGGGCAAAATAGAGGCTCGAGATGGTGTCGTTGCGGTGCTTGGTAACCACGATACAGGTGTATATGTTCGCGATACGGTAGCTCTGCCTATCGAGGAGAATACCCGCCTTTTGAAGTGCCGTATCGAGGCTATGGGTTGGCGCGTGGTGGATGATGAGACGGAGCACTTGTTGCGAGGAAACGATACCATAACACTTACCGGAATAGGCTTTTCGCGCGAGTTGCTCGAACATCGCCACTCGGCAAGTGTTGCCGATTCTCTCGACTTGCGACCTATCTACCGCGGTGCTCTGCGCGATAAATTCAACATCTCAATCTCGCATATGCCGCAGCTATGGCGCAAAATTGCAGAGCTTGGCTATGGTGATTTGGTCTTGTCGGGACACGTTCATGCCATGCAGATAAAGGGCCGTGTCGGAGGTTGCGAGTTCTCGCCTGCGCAACTTATGTACAAGGAGTGGAGTGGCCTCTACACAATGCCCGAGAGTCATCTCTATATTACCGATGGCGTGGGAAGCGTGGGCTTCCACCTTCGTATTGGAGCACCTCCCGAGCTATCTGAGCTGATACTTCGCCGAGCCGATTAGCCTGCCGCAACGTCCTGCACCGACACGAAAAACAGTTGATTATGAGACAGATTTTAACTCTTTTTTCGGTGTTGGTGACAGTGGAAACGGCTCTGTTTGCGGGTGCTTCTGCACAGATTACACACCTTACATTCGACGATGCACTTTCGATAGCGTTTGAACGTAATCCTGCCGTTGCAGCTACCGACTATGCCGAGCGTGCTGCACATCGCGAGCGTCAAGCCGCTATAGGACTTTTTATGCCCAAGCTCTCAATCAAAGGGGCATACACACATCTCAATAAGGATATCAAATTCGACCTTAATGGTCTCAAACCACACCTCTCGGGTGCGCTGGGCGGTCTGCTCTCCAATCCCGAAATAGGCGCGGTTCTTGCGCCCTATCTCCCTGCTATTCAAGGGGGACTCTCCTCTCTCCTCGGTATGGATTTTTCATACACTTTGCAACGTCGCAACACCGCTTTTTTGGGTGGCGATGTGGTTGTGCCAATATTTGCAGGAGGTAAGATTTGGACGGCAAATAGAGCAGCGCAAATCAATGAGAGGAGGGCCAAAACGCAGAGCCGTCAGGTACGAGGTGTATTGGTTGTTGAGGTGGTAGAGCGATATTTCGGAGTTGAGTTGGCACGTCGAGCTGTGGCTATACGCGAGGAGGCGGTGGCTGTTGTCGGGCGGCATCTGCACGATGTTGCACTGCTCGAACAGGAAGGTATGGCCGTAGAGAGTGAGCGACTCTATGCTGAGTATCGCCTGTCGGAGGCGGAGCGCGACTTGCAACGTGCGCGACTGCAACTCGAAACTGCGCGTAAGGCGTTGCAGACCTCGCTTGGGGTGGCCGAGGTGGTGGAGCCTGCCACGCCCCTATTCCTTCTGTCGAAGATTGAGCCGTTGGACTATTTTTGCGCTGTGGCGGAGATGCACAACCCACAACTTGGCGAGGTGCAACAGCTACGCGAGTTGGCGCGTATGAATTTGCGACTCCACAGGGCCGACTACTTTCCCGAGATTGCAGCTATGGGAGGGATGCTCTTTTGCGACCATCAACTCACCTCGTTAGCACCTCGAATGGCTGTGGGTATTGGAATGAACTTCAAAATTTTCGATGGCTTGAATCGTGAGTATAAGGCTTCGGCAGCGCGATGGCAATTACGTAGAGTAGAGGCCTTGGAGAGGAAGGCTGCACAGGATGTATTGCTACTTGTTGAGGATTTGTACAATCGGTTGCAATCGGTGTTGGCAACTACCTCTGCCATAGAGCGTTCTGTGCGTTTTGCCGAGGAGTTCGTGCGTGCCAAGAGCATCGCTTTTCGCGAAGGTATGGCCACCGCAACAGATGTTGTTGATGCCACCTTGAACCTTTCGCGTGCGCGCTTGGAGTGGGTGCAAACGGCCTACGAATTTGATATCGCTTTGGCGCGACTATTGAATGTCTCGGGTATGGGAGATGCGTTTCTGCAATATCTGCATGCACCAACTGCGCAGGCTCTATTCTAATGTATATGGGTATGAAAAAGGGAAATCTATCGCTTATTGTTGTGTTAGTACTGCTTATTTCGATAATTATATTCATTGGCTATCGCTGGGGACGTAGCAATAGGGTTGCTCTACAGGGCTTTGTGGAGTGTACCACATTGCGACTTGGGTCGAAGATTGCCGGACGTATCGAAAAGGTCTTTGTCGAGGAGGGGGATTCGGTTAGCAAGGGAGATACTCTCTATCTAATCTCTGCCCCCGAGCTTGAAGCAAAACTCTCTCAGGTGGAGGCGGTGTTGAGTGCCGCCAAAGCTCTCGACGAGAAGGCAAAGGTTGGAACTCGCAAGCCTATAGTGCAGTCGGCACGCGATATGTGGCATAAGGCGCAGGCAGGTGAGCGTCTTGCACAGCAGACCTATGAGCGTGTTGAGAGGCTCTACAAGGGCGGTGTGGCGACTGCCCAAAAACGAGATGAGGCTCGTGCGGCACTCGAGGCGGCACATGCAACCTCACTTGCAGCAAAGTCGCAATATCTATTGGCCGTAGAGGGCGCAAGCCGAGAGGATAAGGAGGCTGCGGCAGCACAAGTGCGTCAAGCTCGGAGTGTTGTCGAGGAGGTTGAACGATATTTGGCAGATAGAGTAGTCTATTCTCCGACCGATGGTGTTGTGGCAACCGTAGTGGCGAACGAAGGGGAGATTGTCGGCAGTGGCTATCCTGTCGTAACAATCACAGAGTACGATACTGCAAAGGCATTTTTTAATATTCCCGAGACCTTTCTGCCTCAAGTAAAGATGAAAAACCGCTTCGATGCAGAGGTGCCGGCATTGGGGAAGTGTGTTGAGTTTGAGGTGGTAAATATTGCCGCCGAGGCCTCCTATGCCACACAGAGTGCCACCTCCGCCCGTGGAGATTTCGATGTTCGTACCTTCGAGGTTAGGATGAAACCTCTCGGTTCGGAGCCTTTGAGGGCGGGTATGAGCGTTGTAATTTGGCTTAAAAAACCTGCAAAAGATGAAGAAAGGTAGGTTTTGGAATGGTGTATCACAAACTGCCCGCCGCGAAATAGGACGACTACTCGCGAATAACGAGTATCGTGCTGTAGTGTGGTGGCTGCCATTGGGTGTGATACTCTTTTTTGCGATATTTTTCTCGCAGGAGGTTGTTGGCGCACTGCCCGTTGCAGTGGTCGATAGCGACAACTCATCCCTTTCGCGCAAGCTTGTGTCGATGATTCGTGCAACGCCACAAACATCTCTTGTCGAGGAGGTTGCCGATGTGGAGTCGGCACGTTTGAAGGTGGTTAGAGGCGATGTGTATGCTGTGGTAGAGATTCCGAAGGGTTTTGCGCAGAGTATCCTGTCGGGCGAGAGTGCCAATGTTATCTTCTACGATTCGGGAACAAATATCTCGACCAATTCGCTCGCATCAAAGGGTGTGCAGAGTGCTGTTACGACCTTTGGCGTGGGGGTAGCCATGCAGCGTGCCGAGATGCGGGGAGAGGCTTCCGATAAGGCTTTGGCACAGGCTATGCCCATCGCCTTTTCGACCTATGGGTTATTCAACCCTTGGCTCAACTATGCCTACTATGTAGCACCCTGCTTTTGGGCTATGATATTGATTATAGCATCCTCGCTCTCGACCATCTATGCCGTAGGTAGTGAGCTGCGCCACGCAACCTCGGTGTCGTGGCTACGAACGGCAAATGGCTCGTTGTTGGCCGCGCTTATGGGCAAATTAGCACCATTAACGCTCGCCTTGTGGCTTTTGGCCGTAGTTGTCGGGACCATTATATTCGGACTCTTTGGCTCACCCCTCAGAGGTTCGTTGGTCGTATTAGTTTTAGGAGTAATGGCTCTTGTATCGGCATATCAGGCTGTAGCCCTTGCGATTATCGCGCTTACGGCCTCATTTCGACTCTCACTCTCGCTTGGTGGGGGATATTCGGTTTTGGCCTTTACTTTTTCGGGTGTAACATTTCCGACTATGGCTATGTTTTCGGAGGTGCAACCCTTTACGATGCTCTTCCCCTACACCTACTTTATGCGCCTCTATATCGATCAGGCGGTGCGAGGCTCTGCTTGGTGGCTCTCTATGCCCGATATAGCCGCAATGTTGCTCTTTTGCCTGCTACCGCTGCTGCTCTTCGGAAGGTTGAACAGGGTTCTTGTCGGACGAAAATTTTGGTGCCGGTTATGAGACGATTTTTCGGAGAGGTGTGGCGCACGACATCGGACGAGTGGGGTAGAGTGTGGCACGACGAGGGTGTGGTTTTGATAGTGGTCTTTGCGCTATTTATCTACTCTGTGCTCTATTCGCTCGGTTATGGCGGCGAGGTGCTCAACGAGGTGCCGACGGCGGTGGTGGGTGGCGATAGTGGGGCTATAAGTCGCGCCCTAACCCGTTCTCTCGATGCTTCGCCAAAGATTGACATTGCATACGAGGTCACCGATATTGGTGAGGCCGAAGCGTTATTGCGCGAGCGTAAGGTGTGGGGTGTGGTTGCCCTTTCGCCCGACCTCGATAGAGATATCCTCGCAGGTCGTCAGGGTAGGGTGGCGATACTTGGCGATGCGAGCTACTTCTTGGCCTATCGTGAGGTAGTAGAGGGGGCTGTGGCGGCTATTCAGACCACGAATGTCGAGATTATAGAGTCGCGAGAGGACAAATATACTCCGCCTATTATCTTCGAGCAGCGTAACCTCTACAATGCAGGGTTGGGGTATGGAGTATTTGTGATGCCTGCTATAATTTTGTTGATTGTGCAGCAGACCGCACTCATAGGTATCGGTATGGTCACGGCTACACGTCGAGAGAGGGGCCAACGCTACGGCTCCGACTCCGCCTTTGTTATCACCATCGGGCGAACACTCGCCTATATAGTCATCTATGCCGTCACTTTGGGCTTTATGCTTACGATACACTACTCGCTGTTCGACTATCCGATGCGTGGTGTATGGTGGCGTTGTATTGCGGTTATTGCACCATATCTCTTGGCGGTGGTGTTGCTGGCGCAGAGTATTGGCGCACTCTTTCGCCGTCGCGAGAGCTCTATAGTGTGGTTGTTGTGGATGTCCATTCCGTTCCTGTTGGTGACAGGAGTGTCACTCCCTCCTCAAGCATTTCCACGGTGGCTGTATGTAGTTGGTCGTGTAGTGCCGAGTTCGGCAGCGATCGAAGGGTGGATAGCAATACAATCGAGGGGCGCATCGCTCTCCGACATCGCCCCTCAACTTACGCTATTGTGGATATTGGTTCTTCTCTACGGCACTTTAGCCGTACGTGCCAACAAGAATTAGCTCTCCGTTATCTTCTTGGTCCCCACCAGCCGCCTGACGAGGTGCCGCGATTTACACCCACCGAGCCACTCGACTCCTTGTAGTTGTAGTCCGACATCTTGGTAGAGCCCTTCTTGCCGAAGTGACGGAGGTTATATACAAACTGCACCGAGAAGTAGCGACCGATACAGCTGTTCCAAGCATTCTGCGTATATCCCGAACCTGTAGTACGAGCAAATGCTGTATTCTGGTTGAGGATGTCGTTTACACCAATCTGCACCTCGCCACGTCTGTTTTTGAAGACCTTGCAGCCGAGATAGAGGTTGCACAATACGTAATCCTCGTTATACTTGTTGGTGAAGCCCAAATATTGCACATACGACACCGAGGCGGTCAAGGTCAATCGCTTGAGGAATGTCCACTTGATATTTCCGTTTACCGAGTGGTTAAAGTAGTCATTCTTCTCGGTCTGACCTATGGTGTTCCACGCCTGGTTATATGTTCCGCGCCACGAAACTGTGAAATCGACATTCTCCGAGATGTTACTACCGAGAGTAAGACCAGCGTCGTAGCCGATATTGTTTGCAAGGTTTGTGAGATAGTTGTGGTTTACGATATTCTGCAACACATTTCCACTCTCCGGCGTAACATAGATTGCCGAAGGGATACGGCTGTACGACACACCTCCCATAATATTGAGATTACACTTCATGAATGTAAGCGGCAAACCGAGCGATACGTGGGTACGTGCCGAGAAGTAGCCATCGAGGTTCTCGTAGGAGGTAACCTCCTTTGGCGAGTAGGCCTTACCATTGTTTGTAGGCACATCCTTATCGCCGAACTTATCAGGTAACGATGCTCCTGTGGTGTTGTTCCAAGTCGAAGTGGAGATGTAGTCCTGCTGAATCTGGGTGTTGAACATCCACATAAAGGTAATACCCTTTTCGACCTTCGAGAGGTTGTAGTGAGCCGAGATATTGTGCGAGAAGGCAGGGTTGAGCGAGGTGTTACCAACGCTTACATACTGCGGATTCGACACATCGAAGATATTCTGCAACTGTGTTACCGATGGGTTGTCGGTCCACGAACGGAAGAATACTCGCAGGGTATTCTCGCGGTTGAAGGCGAGATTGGCCATTGCAAAGTACATAAAGTTGTTGTAGTGCTTGTCTATCTTGTCGCCCTGCTCGCCTACGATATGACCATCCAACTCTGCACGCTGATAGGAGAGGTTCAGAACAACTCGGTTCTTGCCCTTTGAAAAACGGAATCCCGGGCCGATGCGGTGTGTCCAGAAACCGCTTGTAAACTCCTGTGTCATATTAGGGTTTGCCACCTGATTACCCCAACTGCTGTCGGTGTAGAATGTGTTCTTGTCGTTACGCTCGTGCTCGTAGCCCATACGATACTGCAACGAGATTTGCGCCGACTGGCTGATAGGTTCGTTGTAGGTGAGGCTTCCGCGTACGGTAAACTCCTCGCTTGGACGATGGATATATTGGTAAAGCGGAGTGTAGAGGAGCGAGCTTCCAGCCATATCCTGCCACGAACTGCCCTCGCCAAAGTACTTGTCGTACTCGGACTGGTAATCCGACGAGGTATAAGGAACTCCATTCGCCTCGTTGGCTGCGGTGCGCTGTTTGCGCTCGTTATTTTGGTAGTTGAAACGACCATCTACGGTGAGCGTTCTACCCGGCTTACCGAGCTTGGTGCGCAACTGTAGGAATTCGTTGAAGTAGAAGGCCTGTTGTTTGCTCCAGTTGTACGAGTCGGTGTAGGCCAACGACTGGTGCGAAGAGCCCTCCAACTCCTCTGCATCCCCATTCTCGCCTATAGTGTAACCCTTTGTGGTCGATTCGGGATTGTTGCCTTGATAGGAGAAGTAGGTACGCGACATCAACGATGCGTTGCGCGAAATCTTCCAGTCGAGACGGGCATTGAATCGTGCATTGAGGTTCATGGTATTCGATACGCCCTGTTGGTACATATAGCCGATAGGCATTGGAGCCTCATACCACTTCTCGGTGCGCGAGTTGTTGTGGGTGTCGGTGTGGTTGAAGAAGAGCGAGCCTTGGAACTTTACATTCTTGCGGCGGCCCCACTCGTCCGAGTAGTTTGCACCGATGGAGTTTACGAGTGCAATACCACTCTGTGGGCGTACCATGTAGGCTCCTACGCTGCGACGCATACCGCGACCGCCACCTTGACTTGCTCCGCTAACTCCGAGGATATCCTCGAAGGAGAAGTTCTGCTGATTGACATTGTTGAAGAGTCCGATTAACGATACTCGCGAATCGCCGTGGAAGAAGTTTACATTACCTCCTACAATCCACTTGTGGCCCTTTGCAATATCGTCCACATTGTTCTTCTTCCAGTCGGGCTCATATCCTACGCCGGCATACATCTTTCCGAATTGTCCCTGACGCATATTCTCCTTGGTGATGATGTTGATGGCCTTGTAACCCTCGCCATCGTCCATACCCGAGAACTCGGCATTATCGCTCAGCTTGTTGAATACCTCGATACGATCTACAGCCTCGGCAGGTAACGACTTGATAGCCGTATTGACATCCTCACCGAAGAACTCCTTACCATCGACAAAAATCTTCTTGATAGTCTCACCCTGCGCCTCCAACGAGCCGTTGGTGATGGTGATACCCGGCATCTTCTTCAAGAGTCCCTCCACGTCGGAGTCGTTTGACACCTTGAAAGCTCCTGCACTATAGCTCAATGTATCGCCATTTTGCGATGTGCGCAGTGCCTTGGCGGTCTTTACAACGGTCTCGATACGCTCGGAAGCCTCCTCGATGTAGAGCTTGCCGAGTGAGAGCGATGCTCCGGCTACACGGAACTCCTTGGTGAGGTCCTTGTAACCGATGAAGGTTATGACCATCGTGTAGGAGTTGTAGGCCAATCCAGGCATCGAAACATAGCCTTCGGCTCCTGTGGTGTAGTGTCTTTTCTGTGTCGGTTTAGCCGTTGGATAAACCTCTACTACAGCACCCGGTAGTCCCTTCTTGGTCTGTGCATCGATAAGTGAGAAAGTAACCCTTCCCGTCTGTGCAAATGCTGTTACGGCGAATAAAATCGCAAGAGTTGCGAGAATTAATCGTTTCATTATGGTTGGTAATTTGTTGTTTGCTTCTCTCTGTTTTTAAGGGGTAAATATTATAAATATTTAGGCACACAATATCTATCTATCCTCAAAACGGCACAAAGGTAGTGAATATAATTGATTATATTCAATAAAATTGAGTGAATTGTCGTAAAATAGGGTTGAATTGGCTATATTTCGCCGTGAGTTAGCCAGCTCTTAAAGTCGTGGACTCGCGCCTTTGGTACGATAATGCGCTCGGGAGTCTCTATTATGAGGTTTAATGAGAGACGGCTACCAAACCATACGGCAATATCCTTGACCGATTTGCGCGAGACGATAAACTGTCGATTTGCGCGGAAAAAGTGCTCGCTCGGCAACTTTGTTTGCAGGGCCTCGAGGGTGAGGTCCACCTGATACTTTTCGCCATTGAGACAGTATGCCGTAACCCTCTCCTCGAAGGTGTGCAGGAAGGCTATATCTTCGCTCTTGAGTGGTATAATCTTGTCGCGGAAGTGGACAAGGAAGGTTTGATGCTCAACCTTCTGTTCCTGAGCTATGCTCTTTACTCGCGAGGCATAGTCGGTGCGGTCGATTGTGGTTAGGCGTTGCCACTTCTCGATGGCGCGTCGAACCCCCTCCTCGTTGATAGGCTTGAGCAGGTAGTCGATGCTGTTCACCTTGAAGGCCTCGATAGCATATTGGTCGTAGGCGGTGGTGAAGATGATAGGCGTTGCTACCTCCACGCTGTCGAAAATACGGAACGAAGCACCATCGGCAAGGTGTATGTCCATAAATACGAGGTCGATATTTGTGTTCGTATTGAAGAAGTCGATACTATCCACCACGGTATCTATTGTGGCGACAATCTCCACCTTCGGAGATACTTTGTGAAGAATGGCAGAGAGGTTCTGCGCAGCTGCGGTCTCATCTTCGATAATAACTACTCGCATAGGCTCTATTTTTTAGGGGTTTCGAGTGGTAAAAGTACTGCAAAAAGCTTCTCGTTGTCGATAATTTCAATCTCTCGGTTTAGTAGCAGCTGATAGCGGCTATTGAGGTTCGACAATCCAACGCCTGTGCCCGGATTAGGTTCGAGCATAGGGCGTTTTTCGTTCGATACCACCAAGTATCCATTTTCGGTGTAAATCTTTACGACGAATAGCTTTCGACTACTTATCGTGTTGTGTTTTACGGTGTTACCGATAAGTGGCTGCAGCGAGATAGGTGGCAGCTGATAGTCGAGATACTCCTCCTCAATATTGAACTCAAACTGTATCTTCTCGGCATATCTAATCTTGAAAAGATAGCTGTATGCCTCGGCAAACTGCATCTCTTCACGCAGTGTTGTGAGGGTAGAACCTGCGCCATTTTGCGACAGATAGCGGAAGGTGTAGGAGAGCTGGTCGATATACTTCAATGCGCGCTCCTCATCCTTCTCACGAACAAGCATCGAGAGTGAGGATAGCGAATTGAACAGGAAGTGCGGATTTATCTGACTTGCCAACATATTGTATTTTGTTGTAAGGTTCTCGTTGCGCAGCATCTCGTTCTCGAGCGATATCTGCTGCTCACGATAGAGGAGTGAGTAGATTCGCGAATAGAGGATTACTACGGCCAACATAAATATAGCCTTCAATACCACCACAAACTCTATGAGTTGGCGGCTCTTATATACGGGAATAACCTCTCCCGAGTGCATCAGAGGAACGGGTGAGATAAAGTATGTGGCAGTGGCAATTAACAGACAGACGGAGGCGCGCAACAGATATTGTCGCCAAGTTATTTCGCGTTTTCCGGCGTTCATTATCAAGAGCAATACGAAGGCCAGAATAAAGTAGAATACAAATTGGTACAACACAACGTGCCACTGTTCCGAGCCTCGATAAAGCGCTCCGTAGTCGTATTTTTCGCCATTTTGCTTCAGTACACGTCGCATTATGAGGTGGTCGGCCTCAATGTACTTCTGTTGTGAAGCCTCGACGTGGAGGTCATCACCCTCCTGAAGGTTGAGCCAATGCACCTTATGTCGGTCGATATAGACACTATCGCCCGCATCCGTTACGATATATCCAAATCCGTCACCCGATACAGAGAGCCTTCCCGTAACCTCCACAATCTTGCGATTGTCGCGTTTTCGACTGCTATGGCGTTGTACCATCTCCGATTGGTTGGCAACAAGCAACAGCAGGTACGAAAAGTTACACACAAGGCTTATAACCAATGCCACGAAGATAAATCCAACGTATCTTGAACTCCTTTTGCAACTACATTGACAACTACGACCCAACTTCATCCTATATTCTCCTTTCTCTTATTTCTCCTCCTCGTACCACGACGCATACATATGGTAGTCGCGTGCGATACGTGCGATAATCTCCTCGCGCTGAGCAGGAGTTACCTCCTTGACCTTCTTGGCAGGAACTCCTGCATACACCGAGTTTGGCTCCAACTTGGAGTTCGATAGCACCAGCGCATTTGCTGCGATAATAGAGCCCGAGGCAACCACTGCGTTGTCCAGGATTGTCGCACCCATACCGATAAGGCAGTTGTCCTCTATGATTGCACCGTGAATTGTAGCATTGTGTCCTACCGAGACATCATTGCCGATATGAGTCTGCGATGGGTGTGGAGAGCCGTCGTAGAGCGTATGGATGACCGTTCCATCCTGAATATTTGTGCGGTCGCCGATGGTAATCTTGTTCACATCGCCTCTCAGTACCACATTGTACCATATCGACGAATCCTTACCTATCGTAACATCGCCAATCAATACCGCTGTCTCAGCCACAAATGTTCCCTCGCCAACCTCCGGAGTGTGATTTCTAACCGATTTAATGTATGCCATATATTTTTGTTTTTGCAAAATCGTTCTGATTGCCTCTTTTTGCACCTTGCTTGCGCTGTAAATGCTCACATACGCCAAGTATGCTCCGCTTTCCGGCACTGCGCAACGCACAAAAATAGACTAATCATTTACGATTTCCACTTTTGGGAAATTTTTAATTCTTAATTCTCAATTCTTAATTCTCAATTCTTAATTCTCAATTCTCAATTCTCAATTCTCAATTTGCAATAGCACCCTATTGCTTTGCCTCCTGCCAATAGCTCTCAAGTTCGTCGAGTGGAGCTTCACTCACCATCTTGCCCTGCTCGGCCACGCGCTTTTCAACATGGTTGAAGCGACGAATAAACTTCTTGTTTGTCGCCTCTAAAGCGTTTTCGGGGTCGATGCCACTTTTGCGACAGGCATTGATAAGGGCAAAGAAAAGGTCGCCAAATTCGGCCTCCAGGAGCTCCTTGTTGCCACTCTCCATCTCGGCCTCGACTTCGTGTATCTCCTCGTGTACCTTATCCCAAACATCGGCTACCGAGTCCCAATCAAAGCCCACCGCGGCAGCCTTCTCACTAATGCGGAAAGCCTTTACCATTGCTGGAAGTGAACGCGGAACGCCCCCCAAAACACCGCTTTTACGGGCCTTCTTGCGTAGCTTCAGGGCCTCCCAATTCTGCTTTACCTCCTCGGGCGACTCTGCAAGTACATCGCCATAGACGTGAGGGTGGCGGTAGATTAGCTTGTCGCATACGCCGTTGGCAACATCGGCCAAGTCGAAAGCCCCCTGCTCCTCGGCAATCTTCGAGTAGAATACAATATGCAGAAATAGATCTCCAAGCTCCTCCTTGATACCCTCCATATCGTTGTCGGTGATGGCATCAGCGAGCTCGAAGGTCTCCTCTATGGTGTTGTTGCGCAGTGAGTGTATGGTCTGCTCTCTATCCCATGGGCACTCCGTGCGCAGACGGTCCATAACCTCTATAAGTCGCGCTGTACCCTCCAATTTCTTATCCATTGTCGCTATTATTTGCTGATATTTCTGTTATTTAATCTCCAAAGGCTGAAGGATAATCTTATCCTCGGCATCGCTAATACCGTCAGCCACAATGCGGAGTGCATATATAGGCTTCTTCGGGCGGAGAATATGGTATCCGTTGGTGAGGTTGCCCGCCTTTACGAATGTTGTTCCATCGTAGCTAACCTCGAGGTGTCCGTTGTAGATAAGGCAGCGATGGAGGTGCTCATATCCCGTTGCAACCTTCAGGTAGGAGCACTTTACAGGCGAAGCAAAGCGATACTCCACCCAATCCCCCTTCTTGGCACAGCGCGACGAGTAGGCCTGACCTTTGTACGATGCACACGCCTCGAGAGGACGTTTTGTCTGGAACGGCATCGAGGAGGTAATCTTCACGCTCGGTCTCTTCGATGTGTAGAAGGCCGGAGCTCCGGTATCGTTGCTGTAGCCCGTCATCAATCGGCTTTGGAAGGTTACAAATGGTGCTAATCCTGCATCGAGAGGGGTTTTGTACTCCTGAGTCTTGTTGGTGCGGATATCCTTGTAGTAGAGCTTTGAACCGTCGCTTGTGGAGGCGAAAATTTTACCGTTTTCGACCTTTACGACAGGTGTCTCGAGGCGGAATGTTGCACTCATAGCGTGGAGCTTATGGTAGAAGTTGCTCTTCAATACACTCAACATCTCGTCGTACGTGCGGCGTTTCTTACTCCAACCAACCTCCGAGACTGCGAATACTCGTGGGAATATCATATACTCCAGGTAGTCCGAGAAGTGGCCTTTCGGATTTATGTTTATCAGGTAGATTTCTCCCCAAAAGGCTCCCTCAACACCGACGATATGTTTCATCTGCTCCTCGCTGAAGCCTCCGATGTTGAAGTTGAATCCGCACAATTTCTTCAAATCGAGACCTCCCGAGCCGGAACGGTGTCCGCGCTCATAGGTCGATTGGCGCTTGTCGAGGTAGAAGTAGGTCGATGGCATCACGATTGTAGGGTAGCCATTCTGAATCGAAGTGTGCCAGCCCTTGCCGTGGTGTCGCCATCCGCATACCAAGGTCGATTTGTCGAGCAATCCTCCGCGAACAGCCTCGTCCCAAACGACCGCCTTGCGATTGTATTTCGAGAGAATATTCGATACGCGGTTGAGGAAGTGCTGCTCGAGCTGCTCACCATCTTTAAGCCCTTTCTGCGCCATAAGCTTCTGACAATCAGGGCATCGCCTCCAATATGAGAAATTTACCTCATCGCCTCCGATATGGATGTACTCCGAAGGGAAAATCTCGACCAACTCCTTGACGATATCCTCGATGAGGGTATAGTTCGACTCCTTGGCTACGCACCATACATTGCGGATGTCGATGCCGTTTGTATGCGAGGTGTTGGGTTTGTAGTTGCAGAATATCTCGGGGTGTACCACGCCGAGGGCCTTGCTGTGTCCGGGCATATCAATCTCGGGTATAACCTCGATATTGCGCACGGCAGCATAGGCGACAATATCGCGCAACTCATCCTGGGTGTAGTAGCCGCCATATTTCTGGTTGAAACGGCTGTAGATAGGGTGGAGTGGCGAATCTCCTCCGCGGAAACCGCCAATCTTTGCAAAGTCGGGATATCTCTTTATCTCGATGCGCCACGCCGGGTTATCGACAAGGTGGAAGTGAAGCTTGTTGAGTTTGCAGAATGCCATATAGTCGATTACGCGCTTAACCTCGTGTACGGGTTGGAAGGTTCGCGCTACATCGAGCAGGAAACCGCGATAGTGGTATTGCGGAGCATCCTTTATCTCCACATACGATACCTCCATTGGCAATAGTGCTGTCTTGCTGTAGATGGTGTGTGGGAGGAGCTGCAACAGCGACTGTGCTCCATTGAATACGCCTCCGTAGTCGCCTCCACGAATCTCAATACCCTTCTTGTTTATTGCGAGGTGGTACTCCTCTTTGCCGAGCTTCTCGTCGAGCATAAGGTGTATGGAGCCCCCTTTTCGGCTCTTGCTGCGCTCGATATGGAGATACTCGGTAAGATAGTCTGCAATCTTTTCAAACCCCTTGTCGCACGATATTACTGTGCGCTCATCAATGGTGAGTCGCCCCTCTCCTTTGACGAGTGAACGTGGCTGCGGAATGATGTCGGTAAAGAGTGGTGCAGGGGGTGTAGTAGGTCTCTTTACCACCTTTGCCGTGTCGGCCTTCTCCGCCGTTTTCTCGTTTTTGTTTTGCGCATTATTTGCGCCACATGCTGACTGCATAAAGAGCAGTGCAATAGATAGAAGTATAAGTTTCATCATCCTTATTGAATAGATTTTCGCAAATATACAAAAATAAACGGAAAAGATTTAAGAATTGAGAATATTTCCCTTAATGTGGTTAAGGAATTTAGTGGGGTTAGGGAGTTTAGAGAGTTTATTGAGATTAGGGAAATAACTGCTCACTGCTCACGGAGAGTTGTAATATAACAAGAGTCTGCCTAACTTTTTGACTTGTTAGACAGGCTCTTTAAGAGTTTTGCGACCAAGTCCCCCTTTTGCAAAGGGGGA
>JAZQIS010000013.1:0-15028 GCA_045541235.1 Alistipes sp.
ATTGAGAATTGAGAATTGAGAATTGGGAATTGAGAATTAACCACTCACCACTCTCTACTCACTACTCTCTACTCACTACTCTCTACTCACTACTCACTATTTGTAGTCTTCCGGTGTTGCAGTACCGTAGGTTTGTCCACCATCGCCATTTGGGCGCATCCTCTTCCACACCTGCGCAAGGAATGGGTTTCGCTCCGCCTCCTCGTCGAAACGCCACGGCGCAGGCATACACTCCTCGCACCAATGGCCACCAAGCAGAATCAGCGCAGGCGAAGCCTCAAAGCGGTGCCCCGATGCACATCGCCACTTCAATTTGGTTGCAAGGTCGCCCTTGACCATACTCTCGGAGAGGCACTCTCCGCCACGGAACTCCGCAGCCTGACGCATATCTTTGATATCGAGTTCCGAGTGGGGCTTACTCTCGTCGTAGCCGTGCGAAAGACGCTCCGCCTCGGCCTCTCCGGCAAGATTGATGTCGCGCATCTCCTCCCACGTGCCGATCTTCTCACGCTCCTCGCGAGAGCCAAAATAGGCCTTTATACGCTGCTCATTCCCCGTTTTGAGCCAGCCAAGCGTGCCGAAGAGCTTGTCGCTTGCGATGTGTCGCATAACGGGCTTTAGAAGGAACGCAGGAGCAATCTTTGCCAACGAATAGAACCAAGGCAGGCTCTTTGCCATTCGGGCAAAATACTCCCCTACGGGTACATTTGCGCGGAAGTGGAGATACTCCTCGAGCCTATCCGAGTCGAGGTAGTATTGACCGTGAAAATTGTGTGTGGCAAACCATTTGACATCAAAAATCTTCTCGGGAGCAGGGCAGTTTATCGACTTGAGCAGATAGCACTCGAAGTCGTAGTTTGTAAGACGATACTCTGCACCGCTACCTATGTTGTAGAACTTGCACCAAAACTCCTCGGGTAGATCCTCCCCGCATACATTGGCCAACAAACGCCCCGAATCCTCGACGGTAGCCCACTCCAACACGCCTCGGATAGGGACGTGGAACATAATAGGGTCCATATTTTTGAGGATTGCAGGATAGAGGATTCCCGACTGTCGGAGACTCACCCAATGCTTCAGGCCCGATTCGACAAAAATGCGCTCTGCACGACATTTCGAGATAGCGTAGTAGTCGTACATCGAAGGGAAAACAGGGTCGCCCGTACGGCCCCAATGGAGAGGCTCTCGGCGGTCTCCCGTCTGAGCGACACTACCGATATAGACCACCTTTATATTGTCGCTATTTGGCTGAGCTTTAACAGCTTTAACAATATTCTCGGCTGCCGCAACATTAACCTCAAGCACACTCTTTGGCTTGTAGTCGGCACGCGGCGAAACCATACCTCCGACATGCAAAACATAGTCCGCGCCCGATGCGCCTTTTAGAACATCGTCATAAGAGGTCAAATCGCCCCAAACAACGCGCACTCTATCGCCATATTGCGCCATCTTCTTGCGATTGAGTTTGGTGTCTCGCACAAGGACCGTAACCTCAAATTGGTCCCCTTTTGCAAGCAACTCCTTCAATCCTGCCGAGCCCATCACTCCCGTTGCTCCGGTCAGAAATACACGCTTCTTCATCTATTTCGTCTCCTCCTTTTTCTTCTTGAAAACCTTGAAATACGCCTCTACGGATGCCGCCAAAAATATCACACAAGCCACAGCGTAGAGGATATAATATGGAGTACCGCCCCCTATAGCCTCGCTAAAGGAGAGATCCTCAACGCCGAAACATATCAACGAGAAAGCGACGATGTTATTGAGCGAGTGGATAATCATCGTAGTAAAAATTGACGATGTTCGTTCGTAGAGTACTCCGAAAATAAGCCCCGCAACCAACGCCACCACAACCGTTGCAGGGTCGTAGTGAATCAGACCGAAAAAGAGTGCCGAGAGGATTATTGCACCCAACATACCACACCCCTTTTTGACGCTCTCGTAGAATACTCCGCGACACAGCAACTCCTCCAAAATCGGAGCCGATATTGCAATGGTAACCCACGCCCACACACCTCGTCCGACACCCGCAGACTCGCTCTCGGGCAACAACAGAGTGAGGGGCTCGAGAATAACCTGTGCCGAGACCAACCAAAGCACTCCGACAAGGATTACCGTAGGGTTCAGTCCGGCTATCGAGTGGCCTATTTTAACGGCCCCCTTGCCACCTCGCAGACGGGCATAGAGCCATATTACGACCAACGAGAGCGACATCAACAGCGGATAGACCATCGCCGTATATCGTCCAAGTTGCTCCTGTTCGTTCATATAGACCTCCGCATCTACCGCATCGGTCGGCGACAAGGCGGGAGGTAGCACCCCTGTCGCCCCCATAACAAGGCCACAGAGCAGCTGCACCACAAAAAACAGCAACACCATCACAACCATATCGCCAATGGTCGAAAAGAGCTTTTTACGCCTTATATTCTCCATATTTGAAGCCATTTTCCGAGGGCGAAGATAAGCATTTTTGAGTAAAAGCGAAACTTTATTTGGGTAAATCAAATTAAAATTACTAAATTTGCCCGATTATTATTTATAATAACTACGGAAAAAGAGTTCAACTGCTATGGGTAAAGTTGTCGCATTGGCAAACCAAAAAGGTGGCGTAGGAAAGACCACCACCGCTATAAATCTCTCGGCATCAATAGCTCTGCTGGGCAAGAAGGTGCTTCTAATCGATGCCGACCCGCAGGCTAATGCCACCTCGGGACTCGGCTTCGACATCGATGCGGAGGGTATCTACGAGTGTATCACAGGCTCACGTACAGCCGAGGAGGTGATGCTCCACAGCGAGGATGTCAAGAATTTGTGGGTACTACCCTCCTCCATCAATCTTGTGGCAGCCGACACCGAACTCCCCTCAATGGAGAATAGCCACCACGTCGTAAAAGGGATTATCGACAGCGTGCGCGACAGGTTCGACTATATCTTTATCGACTGCTCGCCATCGCTCGGCTTCACCACCGTAAATATCCTTACGGCAGCCGATTCGGTGCTAATCCCCGTGCAGTGCGAATACCTCGCCTTGGAGGGCTTGAGCAAGCTTCTTAACACCATCAAAATTGTTAAGAGCAACCTCAACCCGACACTCGACATCGAGGGCTTCCTGCTCACTATGTATATGCGCAACCGCCTGAACAATCAGGTGGCAAACGAGGTACGCGAACACTTTGGCCCACTCGCCTACGACACAATAATTCAGCGAAATATCCGTTTAGGAGAGGCACCCTCACACGGAAAACCAATTATGCTCTACGATGCCTCGGCAAGTGGAGCAACAAACTACCTGCTCCTTGCGAAGGAGTTTTTGAAGAAGAATCGTAAAAAGAGTACAAAATAATGAAACAGAAAGGTTTGGGCCGCGGATTGGATGCCCTCTTCGGCGGCAAAATAGAGGTTAAGACAAAGCCTATGGAGGAGATGACCGAGATTCGTATCTCGGATATCATCCCCAACCCTACGCAGCCTCGTACCGAGTTCGACGAGGAGGCTCTCGAGGAGTTGGCAGACTCGATTCGACAGTTGGGACTCATTCAGCCTATCACGGTAAAGCGCGACGGCGACAAGTATATCATCATCAGCGGTGAGCGTCGTTGGCGAGCAGCCGAAAGAGCCGGTTTGGAGGCTATGCCTGCCTACATCCGCGAGGTTGATGACACCACACTCCACGCAATGGCTCTCGTAGAGAATATCCAACGCGAGGACCTCAACGCCATCGAAATTTCGCTCGGAATGCAGCGACTTGTCGAGGAGTGCGGTCTGACACAGGAGGCCTTGGCCGAGCGACTTGGTAAGAAGCGTTCGACGGTAGCCAACTACCTCCGACTGCTGAACCTCCCCGACGAGGTGCAGTTTGCAATCAAAGGCGGCCTTATCTCGATGGGACACGCCAAGGCTATAGCATCCGTTGAGAGCAAGGCAAAGCAACTGTCACTCCTCAAGCGTTGTATCAAGAGCAGCCTTTCGGTACGTCAGCTCGAGGAGATAGTACGCCTCGCCTCGGAGAAGAGAGCAAAAGTTGCCACCGTAGCCGACGAGGAGTACCCCGAGTCGTATGGCCGCTTGGTTGAACAGCTCGAGAGGTTCTTTTCGCAGGATATCGCTATCAAGCGTGGCAAAAACGGAGGCGGTAAAATCATTATCGACTTCTCGTCGGATGCCGATATCGAGAAATTTGTAAAGAGATTTAACAAACTACAGTAGTCGAACATTGAGAACGGCAAGGGTAAATATCAGAGCCTTTTTCGGGAGCAGTATTGTGGCTATACTGCTCGGCATACTCTTTATCTGCGCTGCGCTACCTGCATCGGCACAAATAAACCCGTTTGCTCGTCAGCGACGCGGCGAACGCACCTTCATCCAAGGTGGTATGGTCCACAAGCGCGACTCGGCAGAGGTGGCACGCGAGGACTCCGCACGCATCGCAAAGCTGGTTGATACCCTCAGAAAGCTCTCGCCCGACTCTCTCGCAAAGATAAACCAATCCGTTCGTGCCGAACTCCCCGACTCCATTCGCCAATCACTCTTTGGCGAGAAGCGCGATTCGTTAAAGACCGACTCGCTGAAAATCGACTCGACACTCACCGAGCGACAGCGCAAGCGACTCGAAAAGCGTGCCAACAGAGAGCCATTCTTCAGCGACTCGATGTCGTTGCGCCGAGTATGTATGACTTCGGTCGTACTTCCGGGCTTCGGACAGATCTACAACAAGCAATATTGGAAGTTGCCTATCCTCTATAGTACGGTGGGAGCATCCCTTGGTATGTGTATCTGGAGCCATACCAAGTATAAGCCTTTGAAGGCGGAGTTCGACCGCATTACAGACCAAAGCCTTCTCCGCACCCCCGAGCTAAACGCCTTGCAATCGGAGATGATAAAGTATAACACTATGAAGCAGGTATTTATGGCGACAACAATCGCTTCATACCTCTACTTTATCGGAGATGCCGCCGTCAAGTACTCTACCAACGAGGTGTCGCACGTAAACAAAGCCACAACCCTCGCAATGGTTTGCCCGGGCGCAGGCCAAATCTACAACAAGAGCTATTGGAGAGTGCCTATCGTAGTGGGCGGATTCGCCACAACAATCTACTGTATAGACTGGAACAATCGTGGATATCAACGATTTAAGAAGGCTTACCGTCTGAAGGCCGACTACGATGCACACCCCGAGTTATACCCCAATGGCCCGCAGGATGAGTTTGCAGGACGCTACAATACGTCGTTCCTCAAGAACCTCCGAAATAGCTACCGCCGTAACCGAGATTTGTGTATAATCCTTACGGCAGGACTCTATATTTTACAGATTGTTGATGCGCACGTAGATGCACACTTGCGCGACTACGACATATCGAAAGATTTGAGCGTAAGCCTCTCTCCTGCAATTGGTTACTCCTACAACCGAATGTCCCCATACAGCGGAGGAGGTACAACACTTGGTATGAATTTAAGTCTAACATTCTAAATATGCTGAAGAAGTCCCTACTACTCGTCATCCTGGCTCTTTGTCTCCCTACAACACTTATGGCAAAGAGAAAGAAAGTGGCGGAACAACCTAAAACACAAATAGTTGTCAAGACCGTATATGATACCGTAAGAGTGGTTATTACCGACACGATAAAGGTTAAGCCAACGCCGGCTCCCCGTATCGACACGCTGCAACTTGCACACACTCCGGCCGAAATCGATTCACTTATTGAGGTTTGGAGCACACTCCATCGCGATGTTGGCAACAAGAAATTCATGGGCAGCAAGCTCGATGCCCGCACAACTCCTACCAAAACCCTCGATTCGATATACAAAAAGCGACTTCAGGATTTGGTATCGCCCGTACATCTGCCCTACAACAGCATTGTACGCGACTACATCTACCAATTTGTCGGAGGCCGTTGGAGTGGAATTAGCAAGCTCCTCGCCCTCTCCAAATACTACTTCCCCATTATCGACGAGCACCTTATCGCCGCAGGTATTCCGGTAGAGATGCGCTATCTGCCCGTTATAGAGTCGAATCTCACCAGCAAGGCCACCTCGGTTGCCGGAGCAGGGGGAATTTGGCAGATTATGCCATCCACAGGCAAAGGTATGGGTATGGAGATAAACTCGTTGGTGGATGAGCGTTGCGACGTGATAAAATCGACACAGGTGGCGTGCAAATTCCTCTCACACCTATATAAAGTATATGGGGATTGGACTCTCGCCATTGCAGCCTACAACTGTGGCCCGGGAAATGTTAATAAGGCCATAGCTCTCGCAGGCAGCAAGTGCAGAACCTATTGGGATATCTACGACTACCTTCCTACCGAGACTCGTGGATATGTGCCAAAGTTTATCGCTGCGGTATATGCCTTCAACTACTATGAGTCGCACGGCATTACAGCGGGAGAGACTCCGATGTGCATAGCAACCGACACCGTAACCGTAAAGCGCGTTATGCACTTCGGTCAGGTATCCTCGACGCTCAACATACCGATTGAGACACTGCGCGATTTGAATCCGCAGTACAAATTGGATATTGTACCAGCCTCGACAAAACGCTACCCATTGCGACTCCCTATGCGATATGTCAGCCAATTCGTAACAAAAGAGAAGGAGATATATCGCAAAGACTCGCTATATCTGAAGGAGTACCTCAACCCAGCAAATCTGGATAAGAAGCGTGCAGAGGGCCCTATAGGCTACACCTACACCGTTGTCGAGGGCGACAATCTGAGTGTAATAGCCAAGCGCAACCGCACTACCGTCGCCGACATCAAGAAGTGGAATAGGCTCACGAGCGACTTCCTCCGTCCGGGCCAGAAGCTCCGCATCAACAAGCCAAAACCAAGAAAATAGTGTAAAAGGCGGACTAAGCAAGAGAAATATAAGGGGGGCATTAAGATAGCCCATCGCAAATAGAAGAGAGAGGTCAGCACGTTGGTTGCCGACCTCTCTCTCTTCTTTATCTAATACCTATCGCATTAGCAAGGACGAATCGCCATAGGAGAGAAACCTAAAATCGTGCGACAGGGCGTAGTCGTAAATCTTGTGCCAATCCCCACCCACATAGGCCGAAACAAGCAGCAGCAAGGTCGATTTCGGTTGGTGGAAGTTGGTTACGATATTGCGCACGATACGGTAGTTGTAGCCAAGCGGAGTAATCATAATCTCGGTGGCAGCACGCAAACGCTCCAAACCGTTTTGCTCCATATATAATATAAGTATATCGAGGACCTCCTCACCCGAGAAGTCGTCAGGGATATCATACAACTCCCACTGCCCCACCGTTGTGCAGTCGTAAGCCTTGCCACCCTTGATGCGCCACGCCAAGGCCGTAAGCGACTCCAAAGTGCGCACTGAGGTTGTTCCCACAGCCACAATCTTACCATAGTTCGCACGCAGCTTCCGCAACGCCGTAAGGGTAATATCGAAATGCTCGGTGTGCATTGCGTGCTTGGTGGCATCCTCATCCTTAACAGGGAGGAATGTTCCGGCTCCTACGTGTAGCGTAACCTCGGCAAAGTCGAAACCCTTTGCCTTCATTCGCTCGATAAGCGGCTCGGTAAAGTGGAGTCCTGCCGTAGGTGCTGCCACAGAGCCCTCAAAGCGCGAATAGACGGTTTGGTAGCGCGTATTGTCAATCTCCTCGCTCTCGCGATTGAGGTATGGCGGAATAGGGATACGACCGAGATACTCGAGCAACTCGCCAAAGGTCATCGGGGCCGCCCACTCAAAACGAACAATATGTTCGCGCGTGCCACGCTCGGCAATATATGCCTGCAAGGTGTAGTTCTCGCCCTCGTAATCGAACGGAATCTGCACCGCACCCTCTTTCCACTTTTTGAGGTTACCCACAATGCATGACCACTCGCACTCGCCCTTTACCGCAAAGGCGTGTTCGTAGTCGGCAGGGGTGTGAGGCTCCAAACAAAAGACCTCAACTCGCGCACCCGAGGGCTTGTGCATAACGAGTCGCGCACGCACAACCTTCGTATTGTTAAAGACGAGCAGAGAGCCTTCGGGCAACTCCTCGGCAATATCGGCGAAGTGTCGCTCCGCAATCTCGCCACCACGATAGACAAGCAACTTTGAAGAATCGCGCTCCGCAAGCGGAAATTTTGCAATTCGCTCGTCAGGCAACGGATAGTCGTAGTCGTTTATGTTGATATATCTCTCTTGCATAATTTTACAATTTTGGGCTGTCGCTTGACAGCCCAAAAACCTTATTTACCATAAAAAGTGCTTTTGAGGTGGATTTCTCTAACTAGAAACCCTTACCGATAGCGAGGAAGTCGCCTGCAACCAATGCAGCACCACCAATCAAACCGCCATCAACATCCTCCTTTGCGAAGATCTCGGCAGCGTTAGATGGCTTGCACGAACCACCGTAGAGAATTGGGCACTCCTCGGCAGCAGCACCGAACTTCGAGCGCAATACCTCGCGGATATAGGCGTGAATCTCCTGTGCCTGCTCTGCGGTAGCGGTCTTACCTGTACCGATAGCCCAAACAGGCTCGTATGCGATAACGAGGTTAGCAAACTGCTCCTCGGTGAGGTTGAATACTACCTCCTCGATCTGTGCCTTGCAAACTGCGAAGTGGTTACCTGCCTCGCGCTCCTCCAAGTTCTCACCTACGCAGTAGATTGGAGTCAAACCGTTAGCATAAGCCTGAGCCATCTTCTTGTTCAAACTCTCCGAAGTCTCGCCGTAGTACTGACGACGCTCCGAGTGACCGAGAATAACATACTTGCAACCGAGAGCTGCAATCATCTGTGCTGCAACCTCGCCTGTGTAAGCACCCTTAGCCTCGGTAGCGCAATCCTGCGCACCAACAGCGATATCCGAGCCCTTAACAGCCTCAACAACCTGCGAGAGGTGTGTGAATGGAGGGCAAACGATAAAGTTTACGCACTCGCAAACCTCCGAGCGACCTGCTACTACATTCTTTGCCAACTCTACACCCTCTGCAGGAACAGTGTTCATCTTCCAGTTACCTGCAACAATCTTCTTTCTTGCCATAGTTTTCAAATATTTAATTTAAGTTTAATAATATATTTCTGTTCTCCTGCTTATCGCATTTTTCAAATGCGCGGCAAAATTACACATTTTTCGTGAGATAGTCAACCTTTGCACTATTTTTTATCGCAACGGGCGCAACACGAAGTTGAATTGCTGCTCCTTGTACAGCACACGGTCCTCCACCGGTGGTATTGTACCCCATGTATTCACGCAATCCAAGCCCTTCTGTTTCATGTCGATATTGACATAGGTCTTGCCACTCTTTTCGAGCAAAACAGAGTGTGGGCGGTAGTCGCTATCGAGTTTGTCGATCTGCGACAGCGGATAAGGAATTGCATTGGCCATAAAGTAGATATCCGACACGACCTCGAAACCTACGCCCTTTACATTCGAAATTCTCCACCAGCGCAACTCGCTGTGGGCACCACTCTCCTGCGGACGGACATGCGTCATGCAGTATTGGTCGGCAACACTCTGCGCATAACGACCAATCGGCGCACCCGTCGTGCGGTCATAGTACGACTCGTGAGGGCCTGCTCCATAGAACTCGATACGGTCGAAGCTGTCAGGCATTGCGAGTGCTACGCCATAGCGCAGAATATCAAGACATTCAAAACTCTCTCTGCGCGGAACCATTCTTTCGCTCACGACAATCGTTCCCTTGCTGTCGATTTTGTAGGTCATCTCTATCACGGTTGCTACATCGCTATAACGATGCTTCGTCCTCACGACAACCTGCTCGCCCTCCTTTGCAATACGGAAACTATCGAGCTGGATATACGGAGTGCGCCACATCTTCCACGAATGGTAGTGCATACGGGTAGTTTTGCCGGCACGCACCGCCCAATCGTTCTCGGTCATCGCACGATAGAAGGCAGGTTTGAGCGGCTCATCAAGCAACGACACTCCACCCAACTTATAGGTTGTAAGATATCCCATACCGCAAAATTCGAGCTCGAAGTCGGCGCCCTTAACCTTGCGACCTTCGAAGGTAAGTTGCGTTCCCTTGGCAGGGGTTGCAGCCGCAGCATACGCCTTGGCAATATCGCCCTTACGGAGAGTTATCTGATTGAATCCCACCTCGTAACCCGCTTTGAGGAGTTGGTAATCGGCTTTAAGAATATAGCGCAGTGTGAGTATCAACTCGCCTTCGAGTTGTGCCAGATCAGCAGACTTATAGCCGAGTTGCAACGCCTTACGCTCCTGCGGCTTAACATTCAGATTTTCGACCTTGCCCGAGAGTTTGCGCACACCATCCGCCAACACCTCCCATTCGAGGCGATAGAGCGAGAGATTGCGAAAACAATTCTCGTTGTAGAGTTCAACCACGCCATTCTGCGCATCCTTGTCGGTAGTCCAGATATCCTGATATTGATGTTTCACCTCCCATGCGTGAGGCTGCCACTCGCGCGTCGCAGCAACTACACCGTTGCAGTGCATAGGGCCCGGGTGCTTGGCGTCGAAATCGTTGTAGCAACCACCATAACGATAGTAGACCTTACCATCCTTCGGATCGCGCCACTCCAACGCCTGATCGGCAAAGTCCCAAATAAAGCCACCCTGGAACGAAGGATACTTACGCACCAAATCCCAATAACGATAGAAACCACCCATTGCATTTCCCATAGCGTGAGCATACTCGCTCAGGATGAATGGGCGTTCCAACAACGGAATATACTTCTCGCATATCGCAGGCGAAGCATACATAGGGCACTCGATATCGGAGTTGTAATCAATCTTTGGATCGCTCTTCACGGCATTACCATTTGCAGTCCTGACAAGGCGTGCCATAGGATACATCGTAGGACGCGACTTGTCGTATGCCTTGATCCAATCGTAGCACTTGTGGAAATTTATGCCATTACCCGCCTCGTTGCCGAGCGACCAGACAATAATCGACGGATGGTTATATCCTCGCAACACCATACGCTGATTGCGTTCGAGGTGTGAATGGAGATACTCCTCATGCTTTGCCAAGCACTGCGGACCGTAGCCGTAGCCGTGAGTCTCCACATCCGCCTCGCTTGCAAGATAGATTCCGTAGCGATTGCAGAGATCGTACCAATATGGATCATCGGGATAGTGGCATGTTCGCACCGCATTAATGTTCAACTCTTTGAGGGTGCGAATATCATTTTCCATATCCTCCTTCGAGAGGACATAGCCATTTTTAGGATTCATCTCGTGGCGATTTACACCTTTAATCAGCACCGCCTTGCCATTGACAAGCAGCTGCTTATTGCGAATCTCCACCGAGCGGAAACCTACATCGAAAGCGGTAGCCTCAATGCACTTTTTGCCGTCAGTGGCCTCAACAACGAGCGTATAGAGCGTAGGAATCTCGGCACTCCACGCCTTCACCCCCTTCACCACGCATCGCCACGACAACTTGCCGTCGGCAAATGCAACGCTCTTGCTCTGAACCCTCTTGCCCGAGCCGTCGAGCAGTGTCAGGTTCAACGCCTTGACGCCCTCGGTAGCCTCGGCAGTCAAGTCCAATACGCCATCCTTGTACTCATTCTGCAACGACGCCACAAACTTCACATCCTTGATGTGTCGCTTATCACGAGCGTAAATGTAGCTCTCGCGGGCAAATCCCGTCATACGCCACATATCCTGGTCCTCGAAGTATGTTCCGTCGCACCAGCGATGCACCTCCATCGTAAAGGTATTCTTCGCTCCGATCTTTACATAGGGGGTAATATCGAACACAGCTTCAAGTTTCGAGTCCTCGCTGTAACCAACCTCGTGGCCATTTACCCAAAGGGTAATATTAGAGGTTACCGAACCGAAATGGACATAGACCTGCTTACCCTGCCACTCTGCAGGGACCTCGATTTCTCGACGATATAAGCCCTTATGATTGCGCTCCTTCGGAGGAAACGGAGGGGTGTTATCTGCCCAATTAAGCCAAGGCCAGCCATGACTGATATAGACAGGATCGCCATAGCCGTTCAACTCCCACATTCCGGGGATAGGCATCGTCTTCCACTCGCTATCGTCGAAGTTTGTTGCCGCAAAATTTGCAGGATTTGGCGTCAGCACATTCTCCAACCAGAGGAATTTCCACACACCATCAATCGAGCGATAAAGGGGTGATGCATCTATCGAACTACCGCTCCTCACTTTTGCCGTTGTCGGGTAGACTATGAAGGTCGAACGCATAGGCTCACGATTTACGGAGTTTACATTCGGATCACGATGGCGTGGCTCGGCAGCAATAGCCGAAAGTGCCGTCAGTACCATCAGAAGGGATAAAAGATTTCGTTTCATATCGGTTTTAAGTTTATAGTCAAAAGCAAAGAAGAGCCTACAACACCATGGTTGCACGCTCTTCTTCGTAATAATATTCGGAGAGGTTTTTACTCCTTCTTCGACTCAATCCATGCTTTGATTTCGGCAGTTGGCAAGCCGAGTTTATTCTTTTTGTTGAAGCCGCAAAGATCGTTGAAGAGCTTCATTCCACCGCTCTTTGCAGTGTTGGCAAAGGCTTCGAGTGTGATGTAACCCATCTTCTGTATAGCCTCAACCCACTCGGCAGGAACTCCGGCCTCTGTATATACCTCCTCGGCATCGGCAACGACCTTCTTCTCGGGGCGCATTGTTGGGAAGAACAACACATCCTGAATCGAGGTCTGGCCCGTCATAAACATTGTCAGACGGTCGATACCCATACCCATACCCGAGCAGTTAGGCATACCGTACTCCAATGCACGCACAAAGTCCATATCGATAAACATCGCCTCGTCGTCGCCACGCTCCGAGAGTCGCATCTGCTCCTGGAAACGCTCCAACTGATCGATTGGGTCGTTCAACTCGGAGTAGGCATTACACAACTCCTTGCCCGCAACGAACAACTCGAAACGCTCGGTCAAATCCTGGTTGTCGCGATGACGCTTGCAGAGTGGCGACATCTCGATTGGGTAGTCGCAGATAAATGTTGGCTGTACCAAATCCTCCTCGCAGTACTGTCCGAAGATGGCATCAATCAACTTGCCCTTACCCATCGTGTCGTCAATCTCCACGTTCAAACGCTTGCAAGCCTCACGCAAATCGGCTTCGCTCTGACCTGTAATGTCGTAGCCAGTCTTCTCGCGGATGGCATCGGTCATTGTCAAACGACGGAATGGAGCCTTGAAGGAAATCTGCTTGCCGTCAATCTCCACCTCAGTAGTGCCATTTACGGCCAAAGCGATACGCTCCAACATATTCTCGGTAAACTCCATCATCCAGCGGTAGTCCTTGTAGGCGATATATATCTCCATACAGGTAAACTCCGGATTGTGAGTTCTATCCATACCCTCGTTACGGAAATTCTTGCCAAACTCATACACGCCATCGAAACCTCCCACGATAAGACGCTTGAGGTACAACTCGGTAGCTATTCGCATATAGAAGTCGATATCGAGAGCGTTGTGGTGGGTGATGAACGGACGAGCCGAAGCACCTCCCGGAATTGGCTGCAAGATTGGTGTCTCCACCTCCAAGCAGCCATGCTCGTTGAAGTATTCACGCATCGTAGCGATAATCTTTGCACGCTTTGCAAAGACATCGCGCACCTTAGGATTTACCACCAAATCGACATAACGCTGACGGTAACGCACCTCAGGGTCGGTAAGTGCATCGAACTGCTGTCCATCCTTCTCCTTAACGATTGGGAGTGGGCGGATAGACTTGGACAATACGGTAAACTTGCGACAATGAACCGACAACTCGCCTGTATTGGTACGGAATGCAAAGCCCTCTACACCGATAAAGTCGCCGATATCGAGCAACTTCTTAAATACGGTGTTGTAGAGTGTAGGGTCGCCCTCGGGACAAACGTCGTCACGACGGATATATACCTGGATACGGCCTGTATGGTCCTGCAACTCAAAGAACGAAGCACTACCCATAATACGACGGCTCATAATACGGCCGGCGATGGTTACAGCCTCGAATTTTGCAGGCTCGGCATCGAACTCCGCAGCAATCTGTGCTGCATTGGCCGAAACATCAAACTTTTCGGCAGGATAAGGGTTGATACCGAGGTCGCGCAACGCCTTGAGCGATTGACGACGCAGTTGTTCTTGTTCACTCAAATGTTCCATAATTGTATATTGTTTTTTCTTACTTTCGGGCGCAAAGATACACTTATTTGCGCTGTTTAGCAATAACTGCATCAAATTTTTTCCAAAGGAAAAACATCGAAAGGCCGCAAACTGTACCGACTATCGCTCCAAGCAGTATATCCATCGGGAAATGGCAAGCAAGATAGATGCGCGAATAGCATATCAAAACTACGGCAACGGCAATCAACCAATTATACCACGTTTTGCGGATTGTAAGGGCCGAGAACCAAGCCAACGCCACAGCCGTTGCAGCGTGTGCAGAGACGGTGCCATAGTAGCCGTGATCGAACGATGGGATGTGCGAGAATTTGCTCACCGCAGCATCAAACATCGGACGATGGCGCACAGGAAATGACTCCCACAGATTCTTCAGAGGCCCTGTGTGCTTGAAGATTCCGCAGATGATATCCGAAAGACCTAACGCCAAAGCCAGACAGAGGACAAAGCCCAGGGCCCTCTGCCAGCCAAACTTATACCAAACAAAGGCGAGGATAAAGAAATAGAGTGGCAACCACATCAGCGTTCCCGATATGGTCTCCATAATATAGTCCATCGCCTTACCTCCATCGAAGTTGAGGAGAAGAAACAGGTTGTGGTCGAAAGTGTACATAGCCAAGCTAAATTGAGAATTGAGAATTACTTTATCTTATCTTCAAATATCTTCTACCAAAAAAAATCGTAAATGGTGGTGGAAATTTTGTGCTAAACGAGGGAGCAAAAGCGGAGCATACTTGGGCGTATGTGAGCATTTTGCTATCCGAAGAGCAGTGCAAAAAGAACCCATCAGAACTCTACCCACCCAAAAAATCGTAAATGATGAGATTATTTTTGTGCCAAGGCAAGGGAGCAAAAGCGGAGCATACTTGGGCGTATGTGAGCATTTTGCTATCCGCAGACTTGTGCAAAAAGAACTCATCAGAAC
>JAZQIS010000014.1:0-13768 GCA_045541235.1 Alistipes sp.
GTTGCTATTGCGTTGGTGTGGACTCACCGCAAGAATGTGGGGCGACTACTCGATGGCACGGAGTCGAAGATAGACCTATGGAAGTATTTTAGTAAAGAAATAACGGAAAACGGAAAACGGAGAACGGAAAACTAATTTTGCATTTTGCATTTTGCATTAACCCCTCTTCGAGGGCTTTTCCTCCTCGCGGCTCGGCAAAGTGTGCAAGCACCCTCTGCTCTCGCTCCGCAGCGTCGGTTCTGCATTTTGCATTTTGCATTTTGCATTCTGCATTTTGCATTTACCTCCGTTTTCCGCTTTCCGTTTTCCGCTTTCCGTTTTATTTAACCTCGGTGAGCTCGAGAACTACACTACGATAATCGTTTGTGGCGCGCAAATCTCCGAGCGATTCGTTCGACTTAATTCGCTTGGTGAGCTCAGGGATAACGATTCCCTCCTGCATCAGCATACGGCCGCTGATGACCTTGCCACTAATCTTTACGGGCTGATTTTCGACCTCCGGTGCAACCTCGCGAATACGATATTTTGCATCGGCCTTCAAACCCTGTAGGCGGATGATATTTGCCGACATAGCCTCCTTGATAAGGTGGCGATATACGAAGAGAACCGCCTTCTCTTTTTGCTCGTTCACATACATCAACGACGTGAAGTTCTTGTCACCCTCGTAAGGCGAGATAAGTCGGTAGAGGTCTCCCTGCTGAACGATAGGACGGATGACTTTGTACTCTGCGATAGCACGCTTTGCATATTCGCGCTCGGCGTTGTTCAATTTGGCAGGAACCATCTCCATTCCGAGACGGCACATCGAAGCTACATCGAAGCGGAATTTGATGGACATAAGTCGCTGGGTATATTTGCTGTAAGCCGAACCAACGTGAGCTGCTAACATATTCGATGGGTAGAAGTTCATCGAGCCCCACTGAATGAGAATACGGTGATATGCGTCGGTCTGGTCGCTGGTCCACATCTCCTGGAAGTATGGCATAAAACCGTAGTTGAGACGTGTGCCGCCCGATGCACAGAGCTGAATTACAACCTCCGGATACTTGGCGCGAATACGCTTGAGAATCTTCTCGAGGGCAAGCGTGAAATCCACCTGTAAGTTCGACTGTAGGGCCTTTGGCAAATAGAGCGATTGTGCGTTGGCCATCTCCATATTGTTATCCCACTTAATATAGTAAATATCAGGGTTTTCGGTAAGGAGATTATCTACAATGCCGAACACATAGTCCTGAACCTTCGGGTTTGTGAGGTCGAGTAACATCTGACCTCCGCCACGACCATACGTTGGTTCGTAGTCGGGGTGACGAAGAACCCAATCCGGATGCTTCTCGTAGAGTTCGCTCTTTACGTTTGCCATCTCGGGCTCAATCCAAATGCCAAACTTCATCCCGTTTTTGTGGGTAAGGTCGATAAGCGGACGAATGCCATTCGGCAACTTCGACTTCGCAATGCCCCAATCGCCAAGCGAACTCTGCGCATCGTTGCGTGGGTATTTTGGTCCAAACCAGCCATCATCAACAACGAACATCTCACCGCCGAGTGTGGCAAAATCCTTAATCATAGGCTCCAAATTCTCCTCGGTGGTGTCGAAGTGGACTCCCTCCCACGAGTTGAGCAGCACCTCGCGCTGCTTCATACCGTCGAGGAGCTGATATTTGCGTGCCCAACGGTGAAAGTTACGGGAGGCCTCGCCTTTGCCATTTGTGGTGTAGGTAAATACCATTTCGGGCGTTACCAAAGATTTTTTGCCGGCCAAAGTGTAGTCGCTTGCAGCGGGGTTGATGCCACCCATAAAGAGGGTTGGCGACTTTGTCATAAGTGTATTGTGAAACTCGAAATGGAAATTACCCATCCAGACGAGCGAGCCTGCAATTACAGGACAGTTTGTCTCGTCGAGGCGGCCATCCAGACCGAGCATAAAGGATGCGTTGTTGAACTTCGCAATCTGTGAACCCGCTTGTGTCGATATTACGCGAACACCATTAGTGAGCTTCTCGATATGCTCGTTACACTCGTTTTTGGCTGTTCCGTCGAGGTGCAGCAGCACGCAGTTGTCCGATTGGATAGGGAGAACAGCCGACATATATTTTTGCAAAACCACAGCCTTCTTTCCCTCGTTGATGTACTCGGTATTCATCTTAACGATGTCACAATCGGAGTATGCCGAATAGTTCACTTTGACAAGTAGGGTAGGGTGTGCCACATCGCGCAACGAAATGGTCAATTTGTCGAGACCGCCCACCTTGCTCTGCTCAACATTCTCAACAACCAACTTTACGGCGTTGTCTCCGTCAGCCTGCTTAACAAGCGATGCGTATGGTCTGTGGCATTGGGTCCCGAATGCAGGGTATGCCTCCTGCTTTACCATTCGCCCTGCTGCGCGAACGTCGCTGACTTCCGCACGCGAGCCGTAGTAACGGAAGTATAGAGCCTCGCCTTGCTTGGCCGATACGATAAGAGTTGTGTTCGGGGTCGAAACTGCATAATCCTTCGCTTCTGCCGAAATGGCGAACAGAATCACACCCAATAGGAGAAATGTTTTTTTCATAGAAAAAAGTTGGTTTTATTTGGATATTTTGTACAAAGGTAGTAAAAAGTATGAAACAAAGTGTGAAAAGTAAAACTTTTTTGTATCTTTGCACGTTAATTAAACGGAAAACGGAAAACGGAAAACGGAAAACGGAAAACGGAAAACGGAAAACTATTAAGGGCTATTAAGGGCTATTAAGGGCTATTAAGGGTTATTAGGGGAGATTAGAGAGATTAAGGGGAAACTGAGAAACTCCCCCGTAAACCCCAGTAAGCACCGAAGGTGCGCCCCCAGTAACGCCCAGTAACCCTAACAATAAACGTAACAAAACAACATAACATAAACTAATATTATGAAGAAAGAGTGGAATGATGTTCGTGAATTTCACGAGAAATTCGGACATCCCGTTGCCGAGCAACCTGTGATGATATCGAAGAAGCGCGCCCTTTCGCGTGCGAAGTGGATGAACGAGGAGGTTGCGGAGTTCCTTGTTGCGGAGGATATCTACGAGCAGGCCGATGCAATGATTGACCTTATGTACTTCGCTCTCGGCACCATGGTCGAGATGGGCTTGGAGGCAGATGAGTTGTTCGACATTGTGCAGAAGGCGAATATGGCAAAGTTGTGGCCGGATGGAAAACCTCACTACAATCCAAAGGACAATAAAGTCATTAAGCCTGAGGGATGGGAGGATCCTGCTCCGAAAATCAAGGCCTATATCGACTCTGTAATCGAGTCAAAACGCAAATAGTTTATAACAAAATCGAGATAATAGTCGTTAAGTGTCTATGAGTATTGTCGTTGAAGTTATTGCGGAGTATCTGAAAACGAATCGCAAATTGGTCGTGCCCTCCCTTGGAGCCTTTATGGTTAAGGAGTCGGGCGAACACATCTTTTCGGATTTGTTGAGTACGGATGACGGTGTGCTTACGTCGTTGTTGCAGGCAAGGGGTCTCAATGAGATGGAGACGGCTGTAACGATAGACCGTTTTGTCTTTGAGGTTCGTAACGAGTTGGAGGAGTATGGCTACTGCCGATTGGACGTGGTTGGAACTCTGCGTGTTGAACCGGATTCGGGGGTGGTGCGCCTCTATCCGCAAGTGTTGGGAGAGGAGGAACCGATGCAGGCTCCCTATGTTCCGGTGTCGGCAACCCCGACAGAGGGGGCTCCCGAGGAGAAGATAGTGGTTGAGGAGCGCGTCGAAGATGTAAAAACCGAGCCGGCTCGCAAGGTTACACCGGCTGCGTACAGAAGGTCGGCCAAGCCCCGTCGAAGCTTCGACTTTGTGATGTTTATCGCAATAGTTATTATTGTTGCGGCTTTGGCAGTGGTCGCATATTGCTGGTATGTATCGAATGATGCAACCGAAGCAAGAGGGGTGGCCGAGCAGGCTGCGACTTCGATTGAGCAGACGATAAATGAGTAGAAGATAATGGATAACAACACTTTACTTTCGGTAAAACAACGCTTTGGAATAATAGGCAACTCCCCGCTTTTGAATAGAGCATTGGAGGTTGCCGTTCGCGTTGCGCCTACCGATTTGACTGTGCTTGTTACGGGCGAAAGTGGCGTAGGTAAGGAGTTTTTCCCGCAGGTGATACACGCCTTTTCAGCGCGTAAACACAATAAATATGTAGCCGTAAACTGTGGTGCTATACCCGAAGGAACGATAGATTCCGAACTCTTCGGACACGAAAAAGGGGCCTTTACGGGTGCGATAGATTCGCGAAAAGGCTACTTTGAGGAGGCCGATGGAGGTACAATTTTCCTCGACGAGGTCGGAGAGCTACCGCTTGCCACGCAGGTACGATTACTTCGAGTTCTGCAAACGGGTGAATATATGCGCGTAGGCTCGGCCAAGGTGCAGAAGACCAATGTGCGCGTGGTGGCAGCCACAAACTCTAATCTGATGAAGGCTATTGCCGATGGTCGTTTCCGAGAGGATTTGTTCTATCGCCTTAATACGGTACCTATTACCGTTCCTGCATTGCGCGAACGTCCCGAGGATATTTATCTCCTATTCCGCCGTTTTGCTACAGATGTGGCGTTGCAGTATAAAATGCCAACTATAGCACTGAATGAGGAGGCGAGGGCGATGCTCGAGAGCTACTATTGGCGAGGTAATATTCGCCAGCTGAAGAATGTAGCAGAGCAGATTTCGGCCATTGAGGAGTCGAGGGATATTACACCGCAGATTCTCGCAAAATATCTTGTTGATGAGAACTCGGCTACGTCGCCAAGCGTTACACAGTCTGCAAAGGTGGAGGATATGAACTCCGAGCGAGAGCTCTTGTATAAGATATTGTTCGATATGCGTAGCGATATCAACGACCTCAAGCGAATGATGGCCGATTTGCATCGCGGATACTCGTCGTATGGTACGGCCGGTCCGACTCCGACCGAGAAAAAGGATGTTGTGGCTCTGTTGCCTCATGCTGCACCCGTAGAGGAGGAGTTCGCGGAGAGCGTGGTGGTTGAGGAGTTGCCTCGCGAGATGACAAAGGCCGATATGCAACGTGAGCAGATTGTGAAGGCCCTGCGTCGCAACGGAGGCAGTCGCCGTGCTGCTGCTGCCGAGTTGTATATGTCGGAACGAACTCTCTATCGTAAGATTAAGGAGTTGAACATTGAAGAGTAGAAAAGAGAGGTGCTTATGAAGAAGATACTTTTTGCAATATACACCCTTGCACTTTTGGCAACAAGCGGTTGCACCGTGAAATATACCCTGTCGGGAGCGTCGATTCCGCCCGATGCAAAGACCTTCTCGGTAGCATATTTTCCGAATAATGCGCCGATGGTTGCCCCTATTTTGAGTGCAACTCTTACCGATGAACTGACACAACGCTTTGCAACGCGAACGCGACTTGTGCAGGTTCCCGAGGGTGGCGATTTTGCATTTGAGGGCGAGATTGTGGGTTATACATCGACTACCTCCTCGGTGTCGAGTGGAGACTATGCGTTGCAGAATCGTCTGACAATTACGGTTAAGGTGAGCTTTATGAATGCGGTGGATGATAAGGCATCGTTTAAGGCCAAATCATTCTCGGCATATGCCGATTATGACTCGACAAAGTTGCTCAATGAGGTGGAGAGTACGCTGATACCCGAAATTGTCGATCAACTTGTAACAGATATTTTTATGGCGGCAGCCTCAAATTGGTAGAGTATTATGTCGTTGGTTGAGAGTATAAAGGGCGGTGGCGAGGTCGATGTCGAGGCGTTGAACAAGGTGCTTGCAGAGTACCCTTGGTTTGAAGCAGCGCGTCTGCTTAAGGAACAGCAGACGGAGGACGTTCGGTCGCATTATTGCTTTGATGTAGAGAAAATTGCAGAGGAGAGTTCGGGTGAAATCATAAGCCGGTTTTTGCGAAAGGGCGATTACCGCATTGTTGCCGATGATGGCGAAGTTGAGGATGAAATTTTGGTTGAGGCCGACATCGATGACGAGGATGATTTGGTGAGCGAAGAGCTTGCGGAAATCTATCTTGCTCAGGGGCTTCGAAAGGAGGCAATTGAAATATATCGTAAATTAAGTTTGCTAAATTCGGAAAAAAGTATTTACTTTGCCGAGAAAATCGAAAATATCGAGAAAAATAATTAAAAACAGTATAGATTATGACTACATTTTTGATTGTATTGATTCTTATCGCAAGTATTTTGATGATACTCGCAGTGTTGGTTCAGAACCCAAAGAGTGGTATGGCCTCTAACTTTGGTGCTTCTAATCAGGTTATCGGTGTTCGCCAAACAGCAGATTTCCTCGAGAAGTTTACTTGGGGTGCAGCTGTAGTGATTCTCGTGTTGTCGCTCGTCTTCACAATCTTCGTTGGTGGCAAGGCAACCATTCCGGCAGATTTGCAGACTGTCGAGACTACTCCTACCGAGGTTACGGTTCCACAGGGCGAGCTTCCAAAGGCTGAGGGTGAGGTTGCTCCGGTTGAGGCTCCTGCTGTTCCTGAAGCTACCGAGGCTCCTGCAGCAAAATAATCTGACAATACACAGTGTTATGGGCCGGGCATCTCTGCTCGGCCTCTTTGTTCTATGTCGTATATAATTAAACTTTTAAGTTTAATCTTTGTACTTTTAACTTTTTTTGCTAACTTTGCCTAAATTAAGAAGTATAGTGTTGCTATGTTAAAGAGAGCTATTTTTGCGTTGCTTTTCGCAACCTTTTATATAGGAGTGGCAAATGCGGCTGTTTCGACCGAGATTAAGCGCGATACCGAACGTGCAATGTCGCTGATGGAGCATGGACGATATACCGAGGCGCGTTATCTCCTTACAACCCTCCGTTCGAGAGTCTCGGCTGATGATGAATCGATGATATGTTATATCGATTTCTCGTTGGCGTGCTGTGCTTCGGAGCTGCGCGATAACGATGCACGAAATATCCTTCTTGCCTATATGCGACGTTATCCGGAATCTATCTATGTGAACAGAGTCCGCTTTATGCTGGCTATGTATCACTGCGAGCGCGAGGAGTATGCCGAGGCACGCAAATATCTGGATAAGGTGACGTACAAGGCCTTGAATGAGACCGAGCGCGAGAAGTATAATATGAGAATGGGTTATATCGAGTTCGTTGCAGGCAATTACGACAAGGCGAATGAACTCTTTTCGATGCTCTCTCCGGTAGGGATATATGCCGACCATGCCACATACTACAAATCATACATTCACTATGCGAGAGGTAACTATAAGGAGGCGTACCAGGGCTTTGAAACTCTGAAGAAGAGCGATAACTACGCAAAAATTATCCCGTATTATCTCTTCCAGATAGAGTTCGCGAGGGAAAACTATCAATACGTGGTGAAGAATGGCGATGATCTGTTGAAGAACTCTGTCGAGTTGGAGCGTACGGAGTTGATGCGAGTGATAGCAGAGGCTTGGTATCGTTTGCAGGGTTATGACAAGGCATTCCGTTATATCTCGGGCTATCAGCTTTCGGGTGGCAAGATGGGACGCGAGGAGAACTACATACTCGGATATTCGGCCTATCGTTCGACCGACTATACCGTAGCTATTGAAGCCCTGCGAAAAGTGGCCGAGGGGAGCGACGACTTGGCTCAAAATGCGTCGTACCACTTGGCGGATTGCTATATTCGTTGCAACGACAAGCGTCAGGCTATACACGCTTTTGCTATGGCCGCTGACGAGAAGTACAATAATGCCATTTCGGAGGATGCTCTCTTTAATTACGGAAAATTGCTGTTTGAGACCGGTGGAGGCACCTTTAACGAGTCGATAAATGTGCTCACGCGATATGTGACTAAGTATCCCGAGTCGGAGAGGGTGGATGAAGCGCGAGAGTTGCTGATTGCTGCATACTACAATTCGCACGATTACGAGATGGCCTATAAAGCAATAAAGGCTTTCCCAAATCCTGACGGCACACAGCGCGCTGCCCTGCAGAAGATTGCCTACTTCAATGGCTTGGAGGCGTTCAAAAATGGCGATTTTGCCAAAGCAAAGTCGGCATTGGGCGAGGCACAAAAGATTGGAGTGAGCCCCAAATACAATGCTTTGAGCCTTTTCTGGTTGGGCGAAATAGCCTATAAACAGGGCGATTTTAATTTGGCGATAAGCTACTACGACAACTATGTTAGGCGCGCTCCAAAGAGCGAGAATGAGTATAAGATGGCTCTCTATAATATGGGCTATGCACACTTCCAGTTGGAGGATATGGCAAAGAGTCAGAAGTCTTTCGAGGGCTTTACCTGGCTTTATAAGAACGCAGATAGCTATCGAGCCGATGCTCTCAATCGCTTGGGCGATACGCAGTATGCACAGCGCAAGTATGCCGATGCCGTCAAGAGCTACGAGAGGGTGGTCGCTATGGGAACGGTCGAACAAAACTATGCAAAGTATCATCGTGCCATATCTCTCGGATTGGCCGGAAATACGGTCGCAAAGATTAGTGCATTGCAGCAGATGCAAAAGGAGAATTGCGGTGATTTCAATGATGATGCGGCGTACGAACTTGGTCGTACCTATGTCGCGCTCGGCCGTTATTCGGAGAGTGCTCCTGTACTCGAGAAGTTTGTGTCGAAGTATCCACAGTCGCCATATTACACTCCGGCGTTGCTCAATTTAGGCTTGGTGCATCTCAACCTCGGTAATAGCGACAAGTCGCTCTTCTACTACGATAAGATTATCTCGGCCGCACCACAATCGGCTGCTGCCAAGGATGCAATTCAGAGCGTACGCGAGATATATGTCTCGAAAGGGGCTATCGACGAGTATTTCGCATATGCAGAGCGTACGGGTGCGGTGTGCGACACGAGTGTTATGGCTCGAGATTCGTTGTCGTTCCGTGCGGCACAGACTACATATCTTGCAGAGCGTACACCGGAGGCGATTAAGCAGTTGAAAGGCTACTTGAAAAACTATCCGAAGGGGTATTATACCAACGATGCGCTATTCTATTTGAGTGATTGTTACCTCAAGAGTGATAGCCTTGATAATGCGATAGAGAGCTTGAAACAACTCTCCGAGAAGCCTAAAAACCAATATACGGTATCCGTTGTCGGAAGATTGGCAACATTGACTTTCGAGAATAAGATGTTTGGAGAGGCCTCGAAGGCATATCGCCGCATGTACGATGTGGTGGATAGTGCTGCGGAGCGTGCGGAGGCGGCAAAAGGGTATGCGGAGTCGGTGTTATCGCGCAGTGATAATGGCGAGGTGTTGTCAATGGCGAACGACTTGGATACTCTTGCAGATGTAGATGCTGCCACACTTCGCAGAGTGAGATTTGCTAAGGCAAAGGTTCTTTCGGCTCGAGGCGAGGAGGTTGAGGCTCGAACAATCTTTGAGCTGTTGGCGGCAGATGTTACTACGGCAGAGGGTGCAGAATCGGCCTACCGAATTATCGAAGCTCTGTTTGCCGAAGGCAAATATGACGAGAGCGAAAAGAGAGTCTATGCGTTGGCCGATAGCAAGATTACCCATTCGTATTGGCTCGGCAAGGCGTTTATAGTATTGGGCGATATCTATGTACAGCGTAACGATATATTCCAGGCTCGTGCAACATACCGCAGCGTGGTGGATGGCTATTCGCCGGCAGATGATGGCGTGGTTGCCGAAGCTCAGTCGAAACTCGAAAAATTGAATTAGTGGCTATGAAACGATATATTACAACTCTCGTTATTCTCTGCGCGGTATCATTCGCGGTATCGGCGCAGGTGTCGAAGCATGTGGAGGTAACAAAGGATTACGCTCCCGAGATTAGCAAAGCGAAAAAGATGGAGGTAATTCCCAATATGGTAGATACCATTACCATACGTCCCGAAATCGACTATACTATCACGCCGCGTTCGTTTGCTTCGACTCTCGGTACTCACCGTTTCAAGCCTGCTACAGCAACATATTGGGAGTATCAGCGACGTTATCCGTTCTACCTCAAACTCGGCGCAGGATATCCGCTAAATACCGTTGGCGACCTCTATGCAATGTCGCATCGTGCCGATGTCGGCTATATCGTGGGCTATGCAAATCACTATGGCCTCTATGCAAAATTGCCATACGAAAATGGTGTCGATGGCAAGTTCTATAGAAGGGATAATCGCTCTATGCAGATGAATAATAAGTTTGGCGTTACGGGTGGTAAGTATTTCGGACGTTATACTCTTGCCGGCGATTTGTCGTATCGTATGAATCTATATTATCGATATCCGTTCCACAACCTGTACAATACGGATGGTTCGGAGTATTTGGTCTATAAGCGTCGCAGTATAGATACCGACGATATTAGTTTCAATGTAAGCTTTGGCGATTCGTTTGCTGATTATAGCCATCTCAACTTTAAGGTGTATGCCGCGGCCAATTTCTTCAACGATAAATCGGAGCACTTTGTAGTGGGAGAGAGGTATCAGCAGCTGAATGCCTCGGCAGGAGCAACTTTGGCCCGAGAAATTACCAAACGTAGCTCGATGTCGTTTAATGTGGACTACAACGGATATTACGGTGTGCGCTCCTTGAAGGCCTACCAAAATTCGATTGTCGGAGCACAACTGATGTATCGCTATCGCTCGGGAGGGCTCATGGATTTGAATGTAGGAGCAAAACTCTACTACGACCATAACCCTGCTGATGTCAAGAGGAACAGATGGCATGGATTCCCTATGCTGAACCTCTCGCTCAATATTGGAGATCGCGGTTTGGCTGTTCCGTATGTGGAGGTAGAGGGTAAGTTGCAGAATAATAGCTATTATTCGTTGGCGAATCAAAATCCATATTTGGCGATACTCGGAGAGGGTAATGGGACGTTGCAATCCAATAAGGTTATACCAAACACCGAAATCTACGATGTGCGTATAGGTGTTTCGGGCCATACTAAGGATAGTAAGTTCTCCTATCGCTTCTATGCAAGTATGTCGTTTATGAAGAATGCTCTCTATTGGTATAATGTCAATCAGATATTCTTCGATGTAACCACCGCAAAACGCAATATATGGTCGTTGTGTGGTGTGATAGATTACCGACCTATCTCGCAGTTGCTGATTTCGGCACAGGTCAAGGGTCTGCTCTATAGCGACTACGCTAAACTTGGCGAAACGACTATTGATAGTGCAATGCCGAATGTGGAGGGCTCTCTCAAGGTTCGATATACTCACAAACAATTTACCTTGGGACTCTCGACCGAGGTGTATGGTAAGAGCCGATGGACATCGCTACGCAACTATGCACTCTTCAATCCGAACTATGCGGAACCAGCTTCGATAGGCCATTTTACAACGCCTGTGGCACTCGATTTAAGCCTCTATGCCGATTGGCACGTAAATAAGACTTGGACGATTTTTGCCGAAGGAAATAATCTCCTTGGCGATATTATGCCGACATACCGCTGGGCCTATTATCGTGAGTTGGGTGCATCGTTTACGGTTGGTGTGAAGGTGCAATTCTAAGGAGTAACGAGTAGTTGTAGCCTCAAACTAAATTTATGAGAAATAAGGGCTTCTATACTGTTCCGTTTGTGTGGAGTAAGAGCGTGTGGATTATAACCTTCTCGTTCTTCATCCTTTGGGTTGGTGTGTCGGGATATATGCTCTATATGCTATTTACGCAGTCCGATAATGTCGAGCACCTTGTCGGACTCATACTCTTTAATCTGATAATGCTCCCTACGATGTTGGCGTGCGAGGGGTTGGCTCCGCAGCGATTGGAGGTGGGGGAGTCGCAGATTGTTATTCTGCGTCGATATCGGAGTGTTACGATTCGCCGCGACGAGGTTAGGAGCGTGGAAAAACTGCCGAAAGATGCTATGAGAGGAGTAATTCGTACCTTCGGAGTTGGAGGGCTGTTCGGCTTCTTTGGTAGGTATTATACACGTAGTATCGGTTCGTTTTCGCTCTATGCTACAGGCACTGACAATCTCTTCCTTGTCCGCAAGTGGGATGGCGAAAATATAGTTATAGCCTGCGCCGAACCCGACAAGATGGAGTTCTTGAAGTTGTAAAGTTTGAGCATAAAAAAGAAGCAAGCGCAACCCAATCGGTTGCGCTTGTCTATTTTATCTTGGGCTTGCAGCAGCCTTCTTTCTGAAGTACTCCAAGGCAGGGGGCTCATTGCCGATGATACTCTCGTATTTGTAATCTTTGCCTTGCACCGACTCCCACTCCTCGCGAATTTTCTGTAACTCCTTCGGCTTCTGATACAGCTCTATAAGGGTGAGGTATATTGTCTTTGCTGCATTGAGCATCGCCTTGGTACCAATCGATGTTCCTACGATAGAGGAGAATTGCCAGGTGTGGATGCCTATGATGTTGGCGCATGTTTCAACTCTGCATAGTGGAACAACTTGCGACACATCGCCGGTATCATCAGAGCTGCCTCCGCCATATACCCAACTCTCTACAAACGGCTCAACTCTCTCAAATGGAGTCAAATCGATAGGCCTATTCTTGTCTGCACCACCATTTAGAGCCCTTACATACTCCTTCTCGGCATCCGTCAATTTTACACCCCCAACCTTAACGAGGTTGCGATGGGCTATCTTTGCAAGGGTGTTGTTGCGCAGTATCGAATATGTGCCACTCAAAAACTCATACTTTACGGCTGTTCCTGTTCCCATCGCAGCACCCTCTGCCGCTGCAATAGTGCGCTTCAGAAGCTCCTTCGCAACCTCTGAATTTGGATGGCGCAGGTAGTAATAAACCTGAGCCTTGTCGGGTACAATGTTTGGAGCTTCTCCACCATCAGTAATGATGTAGTGAACTCGGCAATCCTGATGAATGTGCTCGCGGTTCATATTCATCATAAAGTTCATCGCCTCGACACCATCGAGAGCCGAACGACCATTGTGCGGTGCAGAGCCTGCGTGAGAGCTCTTGCCTATGAAGTTGAATAGTACGCCAATCTTTGCCGATTGCGATGTGTGGAGTATCTGGTTGCGACTTGTAGGGTGGTAGGAGATGGCGCAATCGACATCGTCGAAAAGGCCCTCGCGCACCATATATGTCTTTCCGCCACCGCCCTCTTCGGCAGGGCAGCCGAACAATTTAATCGTTCCCTTGTGTCCCTCGGCAAGCCATTTCGATACGGCAACTGCGGCAGAAACGGCCGCTGTACCAATAAGGTTGTGGCCGCAACCGTGTCCGTAGCCTCCCGCTATACGAGGATTGAAACACGCTGTCGTATCCTGCGATAGTCCCGGCAAGGCATCGTATTCGGCAAGAACGCCCATAACGGGCTTCCCTTCGCCAAAAGTTGCTACGAAGGCGGTCGGAATGTTGGCAACACCTCGTTCAACCTTGAATCCGTGCTCCTCGAGGTGCTTTATGATAAGTTCTGCGCTTTTGTGCTCCACATATCCCGGCTCGGCAAGTTTGTGGAGACTTTTCTGCATCTTGTCGTAGGTGTCAAATTGCGATTTGAACCACTCCATACCTACATTTGCCACCAATATTGCTGATGCTAAAAGTGTTTTAATCATAAAAGGCTATAGGTTGATAATTTCAACTCGGTTTAACTACTCCGGCAAAAGTACAACTATTTTCTGAATGAGCAAAGCGCGGCGGTTGAAAAATACGGGGTAAATAGCTTGCGGGTAATTGTTTGCTCCTATTTATTTTTATTACTAAAAAAGTTGTGTAATTCAAAAAATTATTCGTACCTTTGCGCACTCGCAAAGTGCGAGGTTGGATTACATAAAATTTTTAACAAGTATTAGATGGATTCATTAAGTTACAAAACTATCTCGTTGAATGCAGCGACAGTCAACAAGGAGTGGGTTG
>JAZQIS010000015.1:0-4519 GCA_045541235.1 Alistipes sp.
TCTTCGGCATTGAGTCTGCAATGGGAAAATTAGTCGGAGCAGAACTTGTTCTGCGACAAGTCCCCCTTTTTCAACAGGGGGATTTAGGGGGAATGTCAATACTTTACACTTTTTTTTATTCGGCATCAGCCGACAATGGAAATCTTATCCTGCGAAGCAGGACCAAGTCCCCCTTTTTCAACAGGGGGATTTAGGGGGAATGTCAATACTTTACCCTTTTTTTATTCGGCATCAGCCGACAATAAAAAAAGGGTAAGCTACTTATATCGCACCGCTACAACCGCATACCCTTGCTCAATTCCTTGCCTGGGGGAGTTCTGCAGGAGCTGGTCGTATAAGACTTACCCAGGTGCAAAAGTAAAACTTTTTTTATATCTTTGCAAAAATTTTGGACGAATTATGAAAAAAAGTAAAAAACGACTCCTACGTTGGGGCTCTCTGTTAGTCGCTGTTGCCATAGTGGCCGCAGGACTACTCTACTATTCGTTCGTTAGCGGAGCTGTTAGCGAAACAATTCATCTATATATCAGCTCCAAAAGCAGTTATGACGATGTGAAAGAGCAATTATATCCACATTTCAAGACTCCGATTCATCGCAAAGCATTCGATATCTACGCCTCGAGATTGAATCTTTCGGAGAGATTTCGCACCGGTCACTACAAATTTGACGAAGAGAGTGATGTTATTCGAATGGTTCGCAAAATAGCCTTGGGAGAGCAATCCCCTGTTCGACTTGTTATTAAGGGTGCTCGAACGCTTCCTCAGTTGGCGGGCCGACTCTCGGCTCAAATCGATGCCGACTCGGCAGCTCTGCTCAGCGCAATGCGTAGCGAGGAGCTCCGCAAAGAGTTGGGGCTCGGTCGCGATAGTATTATCTCCATCTTTATCCCCAACACCTACGAGGTGTATTGGAGTGTCACACCCGAGAAATTGATTCGCAGAATGAATAGCGAGTACAACGCCTTTTGGAATAAGGAGAGGACTGCAAAGTTGAAGCGTTGTGGTCTTTCAAAGTATGAGGTAATGACATTGGCCTCAATAATTTACGAAGAGGTTAAGGCCAAATCGGATATGGTGTTGATAGCGGGAGTGTTTATCAATCGTTTGCGCCAGGGAATGCCTTTGCAGGCCTGCCCTACCGTGCGTTATGCTGTTGGTGACTTTACGATACGGCGTGTTTTGAACAAGCATCTTAAGATTGATTCCCCGTTTAATACCTACAAAAACAAAGGTCTTCCGCCTGCACCAATTTGTATTCCGAGTATTGTTGCCATCGATGCGGTTCTTAATTATACCGAGCACGATTATCTCTACTTCTGTGCCCGTCCCGAGTTTGATGGTCGCCACAATTTTGCTCGCACCTATGAGGAACATCGTGAAAATGCTCGTCGATATACCGAGGCGTTGGATAGGCGCGGAATTAAAAAATAATTTTTATATTTGCATTGTTAAATATTAAAGAGTTGTGCGTATGAAGCCTTCGATTTTTTTGAATGATATCCTTACTAAAGGAGCCATTATTGGAGCATTAGTGCTCGTAGCAAACATTGCCGAGATTTCGATTATCTACTATGGCGGCATAAAATACATGATGATTTCGGGGTTATTGGCAATATCGCTATTTGGTGTGTATTGCTACCTGATGTATCGCTTTACAAAGAACTATGCAAATCTCGTATTATCAGAGCGTAAAGAAATACCATATTTTACCTATGGTAACGGCTTGGCTTATGCTGTGAGTATTTCGATGCTTGCAGGTGTTGTGATTGCTCTTGGAGAGTATGTTTTTCTGCACCATATTATTGGTTATGAGAACTATATCAACTTTTATGTAAAGTTGCTTCAAGATGTATTGTCGCAGGCGCAATTACCGGCGTCGATGGCTGGAACATACGATGAAATGTTCAAAGCAATTCAGTCGCAGGAGGAGCCTTCGCTCTTCGCAACATTGCTATCGGGCGTGTGGTCATATCTCGTTGTGGGAACAATTGTAGGATTGGTTGTTGCCGCCTTTACAAGACGCGCTCCGCAAATTTTCGACAATAAGGAGGAGGAGAGCAATGAGTAATAAGTTGGATGTCTCTATCGTAGTACCTCTCTACAATGAGGAGGAGTCCTTGCCTGAATTGATGGCTTGGATTGCGCGGGTTTGTGAGGCTAACACTCTTACCTACGAGGTTATAATGGTCGATGACGGCTCCTCGGATTCGTCGTGGAGCGTTGTCGAGGAGTTGAAACGTGAGTATGGCGAAAAGTTGAAGGCTATTCGTTTCTCGCGCAACTATGGAAAATCGGCTGCGCTCTATTGCGGCTTTGATGCGGCTGAGGGAGAAGTTGTCTTTACAATGGATGCCGATTTACAGGACTCCCCGGATGAGATTCCGGAGATGCGCCGTATGATTTTGGAGGAGGGTTATGACCTTGTTTCGGGCTGGAAAAAACGCCGTTATGATCCGATTTCAAAGCGTTGGCCAAGTAAATTTTTCAACTTTACAGCGCGCTGTGTGTCAGGTATTAAGCTGCACGACTTCAACTGCGGCTTGAAGTGCTATCGCAAGCGTGTTATAAAGAGCATCGAGGTCTATGGTGAGATGCATCGCTATATCCCTATTCTTGCTAAATATGCCGGATTTAAGCGCATTGGCGAGAAGGAGGTTCAACACCAGGCTCGCAAGTATGGTGTGTCGAAATTTGGTATCGAGCGAATGGTTAAGGGCTATCTCGACCTTATCTCGGTGACCTTTATGTCGCGATTTGGACGCTCTCCGATGTACTTTTTTGGCTCGCTCGGAACGCTGATGTTCCTGGTTGGAGGATTTACAACTATTTGGGTTATTGCCGACAAGTTGTATAAACAATATCACGATCTTGCAACACGCGCTGTTACCGATCAACCACTCTTCTATTTGGCCATTTTAGCAATCATATTGGGTGTACAACTCTTCTTGGCGGGTTTCCTTGGCGAGTTGATAAACCGTAATTCAAGTGACAGAAACAAATATTTAATATCGAACAAGTTATGATTCAGAGAGTACAGACACTCTACCTGCTGTTGGCGACTATATTGATGTCGCTTACGCTCTTTTTACCCATTGGAACTATTTGGCAGGGCGAAACAGAGTATGTGATAAAGGCTTTTACTATTTCCGATGCGTTGGGGGTAAAGACGCAGTTGCCGATATACCTCGGTCTTTTGTTGATACTGCCTACCCTACTACCGCTGATTACTATCTTTTTATATAAGAAGCGAATGGTGCAGATTCGCCTCTGTGTATCAGAAATAGTGTTGTTGGTAGGTGCTATTGCATTTATCATGTTGTATTGTTATCGATTGTGCGACGTTGTTGGAGAAGCGATGCAGAACTTGAATTTTACAGTCGGTGTCGCCTCTATTATGCCGGTTTTGGCGATTGCACCTATGATTTTAGCGATTCGCGGAATTGCCCGCGACGAGGCATTGGTTCGCTCATTGGACAGAATCCGTTAAAAAGGTTGCAATATCAAAAGCAAAACGACCGCCCGAAAAGGTGGTCGTTTTGTATATAAGTGCGCTACTGCCACACAACAAGGTCGCGAGAGATGGTGATGCGCTTCGGCTCGCCACGCTTACCACGGACAATATATGGCTCTGCCAGCCGTTCATCAAACTTGGCGATAAAAGCTTCACGAATACGGGCGCATTTCTCGTTTATGGAGTTATTAAATGGCGAGGTTGCATAGATTACGCTCTTTTTCATTTCGTCAGTGAGCCAACCGCCACGAATATCGGTGTATATTTGCAATAACTCATCGTGATAATCCGAAAGGTACTTAAATGGAATACCCTCCTCGTGTCGTAAGAATAGGATATAGACCGCCTTTACAAGAGGAGTCATCTCAATCTCCATATCGTTGTAATCGGACAGAATGATACGATAGTCTGAAGTAATAATCATACGGCTCAACTCTACGGGTGGTCGTAATATATTCTCCAATACATAGAGTGAGATTCCCTTTTGTTTTAATTTGTTTACTCGTTCTTCAATTTCCTTTACCAACCTTGAAGTTTCGATATCAAATTGCTCTTCGAGGTATGGAGTCGGGTCGATGTAGCAGCATATATTTCTCTTGTTAGTCGAATGGTCTGATTCCTCATTCTCTTTGGGTTTATCTGCCACAATCATAAACCTTGGCTCAGACCAAGCAATTCCTGTTGATTGATCTTCAAAGATCTCATGCAAGATATCAGAAAAATCGTAGTCGTGATTGCGGATGTCGCCTATTGTAATGCCTCGGACAGCAATATCTTCGTCATCTTTAACCTCTACATTCTCTTTGTAATATATTAGAGATGGAACGATGTTTCCTCGATTCTGCGGGCGAGCCATATAGTCGAGCAATAGAGAACTTTCCACATCCCAATGGAAAATCAAACTATCTTGCGGATCGTAGTATTTGCATACATCATCACTAAACTTCCTATGTAGCCATGGTAAGTAGCAAAATTCATATCCAAACAACTTGAAATACTCACATATGT
>JAZQIS010000016.1:0-21975 GCA_045541235.1 Alistipes sp.
ACACCCCGAAGCACCTCGCATTATCTACTCGGATAGCATTACCGCAATCACTTGGTATCGTAATAAGCAAACCGCGTCATCTCGACGCTGTGAACAGCTGCAATTAGCCGAGATTTTCCTCAAAGTTATGGCGGCTAAAATAGACGATATTCAGGTGCTACATTGGGATAATCGTGAGTGGGGCGAGACACCTGCAGACTTCGGAAATAAGTAATCTCTTAATATATAAATAAGGTATGGCAAAATTAAAATCACAAGCAATCCGTGTTGTCGAGCTTAAAGAGCACGAGTATTTGCAGCTTGTGGAAAACACTATAAAATTGGAGGCTCTAAAAATCGCCGGCATTGAGAAGATGGCAATCTATAAAGCAATGGAGCATATCTTAAACAACCAGCACATAGATATACTCATCAAACCTTTATCAAGGCGATATAGATAATTTTAGAGGTGATTCCTATACTCCTATATATTAGTAATACATAATGTAAACTAATAAGAAACAATAACATACAAAAGTGGCGTATGTAGGAAACTGCGTAGTTCCTTCATACGCCACTGTCGTTTGTCCACAACAAATCTTCGAAAGATATTTGTATTCAACACTTTACTTTCAAAAGATTTGTCTACCTTTGTGCTCGTAGTTAGTTGGCTTAATTACGACCTTCATGTAGTCTCCTATGTAGAATTTCGTAATTTTCGTAAAAACTAACGCTGAAAATCAGTGAGTTAAAAATAAAGCCTGTCTAACCAATGGGTTGGCCTCTTTTTTATTTGTATAGTGTATAAAATTTTACTATTTTTGCGACAAGTTCAAGAGTCCATTTACACAATTTACGAAGTTATGAAACGATTTTTATTACCATTTCTATCGATTCTATCAATCGCATTTGTAGGCTGTAGTCCGGAGTATAATGCAGAACCCGTTTTGGGTACAAAACAACTGAAGGTTTCATTCTTTGAGGGTACTTACTCATCGGACGTTACGTCCGAATACGATTGGGAGGCAAGCACCTCCAACGATTGGATTACCCTTGCCGAGAATAGCGGTAGCGCAGGGGCATCGAAGATAGAGTTTAGCGTAAGCCAAAATCCAACACTTCAAAAGCGCAAGGGCGGTATTACGGTCTGTATCAAGGGGTCAAAAAGAGCTGTTACAATCTCCGTTGAGCAGGCGGCAAACGATTTTGAAATTACCGTGAGTGATATCACTGCAACAAGTGCCGAGCAGAAGATTGTCGCAAAAGACCCTACCCGAGCCTTCTATTGGTACAATGCTACAAAAGAGGACTTCATCAACTATTACGGCGGAAATACCGTAACAATGATGAATTCCATTCACGCAATGCTGCAAAGTTATATAGATATGGGGGCTTTCCCATCATGGAACTCCCTCCTCTCCACCGGTTCATCAACCTTCTCGGCCAAAGGGCTAAAAACTGATACTGAATATATAATAATTGCCTTCGGAGTCAGTCGAAGTGGCGTTATTACAAGCGAGGATGCCTCCTATGTGTGGTACAAAACCGAGGCGGAGTAAGGCTTAAACCATAAACTGCACAAAGAAAATGATACGCTACTACGAAAATATCGACATCACCGACCGCAACTCCTTCCACGTGAAGCAGGTTGCAAAGAGATTGGTGGAGTTCGACCGAGCTGAGGAACTTCCCGAACTCTTCGCCAAATATGGCACGGAGAATTGGTATGTCCTTAGCGGAGGTAACAACATCCTCTTCACAAAGGACATCGAGCCACTTCTCGTCACCCCGTGTGATAACCGCATAGAAATTACGGAGGAGAACGAGACTAACGTACGGGTAAAGGTGGGTGCAGGTGTTGAGTGGGACGACCTCGTAGCTTGGAGTGTAGAAAGAGGGCTATGGGGCATTGAGAACCTCTCTCTTATCCCGGGCAAGGCGGGAGCAGCTCCCGTACAGAATATAGGGGCCTACGGAGTGGAGGCAAAGGATGCTATTCGTGCCGTGGAGATGTACTTTGTCGAGGGTGGTAATTTCGTAACCCTCACGGCCGAACATTGCGACTTCGGCTACCGCGAGAGCGTATTCAAGCACTCATTGAAGGGGCGTGTGGTGATAACCTCCATCGAAATCGAACTATCGAAGGTGGCAAAACCACGACTCGGCTATGGCGATGTCGTACGAGAGGTGGAGGCACGCGGAGGTGCTACACTTGCAAATATTCGCGATGCCATATGCTCTATTCGCCGTTCCAAGTTACCCGACACTGCTGTTTTGGGCAATGCAGGAAGTTTCTTCAAAAACCCTATCGTCGAGCACGAGGTTGCCGAGCGACTTCTGGCCGAGTATCCCGAGATGCCACACTACCCGGCGCAGGAGGAGGGTAAAGTGAAGTTGGCCGCCGGATGGCTTATCGACAAGTCGGGGCTGAAGGGCTACAAGGAGGGAAATGTCGGCGTACACGAACGCCAGGCTCTGGTTTTGGTAAATCTCGGAGGGGCTACGGGTGGCGAGGTTATTGCTTTTGCTCACAAGGTAGTAGCACAGGTGCGCGAAAAATTCGGCATCGAGATTTCGCCCGAAGTAAATGTGCTTTAGAGAAAAGAGTGCAAGACTAATTTTTCGACCCTCCTCTACTCACCACTAATTACTCACTAAGAAGTTTATGCAGACCGAGGTACTACTTAAAGCCTTTGAGAAATATGTCGAACGACACGAACTATTCTCGCACGAGGATAAGATTCTGCTTACCGTTTCGGGTGGAGTCGATTCGATGGTTATGCTCTCCATTTTTGTCCGTTTGGGCTACAATGTAGGGGTGGCACACTGCAACTTCTGCCTGCGAGGGAAGGAGAGCGACGAAGATACCGAGATGGTACTGCGTGAATGTGAAAAACTGAATATAGTCTGCCACAGCAAACGATTCGACACCGAAGGTGAGATGGCTCGCACGGGCGATTCGATGGAGATGACAGCCCGCCGACTGCGATACGAGTGGTTCTACGAGTTGTGTCGTACCGAGGGTTACAGCGTAATAGCCGTAGCGCATCACGCCAACGACTCCATCGAGACCTTCTTTATAAATCTGTTGCGCGGAACGGGGTTGCGTGGCCTCACCGGCATAAATCGTCAATATGGACGTGTGGTACGACCACTGCTCTATGCCTCCCGCAAGGATATTTTGGAGTACGCCCTACAGAATAAGATACCATATCGCGAGGATTCGTCAAATCACTCTACGAAGTATCTGCGCAACAAAATCAGGCTTGGCCTGTTGCCGCTACTCAACGAGATAAATCCAAAATTTCAGCCTCTGATGCGTGGCAATCTGTATCGATTGAACGATGCACAACGCTTTATTGATGCCGCGATTGACCGCATCCGCGAGGTGGCAGTTCATAGCGAAAACGGCATCGACACAATAAATATAGAGGAGATAGACAGCATATATCCACTCGAATTTGTGATATACGAACTCCTCAACTCTACCTACGGCTTCAAGGGTGATGTTGTAGAGGAGTTGCACCGAGCTTTGAAGCAGGGCACAACCAATCGCCGCTTCTATTCGCGCGACTATGTTGCATACCTCGACCGTGGCCGAATTATGGTTACGGCCATCAAGGAGGAGGATGATTGTGAGGTGATTGTGAATTATGACGATATGCGCAGCTACTGCGGAAATTCGGTTCTCTACTACGAGCACACCGATATCGACAATGTGGATGAATACCGCCTGCCAAACGATGTGGCACTTATCGACGAGTCGAAGTTGCAATATCCGCTACGCCTGCGTCGTTGGCGCGAAGGGGATACTTTTATTCCGTTCGGTATGGTGGGTCGCAAAAAAGTAGGCGACTACCTAACAGACCAGAAGGTGTCAATCGTCGAGCGAAAACGACAATTTGTGTTGCTCTCGGGTGAGGAAATTGTGTGGATTGTGGGACGACGTACCGACGATAGGTTCCGCGTCGGACCTCACACCGAGAATATTCTGAAAATCAAGAAATTGACAATCTAATAATATATGGCAGAGAAAGTTACATTTGCATCGTGCGAGGCCGATTTTCGTCGTTTGATGGGGGATATCAAGGCGCGAAAGTTTGCTCCGATATACCTTCTACAGGGCGAGGAGTACTACTTCATCGATGCGCTGTGCGACGCCCTGACCGAGGGTATTATGGAGGAGTCGATGCGAGCCTTCAACCAGATTGTCATCTACGGAAACGACACCGACGGAGGCACCGTAGCGAGCTACTGCCGTCAGTTGCCTATGATGGGCGAGTACGAGGCAATTATTGTGCGCGAAGCGCAGCAGCTCGACAAGATTGAGCAGCTTCACGCCTACACCGCCTCACCGCAGGCCTCCACAATACTTGTCCTTTGCCACAAGGGTAAGGCTATGGACCGCCGAACACCCCTCTACAAGAGCATCAAGGCCAAGGGTGTAGTCTTTGATTCGGTCTCGCCACGCGACTACGAAGCGGAGCGTTGGCTCTCGGGATTTGCTGCAACAAAGGGGCTGAAACTCGATTCGGCAAGCAGCAAAATTCTGGTTGCACACCTCGGAGTCGATATCTCAAAGATTAGCGGCGAATTGGAGAAGATGATTGTATCGTTGCCGAAAGATTGCACCGTTGTCACGCCTCAAGATATTGAGAATCATATCGGCATATCGCGCCAATTCAACAACTACGAGCTGAGCAATGCCGTTCTCGACCGTCAGCTCGAAAAGGCTCTTCGTATTGCTCAATATATGGGCGAAAATCCGAAAGCCTACCCCCTGCTACTCAGCGTAAAGGTGCTTTACGACTCGTTCCGACAACTCTTTACCTATAATTACATATGTTGGGATGCACGCCGAAGAGGTGTTGCTATGCCTGACCAAGGGGAGATGTGCCGCGCAATGCGACTAAATTCGCCCTTCTTCCTAAAGGAGATTTCGCGACGCGCCCCGTTGTGGCCAAACAACAAGGTGTTCAAAATCATAGGTCTGTGCGCCGAATATGATGCAAAGAGTAAGGGCATCGACGATGGTGGAGCCTCGAATGGGGAGTTGTTGCGCGAATTTATCCTGAAGATAATGATGATGTAATGACCTACATCTACGAATATATCCGCACACGAGGGACTCAACCTCTACACTTCGAGGAGCATTACAACCGACTCGAAAAGCTATCGCGCGATCTGTTCCTAACTACACTGCCTATCTCTTGTGAGGGGCTCTACAAAGAGATTGTTAAACAATTACGAGCAGAGGGCTACTCCACAACCGCTACCAATGCCGTATGCGTAAAGTTCTATCCGCTGAGCAAAGAGGTTGATATAAGCATCGAGGAGATAATATACGACAGCTTCGCCCTTCGCGCCATTCGCCCTGAGGGGTATCTCTCCCCTTCGAGTGGAGAGTACATAACAAAAAAGAGCTCTGTAAGGTACGCTCTCCTCGAGTTTAACCGTTCGGTGGCACAAATCTCCGATGCAGGGGTGGCAATATGGGCAACCGAGGAGGGGGAGATTATTGCTATCGACGGAGCATCGGCAGTTGCAGTGTTTGAAGATGAGATTCGATTCTCGAACTATGGGTGCGATTTGGAGTTCGAGACCGCCTTTGAAAAGCTCTCCGCAACAACGAACAAAGTTACACGAGGTTCAATATATGTGGAGGAGCTGCATAAGGCCAAGGAGCTTTTGGGCATTGACTATCGCGGAGTTTTGGCTGTAGAGAGTTTTGACTCCCATATTTTTATGGATATTACAGCCGAAAAGATTGCGACAAAAATGGCCGAGACGATGGAGTAAAATCTTTCTAAAAAATATATATTGACAAGAGGTTTTCGATGTGTTATATTTGCACACAGAAAATCCCTTTTAATATGAAAAAATTTATCTTTGGCTACATTGTTGTAGCCACCCTGCTTATTATCATTGGCATAGCCTACATTCGTTATGCCGCCGAGGAGATTTCACGTCTCCGGAACAACATCGAAGCACTCTCCTCCGAGGTACGGCTCTACAAGACTCGGCATAGGGAGTCTGCCGCCTCGGCCATTGCATTGGGACTTGAGCTGGAGGAGTTCCGCGAAAAACACGAACGCGAATTGAAGCGGATAAAATCGTTGCGCCTACGTCCCCGCAACGTAGAGAGTATTGCCACATCGGCCACCGAGAGTAAAATCGAGTTCTCGGCACCGCTGCGCGACACCATTATAGCTCACGACGCGTTGCTTGCCGACACCTCCCTCACCTTCAGATGGGGAGACAAGTGGTCGCGCATCGAGGGTTCTCTGCGTGGAGATATAATCGACTGCAAGATTGAGAGCGTGGATACAATCCACCAGGTCGTACATCGGGTTCCGCGACGTTTTCTCTTTTTCAAGTATGGCACCAAGGCTATTCGACAGGAGATAACCTCCTCGAATCCGCATACGCGCATCGTCTATACAGAGTATATCGAATTGCCAAAACGACGCAAAAAGCGATAAAATAGTGAAGGAGGGGTAACTACTATACCTCTCCTTCTCTGTTTTGTTTTGACGGAACTATCTCGTTATCGACCTACCATCCGCAGTAGAAGCGATATCCTCGGTCTCAACAGGCTTGACCTCTATCAGCTCTACCTCGAACTCAAGAGCCTCGTTAGGACCGATTGTACCCCCTGCGCCCTGCGCTCCATAGGCAAGCTCCGACGGAATATACAAGATAATCTTTCCGCCCGGGCCAACATACTTCATACCCTCGGTCCAGCCCTTGATTACTTTGTCGAGAGGGAACTCCACAGGCTTCTCTCGCGAACGAGAGGAGTCAAAGACCTTACCATTTTGGAGCCTACCCTCGTAGTGAACTACCACCGTATCGCCATCGTTCTTGGCCGCCTTCTCCATATCTCCTGCACTGACAACTCTGTAGAGCAGACCACTCTCGCTCTTTACGACTCCCGACTCTCGGGCCTTCTTTTCAAGCCACTCCTCCGAACGCCTTTTAACCTCGGCAGGGAGAACTACATTGAAATAGTTATTCATAAACGCGCTAATCTGCTCGGGTTTAAGCTGCCCGCCTCCGTTATAGGCATCATCCACTCCTTTCAGTAGCCAATAGTAGTGAATATTAAGGGAAGAATTGATAATGTTTGCTCCTATTGCTACACCCATTGCATAGGCAATCTTCTTGTTCTCGGCACTATTTGCAAACACCTTAAAGAGTGCTGTAGGGTTCTTCTCGTGCTCCTTCTGAAACGCCGCCTTACGTTCAGAGACCTCTCCGAAAAATCGCTCCAACACTGCATTGGCATCGTTGGTGGAGATATAAGATTTGTTGGTAAAAGCCCCTCTGAGACCATTTTTCAGCTCCTCGATATCGATATCCTGCCCCTCAAACTGATGCTTAACATTTTGACCGACATCTGTTCCCACACAATAGGACAAGGTATCCATAGACTTCGAGTCGCCCTCTATCATAGAGTTGTTTTGTCCATAAACCGAGGTAAAGGATATGCTACAAACCGATATAGCCAATAATAGTATCTTTCTCATATGTTCACTATTTAACTACACAAAGATAGTATTTTTGCATCTAAGGCCAAAAAAAAGAGCGAAAGAGAATCTCTTCCACTCTTTTTTTGCATTGTCGTCCGACAACTATTTCTTCTCCGGATTAACCTCGAACAACTCAACCTCGAACTCGAGAGCCTCGTTAGGGCCGATATTTGCACCTGCACCTCTTGCTCCGTAAGCCAACTCCGCAGGGATGTACAAGAGAATCTTTCCTCCAGGGCCGATAAGCTTCATTCCCTCGGTCCAACCCTTGATTACGCCATTGAGAGGGAACTCGATAGTCTGCTTACGCTCACGCGAAGAGTCGAATACCTCGCCATTCTGCAACTTACCTACGTAGTGAACCTTAACAACATCGCTATCCTTGGTTGCAGCCTTCTTCATATTACCGGCCTTAATAACCTTGTAGAGCAAGCCACTCTCGGTCTTCTTTACACCCGACTCCTTCTCCTTCTCGGCGAGCCACTGCTCGGAACGAGCCTTAGCCTCTTCAGCAGCAGTATTAGGTATTACTTCGATAACCTCAAATACGAACTCGAGAGCCTCGTTAGGGCCGATACCACCACGTGGAGCACCCTGCTGGCCATAGGCCAACTCCGAAGGAACATACAAGATAATCTTTCCGCCCTGACCTACAAGCTTCAAGCCCTCGGTCCAACCCTTTGGCACTGCGTTGAGAGGGAACTCGACAGGCTCATCCTCCTTTACAAGATTACCATTCTCATCGAACATCGACGGATAGTACTTACGCATCATCTTCTGCTGGTCCGCCGGACGATCCTCGAAGCGCGAAGCATTGAATACCTTGCCTGTGTTCAACTTACCTACAAAGTGAACCTTAACTGTATCGTTGTCGCTCTTGGCAGCCTTCTCCATATCGCCGGCCTCAACAACCTTGTAGAGCAAGCCACTCTCGGTCTTCTTCACACCCGACTCCTTCTCCTTCTTTGCAAGCCACTCCTCCGAACGCTTCTGAGCCTCTGCAGGGAGGGTTACAGTGTAGAAGTGCATCATAAAGCCACGCATCTGCTCCTCGGTAAGCTCGAGAGTCTCACCAAAGGTGTCATCGATAGCCTTAAGCAACCAATAGTACTGAATATTGAAATCTGCCTCACGAACATTTGAACCCATAGCAACACCGATTGAGTATGCTATATCCTTGCTCTCATCCTCGCTTACAAACATCTTGAAAATTGCAGTTGTATCCTGCTCCTGAAGCTTCTGGAACTCGGCCTGACGCTCAGCGATAGTCTTGCTGAAGAACTCGTCGAGTTTATCCATAGCCTCGTCAGCGGTAACATCCGACTTCTCGAGCAAGCCGCCCTTGATACCACTCTTAAACTCCTCGACATTGAAGTCGTACTCGCCAAACTGCTGCTTGGTGTTTCTACCGAGATCCGCACCGATGCAATACGACAAAGTATCCATCTGGCTCTTGTTGCCCTCGGTAATCTTTTTGTTACCCGAGCAACCTACTGTAAATGCAGCACATGCAAGTACTGCCAATGACATAAATAATTTTCTCATACTGTTTTTTATTTGAATTATTGAATATTTCGCAAAAAAAATCGCACAAAGATAGCGAAAATTTGGAATTTGCAATATCTATTTACCTATTATATTTTATATCAACAACTTTTACGTCGTAGTTGAGCATTGTATTGGGTTCGATACCGAGGCTCTTGTTACCTTCGGTGCCATAGGCCGTTTTCGACGGCAACCAGGCGTTGAAGTGCGAACCTTTACCCGCCAACTTAACCACATCCTGCAACCCCTTGACAAGGCTGCGATAGGAGTCGCGAAGGGTGTCGGCATCGGCAATCACACGTCCATTCTCATCCGTAAGCGTATAGATAATTTTTACGGTATCGCGAGCAGACATCGAACCCTGTCGGCTCTGATCTCCAAGCTCAAAAATCTTGTAAGTTACACCACTACGAGTACGCACATACTTGCGGTCCTCCCTACTCAAATCCTCCAAAAATTGCTCTTGATAGGCCTTGGCCTTCTCATGCACAAAGTAGGTCTTTTCGGCCAAGTAGTAGTGGCGAGCCTCCTCCATTGTCATCTTCGCCTTACCCTCGTAGGCATCACGAATTGCCTCACACACCTCGTTGATATTCAGAGTGGAGTCCATCTGCAACAAGGCCGTACCGACATTGAGACCTACCACATAGGAGAGTGTATCATTATTTTTGTACGACTTATTTTTGCCGCTTTTGCACGATAAAAACATCGAGCCAAGGGTTAATGCCAAAACTATAAACGCTAAAACTCTCTTCATATTGTTCAAATTATCTGTTTCGCAACATTGCTACACTCAGTTTTGCAAGCAGACGGGCTGCCACAATAGCATCCATTTTCTCGTTGAGGCTCGTTACAACCTCCGAAATATCGAAGCCTACAATCTCTCTGCCCGACTCTACAACACAACGCACAAGATAGACCACCTCGTCAAAGGTCATTCCACCCGGGGTAGGCATATTGGTATTGCTGCAGAACTCTATTTTAAGGGCATCGATATCGAGCGAGATATAGACCTTTTGCGGCAATTTTGCAACCACCTCGCGACACAAATCGCCCCAGCTGCAACCCTCGAAACGTCTCGCCGCAAGCTCCTCGGCAAAGAACACATCAACCTTCTCGTTGGCACGTATTGCATCGGCCTCCTCACGGTCGATATCGCGCACTCCAACCTGCACAAGTCGCTCAACAGAGGGAACACCATCGACTATATCGCGAGCTATCGAACGGTGCGAATAGTTGAAAATCTCGTTTGCTCCACCAAAATCGGCGTGAGCATCTATAAAGAGAACGCCCAACGATTTGTTGCTCTCGGCTAACGCCTTTATAGCTCCGTATGCCACCGAATGGTCTCCTCCGATTACGGCCACACGCTTACCTTTGGCGGCCCAATGGCGCACCTGCTTGTAGATGCTGCGGTGCATCTCGGCAAAGCCCTCATTAACATTCTCCAACTTTCGAGAGACATACTCGCTTACAACACCCTCACCATCACCCGCAATTCGCATAATGCGCTCGGCCTCTCTACCGAGTTGCTCGGAGGACTCCTGAATATTGTAATCTATTTCGGCTGTCGCGATACGACCCTCTGCGGTCAATCCTGTAGTTGCATCGTACAACTCCTTGCCGAGCGAGACATCGATAATCGCATCGGGAGTATATGTTGCGCCTCGTCCGAAATCGGATGTTACACTCCAAGGCACCGACACCACAACAACATCTGCACTCTCCGGCGCAGTAACATCGCCAAAGTAGCAGCCGTTATCACCTGTGTTATCCACACCGAGAATATTTGCAAAGAAATTTCCCTTCATTGCCATAGGCATAAAATATTTGTTATAGGGGACAAATTTACAAAAAATTTGTAAAAACATATACAACTATCCGACAAACCGAGTATATTTGTACTAAAATTGCGCGTTTTGCAACCTCGAGAGATTGCCATGAGAGTCATTATCGACAAAGCGATACCGTTTTTACAGGGCCTTTTGGAGCCCTTTGCCGAAGTGGAATACATTGACGGCAAGGATTTTACGCGCAATGTGGTGAAGGATGCCGATGCGTTGATTATACGTACCCGAACTCATTGCGACAAGAATCTGCTCGATGGCTCTAAAGTGCAATTCATAGCCACAGCAACTATCGGCTTCGACCATATAGACCTCGACTATTGCCACACACACGACATCGCGGTTTCGACCTCGGCAGGTTGCAATGCGAGGGGTGTTTTGCAGTGGGTTTCGGCCTCATTGGCACTACTTGCCGAACGTGAGAATTTCCAACCAAAGGAGCGCACTTTGGGCATTGTAGGCGTGGGAAATGTGGGCAAATTGGTGAAGGAGTATGCCGAATATTGGGGTTTCCGCACAATCTGCTCGGACCCTCCGCGCGAGGAGCGTGAGCAGCTCGGTTTTGTATCGCTCGAGGAGGTGTTGCGACGGGCCGACATTGTAACTCTGCACACACCCCTCAACTCGACAACACACCACCTCATAAATAGTGAAAACATCTCGCTACTGCGTTCGGGAGCAACCCTCATAAACGCCTCGCGCGGGGAGTGTGTCGCAACCGAGGCAACAAGACGTAACGACCTGACCTACATTACCGATGTATGGGAAAATGAGCCAAATATCGACCGCTACTATCTTGCAAATTCGATTGTCTCGACTCCCCATATCGCGGGATACTCGGCACAAGGCAAGGCCAACGCCTCGGCGATGGTAATACAGGCCTTGGCTCGTCACTTCTCTCTCCCACTGCAAGATTGGAGGCCGTCAGAGGTAAAATCCGTTGCTCCGCGACTACTATCGTGGAGTGAGATGTGCGGCACAATAAAAGAGTACTGCAACCTCCGTAGCGAGAGCGACTCTCTACGTGGCGCACCACAAAATTTTGAGCAACTTCGCAATAACTATCTCTATAGAGAGGAATTTTTCTAAAATTTTACTATCTTTGCAACGATATGCGGAGACTACTTCATCTCATAGCCTTTATTTTCGGAGCAGAACGGGCACACTCGTTCGCTCTCTTTATGCTGCATTTGGCAGACAAAATTCCGACTGCAAAGTGGTTTCTGCGAAAGATTTATGCTGTGGAGGATAAGGCCTTGGAGCGCGAGGTATTCGGTCTCCGTTTCCGCAACCCGATAGGCATTGCGGCGGGTTTCGACCGTAATGGCGAGATTTATCGCCCTCTTTCGGCCTTAGGTTTTGGCTTTGTCGAGATTGGAACTGTTACACCACGCGCCCAACAGGGAAATCCAAAGCCCCGCGTATTCAGACTTACAGAAGACAAGTCGATACTCAACCGAATAGGACTTGCATCGAAAGGGTTGGATGTAGTCTTAAGCAATGTCCGCAAAGAGCACGAAGGGATTATCCTCGGATGCAACATAGGCAAGAACACCGTAACTCCTCCCGATGAGGCGGCAATGGACTATCTGCGTGTATTCCGCAACCTATACCAATACATCGACTACTTCACGGTAAATGTCAGCTACAACACTACTCACAAGCAGTATGTGCCACGCACTCGAGAGAGCATCATGAAGATTCTCGAGCCTCTCTTCGATTTCCGAAGAGGACAGAATCAATATCGCCCGATATTGCTCAAAATATCGCCCGACTTGACCAACGAGGAGATCGATTTGATGACAGACATTATGATTGATACCCCACTCGATGGTATCATAGCGACAAATGCAACCACCCATCCGCAAGAGCTTAAAACCTCCAAAGAGGAGTTGCGCAGTGTGGGCATTGGTGCTGTCAGCGGACCGCCTCTCACAGAGCGCGCCATCGAGGTTGTACGCAGAGTTCATGAGCGATGCAACGGCACCTACCCTATTATCGGTGTCGGTGGTCTGATGACCGGCAAAGATGTCAAACGAATGTTGGAGGCAGGGGCGACTCTGGTGCAGGTATATACAGGATTTGTCTATAACGGTGCCGGCTTCGCAGGCGAGTTGTGCAACGCCATCCTTGCACCCGAAGAGGCTGAGGTCACAGAGAACAAAGAGCCCGCCGAAAACTCTACAGTAGAGAATCAGTAAAGATGAAAGCAACCATAGTAACCATAGGTGACGAGATTCTTATAGGACAGATTCTCGACACCAATTCGCGATATATTTCACGAGCCTTCAATGCTCACGGCATAGTCGTTGCCGAGCGAACATCCATAGGCGACAACCGAACCCAAATTGTCGAGACTCTCGACCGAGCACTCGCGCAAAGCGAAATTGTACTTATCACGGGAGGTCTCGGCCCAACCAAGGACGACATCACAAAGCACACGCTATGCGACTACTTTGGCTCGAAGCTGCGTTACGACGAGGTCGAGGCGGAGCATATTCGCTCGCTATTGGCAGTCAGAAACATCGCCTTCAACGAGTTGAATCGAGGGCAGGCAATGGTGCCCGAATGTTGCACCGTTCTCCACAATGCGCACGGCACAGCTCCGGGGATGTGGTTCGAGCGTGACGGGCGCGTTGTAATATCTCTTCCGGGTGTGCCATTCGAGATGCAACACCTTATGGACGAGGAGGTTATCCCCCGACTAAAGAAGCACTTTGCCCTCCGCGAGATAGTCCATCGAACAATGATAACATTCGGTATTGCCGAATCGATTTTGGCTGAGCGAATCGCCACTTGGGAGGATGCCCTACCCGACTTTTTGCACCTCGCCTATCTGCCTGCACCGAATGTGGTTCGTCTGCGACTCTCGGCATACGAAGTCGAGGGGAAGGAGGTGCGCAAAGAGATAGATTCGCACTTTGAGAAGTTACAGACGATCATCCCCGATAATATCGCCGGCTACGAGGATGCGTCGGTCGAAGAGTTAGTTCACAGATTGCTGATTGACAGAGGAGAAACCCTTGCTGTAGCGGAGAGTTGCACGGGCGGAGCCATCGCCTCGAAGTTCACGGCGCAAGCCGGAGCATCTGCCTATTTTCTGTGTGGCATTGTGTCGTACAGCAACGAAGCAAAAAGTAGGGTTTTGGGTGTTGAAATGTCCGATATTGCGCAATATGGGGCGGTATCCGAACAAGTAGCTATAGCAATGGCGGAGGGGGCAATGGTTATTTCGGGGGCGAATTTTGCCGTTTCAACCACCGGAATCGCAGGTCCGACGGGAGGCTCGGCAGAAAAACCCGTAGGAACAGTCTGGATTGGAATCGCAACCCCGACGCGATGCTATGCTATTAGAAAGTGTTGTGGCACAGACCGTTCGCAAATCATATCTCGCGCCACGGCATACGCAATAGCTATGCTTTACGACGAATTGAAGCGAGAATAACAATCGGACTAAAAAGACATTTGGTAGGGGCAATATTATATATTGCTCCTATTGCTATTTATAACCATTTTTAGTAACTTTGCGGAGTTTTATGTGAAAATAACAAAATAAATCATAATAAAATTAAACCTCATGACTAAAAATTTACTAATCGGCTTGACGGTACTTCTCGTTGCCTCTTCTGCATTTACAGGATGCGACGAAAAGACCTCTTCAAAAAAACAGGCTCGCGAGTACAATGCAATGGTACTCAGCACCACCTCTCGTAAGCTCAGCTCTACCTACTCGGCAACCATCCGAGGAAAGCAGGACGTTGATATCCGTCCAAAGGTTCAGGGCTACATTACCGACATCAAGGTTAAGGAGGGTTCGATTGTTCGTCAGGGACAGACTCTCTTTGTTATCGACCAGGTGCCTTATCAGGCTGCCCTTGCTACAGCAGAGGCAAATGTGGATGTTGCAAAGGCGTTGGTTGATGCAGCAGAGCTCTCGGCCAATAGTAAGGAGATGTTGTTCGAGGAGAATATCATCTCGGACTTCGACCTCCGTATGGCTCGTACCAACCTCGCAAGTGCCAAAGCTCAACTTGCGCAGGCTCGTGCCAACGAGCTTACCGCAAGCAACAACCTCTCCTACACACTCGTAAAGAGCCCTGTAGATGGCGTTGTAGGAACACTTCCGTTCCGTGTCGGAGCTCTCGTAAGCCCTTCGGATGCTACCCCTATGACCTCGGTTTCGGACAACTCGGAGATGTATGTCTATTTCTCGTTGAGCGAGAGCCAGGTGTTGTCGCTCAAGCGTCAGTATGGAGCACTCGAGAACGCATTGCAGGAGATGCCTGATGTACAGTTGCAGCTCAGCGACGGAACACTCTACTCGGAGAGTGGTCGTATTGAGGCAATATCGGGTATCATCGACCCAACAACAGGTTCGGTAACCATTCGCGCAAAGTTCCCTAACAAAAAGCGTCTGCTCCTCTCGGGAGGTTCCGGAACAATCATCCTCCCTCACCGCCAGGAGGGTTGTGTTGTTATTCCGCAGCACGCCACATTCGAGGTGCAGGATAAGGTCTATGCCTACAAGGTTGAGAATGGCGTAGCCAAAGCAAAGATTATCGGTGTATTCGAGATTAGTAACGGTAAGGAGTATATCGTAGAGTCGGGACTCATCGAGGGCGATACAATCATCTCTGAGGGTATCGGTGTATTGCGTGATGATACTCGCGTTAAGTTCAAGGAGATTACTGTTCAGAAGAAAAACTAATCACTAAAGAAGGAGAAACAAGAAGATGAATATTAAAACATTTATCGACCGTCCAATCCTCTCGTCTGTAATCTCGATTGTGATTATCATCGGAGGACTTATCGGCTTGGCAGTGCTTCATATCGAGCGATATCCAAGTATCGCACCTCCTACAATTACCGTTTCGGTATCCTACCCCGGTGCAAGTGCCGAGACTGTACAGAAGAGTGCCCTCGTTCCTCTCGAGGAGGCTATCAACGGAGTGGAGAATATGACCTATATGTCCTCCTCCGCAACAAATAACGGTAGTGGTTCCATCACCATCTATTTCAAGCAGGGTATCAACCCCGATATGGCGGCTGTCAATGTACAGAACTGCGTATCGCGTGCTACTCGTCAGCTTCCGTCGGAGGTTGTCGAGGCAGGTGTGACAGTAAAGAAACGACAGACGAGTGTCTTGGAGCGTGTGGCACTCTATAGCCCTAACGGCTCATACAACCGTACCTTCATCGTGAACTACATCAAGATTAACCTCGTACCTGCAATCTCGCGTATTCCGGGTGTGGGAGATATCGAGGTTCGTGGTTCGGACTACTCTATGCGTATCTGGCTTAAGCCCGATGTTATGGCGCAGTACAAACTCGTGCCTTCCGACATCTCGGCAGTACTTGCGGAGCAGAATATCGAGGCTGCAACGGGCTCTTTTGGTGAGAATGCCGACCAGACCTTCCAGTATGCGATGCGATACAGAGGCCGTCTGGAAAAGACCGAGGAGTTCGAGAATATCGTAGTACGTGCGTTGCCAAATGGCGAGGTGTTGCGATTGAAAGATATTGCCGAGATTGAGTTGGGAACACAGTCTTATCAATATATGTGTGAAATCAATGGTGCCCCCGGTACCGAGTTCGTAATCTACCAGACTCCCGACTCGAATGCTACCGAGGTCATCAACAAAATTGACGACTTCCTCGAGGAGGCTCGCGAGGATTTCCCTGTAGATTTGGAGATGGTGGTTTTGGAGAGTACCAACGACTTCCTCTTCGCCTCTATCTACAACGTTGTTCGCACCCTTTTGGAGGCTATTGTGCTGGTAACACTCGTGGTATTCCTCTTCCTTCGCGACTTCCGTTCGACAATGATTCCGCTTATCGGTACTATCGTGTCGATTATCGGAACATTCCTATTCCTGTTCCTCTTCGACTTCAGTATCAACCTCTTGACTCTCTTTGCGTTGGTACTCTCGATTGGTGTGGTTGTGGACGATGCGATTATCGTGGTTGAGGCTGTGCACTCAAAGCTCGATTTGGGATATAAATCGGTATATAAGGCTACGGTAGATGCTATGAGTGGTATCACCACTGCAATTATCACATGTACCCTCGTCTTTATGGCGGTGTTTGTTCCCGTATCATTTATGGGTGGAACTTCGGGTATCTTCTATACACAATTCGGTCTTACGATGGCTGTGGCAGTAGGTATCTCGGCCCTTAACGCCTTGACACTTTCGCCTGCACTGTGTGCAATGTTGCTCAAGCCTAAAGATATAGACGGTAATCCCGTTAAGATGTCGTTTGGCAAGCGTATGAGTATCGCACTTGACAACTCATTCGAGGCCATCACAAAGAAGTATCTGCGCGGAGTAACATTCTTCCTTCGTCACCGTTGGTTGAGCCTGATTCTGCTCATTGCAGCTTGCGGATTGTTGGTGTACTTTATGAGAAACACCAAGACAGGTTTGGTACCTCGAGAGGACCTCGGAACACTCCGTGTCGATGTGTCGTGTCCTCCGGGAACATCCCTTTCGCAGACTAAACGTGTTGTGGATCGTTTCGACAACGATCTGATTAAGGATATCGAGGAGGCCCACGCCATCAGTAAGATGGCCGGCTACTCGCAAGCGGGAGGTACAGGTTCGTCGCAGGGCTGCTTCCTGCTACGACTCAAGCATTGGGACGAGCGTCCCGGTCAGGAGCATAGCGTATCGGCCGTACAGCAGCGCGTAAAGGAGTATGCCGAAGAGTTCAACGACGCTAAAATCTTCACCACCACACCGGCAATGATTCCGGGCTTCGGTGCAGCAGGAGGATTCAACCTCTATGTACAGGATAGAAAGGGTGGTAAGATTGAGGAGTTGGCAGAGGTTACATTCAACTTCATCGAGGCACTGAAGGCCCGTCCTGAAATCAGTGCTGCCTACACATCGTTCAACCCTCGATTCCCACAGTATCAGATTGAGGTTGATGCGGTGAAATGTAAGCGAGCAGGCACCTCGACAAAGGAGGTACTGAATGTGCTGAATGGATACTATGGAGGTACAATGTCCACCCGATTCAACCGATTTACCAAGTTGTATCAGGTGCGTATTCAGGCCCATCCGAAGTATCGTGTCGATAAGCAGACTCTGAACAACATCTTTGTCCGTATCGGAACCGAGATGGCTCCTATCAGTCAGTTCGTGACTCTCGAGAAGATCTACGCACCGGAGAACCTTTCGCGATTCAATATGTTCCCTGCCATCAGCGTAAATGGTCGTTCGGAGGAGGGATACTCTTCGGGTGATGCCATCAAGGCCGTGCAGGAGGTGGCAAAGGAGCACCTACCTGTGGGTTATGGCTACGACTTCTCGGGTATTGCACGCGAGGAGGCAACAAGTACAAGCAATACGGTCATTATCTTCGTAATCTGTATCCTGCTCATCTATCTGATTCTCTCAGCTCTCTACGAGAGTTTCATCATCCCACTGGCGGTCATTCTCTCCGTTCCATTCGGATTGATGGGCTCGTTCCTATTTGCGCAGATGATGGATGTTGAGAATAACATCTATTTGCAGACAGGTCTGATTATGCTTATCGGATTGTTGTCTAAGACGGCCATCCTGATTACAGAGTTTGCCGGCGAGAACCACAAAAATGGTATGAGTATCGCTCGTGCAACATACCTGGCAACAAAGGAGCGTTTCCGCCCAATCTTGATGACAGTCCTTACGATGGTTATCGGTATGATTCCGTTGATGTTCTCGACAGGTGTAGGCGCAAACGGAAACACCACCATTGGTACGGGAGTCGTCGGAGGTATGGTTGTCGGAACATTGGCATTGCTGTTCGTATTGCCTGTATTCTACTCATTCTTCCAGTGGCTACAAGACAAAGTTAGTGCAAAAAAGGGAGCTAAAAGTGAGATTGTCGAAGATAAAACTATCGAGGAGGAGACAAAGTAATGAAAAAGATTCTTTTGATATTGAGCCTTGTGGCAATGTGCACAAGTTGCTCCATCTACAAAAAATATACTCGTCCAGAGGAGATTACCACCGATAATCTCTACGGTAATGTCGAGAAGGCCGATACGACCACTATAGCCGACATTTCGTGGCGCGATTTCTTCGTGGACGAACACCTGCGAGGCTATATTGAGCAGGGACTGAAGAATAATATCGATCTACGCTTGGCATCCGAGCGCATCTCACAAGCCGAGCTATCGTTGCAGGCTGCAAAGTTGGCATTTATTCCATCGTTCAGCTTCTCGCCATCGATTCAGACCGAGACGAGCAATGGTTCAACCCGATATGCCTACTCGTTGCCTATCGCGGCATCATGGGAGATTGATATTATGGGCCGCCAAATCAATGCAAAGCGTCGCGCCGAGGCAAGTTTGGAGTACAACAAGCTCTACCGCCGCAGCGTACAGACCGCACTCGTTGCTGCCATTGCCGACAACTACTACACCCTGCTGATGCTCGATGCACAGTTGCGAGTTTCGCGTTCTACCTCTGCATCGTGGAAGGAGAATGTCCGCACAATGAAGGCTATGAAGGAGGCCGGTATGACCAATGCGGCCTCGATCTCACAAACTGAAGCGAACAGTTGTTCCATCGACGCATCACTCCACGATTTGGAGTTCAAGTTGATTAAAGCACAGAACGCCTTTGCCCTCTTGCTTGGCGTACCACCACAGGACTTCCCTCGAGGAGAGTTGAACAGCACGGACTACAAGGGTGAGCTATTCGTAGGAGTGCCGGCACAACTGCTTTCACGCCGTCCGGATGTTCAGCAGGCTGAATATGAGTTGCAACTCGCCTTCTACAACACCAATATCGCCCGCGCAAACCTCTATCCTTCGCTCACACTTACCGGTGAAGGTGGATGGGAGAAGAGCTTGGCAAACCCTGCTTCATTCTTCTTCTCGTTCGTAGGCAAGTTAGTGCAGCCTATCTTCCACGGAGGTCGCAACCGTGCAAATCTCAAGATTGCCGAGTCGCAGCAGCGTGAGGCCGTAATGAAGTTCCAGCACAAGTTGTTGGAGGCAGGTAGCGAAGTGAATACCGCCTTGAATCAGTGTCGCACGGCACGCAGTAAAACCAACCTTCGTATTCGCCAAATCAAGAACCTGGAGAAGGCCGTATATAGCACCCGTCAGTTGATGAGCCACTCGGAAGCAACCTATTTGGAGGTGCTCACTGCTCAGCAATCGTTGCTCTCGGCTCGACTGCTGCAAATTTCGGATCGTTATGAGGGTATTCAGGGCGTTATCAATCTCTACCGCGCATTGGGAGGTGGCGTTGATACAAGTATGGAGCCTGCAACCGATTTGAAACCTATCTTCCGTCGCAAGGCTAAAAAGGTAAAAGGCGAATAGCCTTCCTACTACCACAATTAAAGAGCCTGTCCAACAAACTTTGTCAGACAGGCTCTTTAGTTATCTATGATGAGCAGCCAGAGCTCCTTTTCTACTTCAAGGCCTCGTTCAACAAGGCTGCCAATCGGCAACTTGCCTTGACATACATCTCGTAACTTACGGGGCTCATCAATCGGCGATCTACATAGCCTACAACCTGATTAGGCTTGCACAATTCGAGGTAGTGTGCCGCCAATGCGCCATTCTCGGGAACCCACTCACGGAGTGAGCCTTTGGCGTAGTCGGCATACCTATCGCCAATATAGATTCGCAAATCTTCTGCCCAATATTTCGCCGAAAAAAAGTTGTAACCGCCATCGAAACCACTCCACGATTTCGACCACTTCATCTTGACAACCTCGTCCTTCTTCTTGCCAAATTCCGCAGCAGGAACAATGTATCTGAAATCACGCATCGAATGTTTGATGCCGTCGATGCGGATTTTCGACAAATCGTGCATATCGAATACAAGGTTTATCACCGTACGTAGAGCCGCTACAACCTCCTTCTTAGAGTGTGACTTACGAGAACGAACAACCTTCAATGCTGCTTCCAAACTCTGCAACGCATCCTTACCCTTTACCTTCTTTGGCTGGAAGTTGCTGTCGAGATGAAGATAATGCACCTCTGCTGCTGCTCGGCGAGCCTTCTTGCTCAACTGCTGTGCTTGCTCCTTTTCGAGATCGTAGAGATACTTCACATCGTCCGCATAACTCTTTCCCAAATACTTATTAACCAACTTCTTTGCCTCCGGCGTAAGATGCTCTTTTGCCACCATTACAGCCGCCTCGTCACACTTGCGCGACCACGCATTTGCAACGAGAACAGAGAGCGCAAATACCAATAATAGCGATATTCTTCTCATAGCCATTCTTCATTAACGTGTTTCGATACTCTTATCTGCAAAAATAGTATTGAGCACATGCGCCAAGCGATATGCGCCCTGCATCGCCATCTCGTCAGCCAATGCCATTATCGCCTTGCGCTCCTTTGGCGTGAGATCGGCAATATTTAGGCCTTCCGGATAGAGGGCAAAACCTCGGTGCGCGCCCTTGGCAATATCACGGCCCCAATCCTCGAGGGTACCACTCTGCCAGGCAGCCGCCTGTCTCTTCGACACCCTATCCACATTCTTGGCGTAATCCTCTACCTCCCAGCCTCTTCGGCCCATGGCAGGCGATCCATCCCAAAAGCCATGATAGGAGACCTCTTTCTTACCTCTATAGACAGATTTCTTACCCTTATATTGCGGGAAATATTTCTTTGAGAACCTCGAATGGCATGGGCAGTGCATATCGCCCACATAGTGAATCATATTGATAAGTCGTTGGCGCACCACCGAGTCGGGCAAACTCTTGTATTTGCCATTACCCAACTCATTCATAACATTTACAAGGTGTTTCATGGCTCCATATTTCATATTCAAGCCATCACCACTCGACAACACGGAAACAGTGTGTCCGCTATTCACCTTTTTGAAATGCTCCGAGCCACGCCAACGATCCATCCAAGAGGCGTAGTATGGGAGTGTATGACGGAGATAGTAGCGACACTTCTCCTTCGCCTCGGGCGTAAGATGCTGCTCCGCAACATAAGCTATACAGCCATGTCCGAAACCACTCCACGCCTTTGCGCCCTGCACACTGCACAGAGCAACAAGTAGAGCAACAAATGCTAAAAATTTTGTTTTCATTTTCCGGTTTTTATAATTATT
>JAZQIS010000017.1:0-6658 GCA_045541235.1 Alistipes sp.
TTCCTAAGACCGCTTGGCCTCCGACTTGTATTGCTATGGCCATAGATTTCAAAAAGCACCTTTCGGCACTCGCCTCACCGCGTTGGTGGTGGTCTTGGTTTATGATAATTTTCGGATGCACACTCCTCGCTGCAGGATATGTACTCTTCATCAGCCCATACAACATCGTACCAGGTGGCGTCTATGGAGCAGGTATTGTCCTCCACAACATCTTTCCTAACATCCAGGTAGGAACATTCGGTTATATGTTCGACACCGTCCTGCTTATCGCAGCATTCGCCTGCTTCGGACCGCGATTCGGCTCAAAGACTGTCGTGGCGGCACTGCTGACTCCCGGTCTGATGAACCTCTTTACTCACCTCGCCTACCCTAACGAAGAGGCGATGCAAACGCTCGACCCATCGCAGCTGCTTGGCGGTGTAATAGATATGTCCGACCACCTTATGCTTACAACCATAGTCGGAGCCGTAATTCTTGGTGTAGGTGTTGGTTTTGTTGTACGCGAGCAGGCGACAACAGGTGGTACCGATATTGTGGCGATGATAATTCAAAAATATGCCCATATAAGCTTCTCGACCGCAGTGCTTATCGCCGACTCGGTGGTAGTTCTTTCGGGTTTGGCAGTAATCGGTTTCGGACTCGGAACAGACGGCGCAGACCCTAACGGCTGGCAGTTGTCGTTCTACTCACTGATTGCAATTTATGTGTCGTCACGAGTGCTGGCTCTGATGCTCGATGGTGCATCGTACGACCGCATTATATTTATCATAACCTCGCACCATAACGAGGAGTTCCGCCGTTACATTCTCGAGGAGTTGGACCGCAGTGGAACATACATCAAGACAAGCGGAATGTACACCAATGCCGAAAAGGAGATGATATTCCTTGTTGTGCCACGTCGCGAAATGCCAAAGGTGCAACGAGCAATAAAGGAGTACGACCCATCGGCATTTATGGTGGTGGCAAACGCCTACAACACCTATGGCGAGGGATTCAAGCCGATGCCGGAGAAACACGAGTTGGAAAATATGTAAAAGTTAGGCTATGAGCGATTAGCCAATATATTTTTATGAGTTTGACGAATTTACGACCTCTCACGGGAGAGGGTAAGAAGATATTTATCGAGACATACGGCTGTCAAATGAACTTTGGCGACAGCGAGATTGTAGTTTCGATTATGCAGGAGGAGGGTTACTTCTATACCGAAAATATGGAGGAGGCCGATATCATTCTTATAAATACCTGCTCGGTGCGCGACAATGCCGAGCAACGCATTTGGGGCCGCTTGAGCGAGATGCGCCGTTTGCGCCGCAAGAAACCAACTCTTTTGGTTGGTGTTATCGGCTGTATGGCGGAGCGACTCAAAGAGGAGCTGCTTGAAAGTGGTTGTGGAGTCGATATTGTGGCTGGTCCCGACACCTATCGCGACCTTCCGAAGCTGTGTCGCGAGGCCGAGGGCGGAGGTAAGGGTATCAATACCCTGCTCTCCACTGAGGAGACCTATGCCGATATAGCACCCGTACGCCTCGACAAGAATGGTGTGAGTGGTTTTATCTCGATTATGCGAGGATGCAACAACTTCTGCTCCTACTGCGTAGTACCTTACACCCGAGGTCGTGAGCGCAGCCGAGCACACGAGACAATCGTAAATGAGGCTCGCACACTCTTTGAGAATGGTTACCGCGAGGTTACATTGCTTGGTCAAAACGTAAATTCCTATGCCGATGGCGAGGTAAATTTCCCTAAACTTCTGGCTATGGTTGCCGAGATTTCGCCACTCCTCAGAGTGCGCTTTGCAACATCGCATCCAAAGGATTTGAGCGACGAGTTGATTTCGACAATGGCGGCATATCGCAATATCTGCAAGGCGGTACATCTGCCTGCACAGTCGGGCTCGAACGCGCAACTCGAGAAGATGAATCGCAAATATACTCGCGAGTGGTATTTGGAGCGTATGGCAGCTATCCGCAAGGCTATGCCCGAGTGTGCCATTACAACCGACCTTATTTCGGGATTCTGCGGCGAGACTCTCGAGGACCACGAGGCTACCCTATCGTTGATGCGTGAGGTGGGTTATGCTTCAGCCTTTATGTTCAAGTACTCGGTGCGTCCCGACACCTTCTCGGCACGCCACCTCGAGGACGATGTACCCGAGGAGGAGAAGACACGTCGCCTCAGCGAGGTCATAGCTCTGCAAAACGTGCTCTCTCTCGAAAACAACCGCCGCGACATTGGCAAACGATTCGAGGTACTGATTGAAGGAGAGTCGAAACGAAGCGCAGCGCAGCTCTGCGGTCGCACATCTCAAAACAAGATGGTAGTATTCGACCGTGTAGAGGGATATGATGCAGGTGATTATATCGAGGTCGAAATAACAGACTGCTCATCGGCAACACTTTTCGGAGTAGCTAAATTGTAGTTATGAAGCAAATAATCAGAGCAATATTTTCGTTTCTCGCGCTCATACTCGTTGGGTGCAAGGAGCCAAACTATGGCACAACACCAGATATGACCATTGCATCGCTCGGCACCCCCGAGGACAACGAGATTTGGTTTACCACAACAGATGGCAGAGTTCTTCAGTCGCTCGACACCAACGCCTTTGATGCAGCCGTACAGGAGATTATTTACTCCGATATGGGTGTTAATGTCATCCGTTTTGCAAATGCCGTAACAGAGATTGGAGAGGAGGCCTTTAAGGGGTGCTTCAACATCTTCAACCTCTCACTGCCAAACTCTGTGCAGAGAATAGACACGTGTGCATTCCTCGACTGCAAAAACATGGAGGCGATAACGCTCGGAATGGGATTGCGGAGCTGTGGCAAGGATGCGTTTGAGGGGTGCTACAACCTACATTCGCTACATATTCCTTCGATGCAGAGCTGGTGCAATATAACCTTTGCAACAAAGTGGGCAAATCCTCTCTACTTTGCAGAGGGGCTTATTATTGACGGCGAAAGTATCAAAGTGCTGAATATTCCTGACGGCGTGGAGCAAATAAACAGCTACGCCTTCATCTACAATATGCAGATAAATTCGGTGAACATTCCCAAGAGTGTAACGCGTATTGGCAAGGAGGCTTTCGAGGGGTGCGACAATCTCAAAAAAGTGGAGGTTGAGAGTCTCTCCAGATGGTGCAACATAGAGTTCGATGGCGAGCTTGCCAACCCTCTTACAACAGCCATGACACTCTACGAGGATGGATTAGAGGTTCGCGATTTGTCTCTGACAGGTGTAAGCTACGTGTCGGCATATGCTTTCATGAACTGCACCTCGATTAGGAGTCTCCAAACCGACAGTAACCTCCTCGGCATCGGCAAAAGTGCCTTCCGCAACTGCTCGGAGCTCACCTCTGTCGAGTTGGGAGAAGGGGTAAAGGAGATGCAGATGCAGATATTTTTCAACTGCGAAAAGTTGTCGAGCGTAACGTGCCGTGCCACCACCCCACCATCGCTTGAGGGGAGCAACACATTTGCTCGAAATGCCGAGAATCGCAAAATATTTGTGCCTGCCACATCGCTCGAGATATACAAGACAGAGTGGAGCCTTTGGGCCGATGCAATCGAAGCAATAAATTAGTTATGTTTGAATCAATATCCAAATACCTGCGACTTGTCAAGTTCTCGCACACAATCTTTGCAATGCCCTTTGCTCTGATTTCGTTCACCTATGCACTTTGGAGTTCCAATACGGAGTTCTCGTGGTGGCTACTGTTGCAGGTGGTATTGTGTATGGTCTTTGCCCGCAATGTCGCTATGGGATTTAACCGTTGGGCAGACCGCAAAATAGATGCCGAGAATCCTCGTACAGCTTCGCGCGAGATACCTGCGGGAGTGATTTCACCGCGTAGTGCTATGGCGTTTGTCATCATAAATGCGCTACTATTCATCGCTACGGCATCTACCATAAATCTTCTTACAGCCCTGCTATCACCCGTGGCCTTGGCCGTTATAATGTTCTACAGCTACTGCAAACGATTTACCTCGTTGGCGCATCTTGTACTCGGACTCTCACTCGCTATAGCTCCGGCAGGAGCATATATCGCAGTAACCGGAGAACTCACTCTTGCCCCCTGCTTACTTTCGCTTGTAGTGCTGACGTGGACCGGAGGATTCGATATTATCTACGCATTGCAGGATGCCGATTTTGACCGTAAGCGAGGACTGCACTCTATTCCTTCGCGTTTCTCGGTGGCGACATCGCTATATATAAGTATCGCTCTCCACTGTGTAAGCGTTATGGCACTCGCACTCTTTGCGTGGTTCTTTGTTCCTCACGGCTGGCTATTATGGACGGGGGTAGGACTCTTCACAGCAATTTTGATAGCAGAACATCTACTTGTAACACCGACTCGCCAACGCTCCATAGGCATTGCCTTTGGCACTCTCAACGGCCTGGCAAGTTTGACGCTTTCCCTATTCGTCATAGCAAACATCATAATATTCGGATAGGCGTATGTGGGTATCGTTGGCATTCCTCTCGGCATTGTTACTCGGACTATACGATGTAGCAAAAAAACAATCTCTCAAGGAGAATGCCGTACTACCTGTATTGTGGCTAAATACCCTCTTCTCTACCATAATTTTCTTACCGGCACTCATTGACTCTGCCGCCGGCACGAATTGGCTCAACGACACTATATTCGCCACTGTAAATGGCTCGTTGCACGACCACGCAATGGTTATGATTAAGGCCGTAATGGTGCTGTCGTCGTGGATATTCGGCTACTTCGGAATAAAGAACCTGCCTCTCACAATCGTAGGTCCGATTAACGCGACACGTCCTGTGCTGACACTCATTGGAGCGATGATAATCTTTGGCGAGAGGCTCAACGGCTATCAATGGGTAGGTGTGATATTGGCAATCGTATCGCTCTATCTTCTAAGCCGTTCGAGCAAGAAGGAGGGGGTTGATTTTGCACACAACCGTTGGATATACTGCGTTGCAGCAGCTGCCCTCATAGGCGTAGGCTGCGGACTATACGACAGATATATTATGTTCTCGCTGAATGCCGTATTTGTGCAGAGTTGGTACACCCTCTACCAATTTTTGTTAATGTCGGTCTTAGTAGCAATTTTGTGGTTGCCAAAACGAAAGACTCAACCTTTCCACTGGTCGTGGGCAATACCGATGATTTCGATACTGCTGACGGCAGGTGATATGGCCTACCTTCACTCTCTCACCGAGGCTTCGGCAATGATTGCTGTAGTTGCAATGATTCGTCGCTCGTCGGTAGTGGTATCGTTTGGCTGTGGAGCTCTGCTCTTCGGCGAAAAAAACTTAAAGGCAAAGGCCTTGGACCTGTTGCTAATATTTATAGGAATGATTTTCCTCTACTTCGGATCACGATAATAAACATCAGAAAAAATAATAACAGAAATGAAGAAAATTAAACTTGGACTATTCCCAAAGGTGGTAATCGCCATTGCTCTTGGAGCTCTCTTCGGTTTGTTTCTGCCGGATCTATTTATTCGCATCTTCAAGACCTTCAACGTGCTGTTTGCGCAGCTTCTGAAATTCTCGGTGCCTCTGTTAGTACTCGGGCTGGTAACACCGGCCATCGCCAATCTCGGCAAGGGCGCAGGTAAAATTCTGGTATTCGTAATTGCGATATCGTACATCTCAACCGTCTGTGGAGCCCTCTTCTCCTACGGTTGTGCCACCGAATTTTTCCCACATATTCTCAATGTGGGAGAGTTGTCGGCCGATGCACTATCAGAGAAGAAATTCGACCCATATTTTGAGCTTAAGATACCGCCAATTTGCGATATGATGACAGCTATTGTACTCTCTTTCGTTATAGGTTTGGGCTGCGTATTTATCAAGGCTGACTCTATCAAAGGTTGGTTCGAGGAGTTTGGCGAAATTGTCAAGTGGTTTATCGAGAAGGCCATTATTCCGCTGCTGCCAATCTACATCTTTACGATGATATGCGAGATGAGTGCCAAGGGCGTTATCGACATTGTTCTCGGCACAGGAGCAAAGGTAATTGGAACGGGTGTTGTACTCTCGATTCTCTACCTAATCTTACAATATATTATCGCAGGCATCATCGGACGCAAAAATCCACTACGCTGCCTGTGGAATATCGTACCTGCCTACCTCACCGGATTCTCGATTTGCTCGTCGGCAGCAGTTATTCCGGTAACCACAAAATGCACACTCAAAAATGGTGTGAATGAGGATATTGCGAACTTTGTCATTCCACTCTGCTCGAATACACATATGTGCGGCTCGACAATCAAGCTCGTAACCACGACAACGGCTGTTGCATTCCTCTTTGGTGTGGATATTCCGTTTGCGCTGTTCTTGAATTTCGCTCTTATGCAGGCTATTGCAGCGGTATCTTCACCGGGTGTTATGGGTGGTGTACTGATGGCTTCGGCAGGATTGCTCGGCTCGATTCTCGGCTTCACCGACGAGATGTGCGCACTCTTGATGGCAATCTACCTCGCACTCGACGGCTACGGCCCTGCCTGCAACGTATCGGGCGATGGAGCCATTGCTATTATTATAGATAGTATCTTCGGCAAGAAAAAAAGTACCGCAAAGGCCTAATATCTCGACACTCAGCACAATGGGCGTATCATCGGTTGGTGGTACGCTTTTTTTTGGTTTTCCGAACTCCGAGCGTGGTCAAGGCGCAACATTTCTGGGG
>JAZQIS010000018.1:0-4503 GCA_045541235.1 Alistipes sp.
ACAACGAATTTTGCGCTTTTTTACCATAAAAAATAGAGATTAGTAGAAACCGGTTTCTACTAATCTCTAAAATATCGCTGTAATTTCCAAATATACAGTAACTTATATTTTTACTCAAGCGCCGCTTTTGGCATCATTACCCGAATTGCTAATGAGCAATTCGTCTTTTTGGTTGTTTGGCGATAAGCTTACGCCATCGATTGTCTGCTATTCGTAGATACGACTTTGGCGGATAATCTTGCCCTCCTGCTCGATAAAGTAACGTCGCGATTTGAGGAGGTTGCGCGATTGCAGAACCATTGTCTTGGTCTCGGAGATTATGCCGAGGAACAACATTCCCGCGCGGGAGTTCGACTCGCCATTGGTGATACGTGCCAACTCCTCCTTTGTGGCTTGTGCCAATCGCTCGAAGAGGTTGTCGCGCATGGTGAGTACCTCATCGATGGTCGTGAAGTCGTTCGAGGTAAACATATATATAATACGCGAATAGATTTCGTTTACATCGGCATTTATCGACATAAGGCTGTCCGACTGCAAGTGGCTCAAGCCTGTGTGGTTGTTGTCGATATGCTCGTACGATGGACGAGTGATGTGTACTAATGCCTTTGTCATCTCGTTGAGGTAGTCGAGAATCTGAACATAGTAAAGTGAAAGGTTCAGATCCGAACCGTAGGTGCTACGCAGAGTCGATGTAATGGAGTACTTCATACGACGATTCTCCTCGTACATCTCGGAGGCCTTGGCAGTAAGCTCCTTGAGAGCCTTGCGGTCCTCCTTCATCAAAGCCACGATTGTACGGTTGTAGATGCGGGTCGAAGCCTTGATGGTTTCGGATACGGTGGTCATAGTGTTATCTACAAGGTTCTCGCGGGCAACAATTTCGTCCTTTTTCTTCTCATCCTTCTGCTTCTTAGGCATAAAGTTGCTGTGGATAAACATATAGACACATAGCAGAGTGATTGCTCCGAATGCCCATACGTCGCCCCACATCAGCAGCAGACCGAGGATAAAGGCGATGATAAATCCGCCGAAACCTGTGACAAACCATCCCATTACCACAGTGATAACGCCTGTGATACGATATACTGCGCTCTCTCGTCCCCACGCCTTGTCGGCCAACGACGAACCCATAGCCACCATAAAGCATACATAAGTGGTCGAGAGTGGCAACTTAAGCGATGTTCCGAGTGCAATAAGCAACGATGCTGTGGTAAGGTTTACCGTAGAACGTATCATATCGTAAGGTGCGCCACTATGCTCGATGTCGGCCCACTCGAATCGCTTCGATACAAAATTCTTGACAGAATCGGGGGTAACCTTGTCGAAGAATCGAGAGGTATTTACGGCAGCACGAACAACGGCACGCGAAAAGAGTGATGAGGAGAACTGCTGCTCACCACCGCCATCTGCCGAAGAGAGCGACAACTCGGTCTGCGATACATTCATCGCCTTGCGAGATGTCCAGAGCGTGATGACCATAATGATACCCGCCACTACAATATATATAATATTTGTATTAGCACCAGTTGACGGAACACTCAGTGCCTCCATCATCATATTCTCGTTGCCACCTGCTGCATCCGCTATGGTAAAGGCCTCCAAGCCTGCGATAGGTACACCGATAAAGTTTACGAGGTCATTACCTGCAAATGCCAATGCCAAGGCAAATGTACCTGCAAGAATAGTTATGCGTAAGATATTTACACGGAAGATTTGCAAGAAGAAGAGTATCAACGAGCAGACTGCCCAAGCTATAGCTAACGAGACGAGCAGATTCTCATCTACCCACGCAACGAAAGCAGTACCTCCCAGCTGTGTCTTCAAACCCTTGAAGAGGGCAAAGTAGAGAATAGAGGTGAGTGATATTCCGCACCATATTGCACCGAGTCGGCGCAACATCTTTACATATCGGAACGAGAATAAGAGTCGCGAAAGCCACATTACGATCGTACCCATTGTAAAGGCTAAGACGACCGAGAGCAGAATTGCCGATACGATACCCATTGCACGCGATGTGTTGATGTAGTCTCCGAGTTGTGCAAACGAGATGTTAGGGTCGGCACCAATCTTAAATAGGGCTACCGCAACAGCCGAGCCTAACAAGCAGAAAATAAGCGACACTGTGGTTGAGGTTGGCAATCCCAACGAGTTGTAGAGGTCGAGCAGGATGACATTGGCGAACATCACACTCACATACAGCAACATTACCTCCTTAAATGAGAATAACGAAGGGTCGAACATTCCGTGTCGTGCCACGTCCATCATTCCGCTTGATGTGACAGCTCCGATAAGGATTCCGATTGAAGCTACGATAAGAATAGTCTTGAACGAGGCGGCCTTGGATCCGAGAGCCGAATTGAGGAAGTTTACCGCATCGTTGGTAACGCCCACATAGAGTCCCGATACGGCCAGGAGCGCAAGAATTGCGACCATTACATAGTAAATTTCTTCCATATAGAAGTTGTTTAGGTTAAATAACTATTCGCAAATTTAGCAATTATAATCTACACATACAATCGCGATAGTTAAATTTAACAATTATTTAACATTGGTATCGGAGAATACCTTTTCGGTAGAATTTTGAGAAGCCTCCTCCGGAGCGAGTGCCGTCCTGCGAATCAATTTGCCATCGTAGTCGAGGAGGTAGCGGTAATTGGCGAGTGTGGCGGTGAATGTTCCTGTTGTGATATCAAATTCCACACTCTTGTAGATTACGGGGATAACCTTCTTGCCGTAGGCATCGATAGCTCCCATTTTGTTGTTTTTGGCAACAACGGCTCTGCCCTCTTCAAATTCGCTTGCCCACGAATATATGAATGGTGTTATTTGCCCTCCCTCGCAGTCGATGTAACCGTAGTGGTCACCTCGTCGCAGTCGAATGATACTTCGATGTTTTACGGGTGGGGTAGTGTACTCTTTGCGATGGCTAAAAGGGATTGGTGCTTTATACGATTCGTACTCGCTGTTGTAGTGCTGCTCAATATACTTCAATAGCTGCGATATGTCGTTGTCGGCGCACTCGTGCCACTCGGCGTGCCAATATCGTAGTGGTGCTGCAATACCATTGTCGCAGATGATAACATTCGTATAGCGCAGATTGCGATGTAAGAAGCCTATTGCATCGAGGTCGAGCTTCATCCTCTCGACAGCAATCCTTACATCCGCCGCGCGGTAGTGGTGCAGGGCCTCCTCCAACATCATACCACGGGGAACCTCCTGTAGTACGATGTCGAACTCCTCGGTTTGCCCCATCGAACTTCTCAATGTAAGTTCGTTGTAGAGTATTTGGTTGTGGAGAAGTGGCCCGCCTCTGTGTTCCGAGGCGTGATACTCCAACTCCTCGATATAGCGAATCTTATCGCGGCAGAAGGGGAGTGAGAGCAGATAGTGGCGGTTATTCCACATAATCTCCGTCTCGATGGCGTAGCTGTTTCTGCGAACGACTAATGAGTTGTTAAAACGGAGAGGCTCCATCTGTCCAAGCCGCTTGAAGTGTAGCTTGGGCGTAGATAGAGCCTGCTCAAAGTATGTCATTGTAGGAATCACTCCCACAAACTATTTTGTAGCAAAGGTGTGTCCCTTGAGTTTGTCCCACTCGCCGCGAGTAAAGTCTGGGAAAGCCACCGGCATAGAGTTGTTCTGGATAGAGGCTGCCGACAAATCGCCAATGCACGACCACTCGGCTGCATCATATACATCCTGATCAAGAGGCAAGCCGTTGCGCAAGCAGTAGATAAGGCGGTAGTCCATAACAAAGTCCATACCTCCGTGTCCGCCAACCTTCTTTGCGTACTCGAGCAACTCCTTATGCAGAGGGTGGCGATACTTCTCGATAAGAGCATCGTAGGCCTCCTGTGGCAGGAACTTGTGCGAAGAGAGGTCCTCGTGATTAGGTACTACGCCGCTATCGGCCATAGATTCGTGCTCGAGAAGGATGCCCGGAGAAGGGTACTTGTTTGCAAAGCCCTTTGTACCGGTGAGCTGATACTGACGGCTATATGGGCGTGGAGAATATACATTGTGCTGCAATCCGATGGTCTTGCCCTTATGGGTACGGATAAGTGTTGAGGTGTGGTCACCATTGGCAAACTCCTCGGTGCCAAGCGACTCCTTCGACAACTCCTTGCCCTTCCACGAGTCGGTATCCATCGCAACAAGGTGAGTCATACGGTCACCACGGTGAATATTCAACGCATAGCAGATAGGGCCGAGGCCGTGTGTAGCATATACGTCGCCGTCGTGTGCCTGGTTGAACTTCAAACGCCAATTATCGTCAAAGACCGACCAGAACTTATCGAGGGCGTGGATATAACCTCCCTCAACGTGGATAATCTCACCGAAGAGTCCCTGCTGTGCCATATTGAGTGTAGTGAGCTCGAATTGGTCATATATGCAGTTCTCGAGCATCATGCAGTGGCGGCGTGTGCGCTCCGAGGTATCTACCAACTGCCAGCACTCCGCAACCGAAGTTGCTGCAGGAACCTCGATAGCAACGTGCTTGCC
>JAZQIS010000019.1:0-5996 GCA_045541235.1 Alistipes sp.
CCACGCGAACAAAAGCACAACCCACGCCAAAACGGCGAGGGCATTTATTGTGCCTATTGTTTGTTCGCTAAATAAAATTGGTCGTTTTATCAACAAAACAATAGCCTAAATGCCATCTACAAGAATTGCGTATTCCGCAATCCGATTACAAATTTAGAAATTATTTTTGAGAGTTGCGGTATTGTCGGCAAAAATTTTTAATTTTGCGGTAGATAAATAAACGCGTCATTGCGAGAGCCATAGGCTCGTGGCAATCTCCATTATTGTAATTAAAGTAAAAGAGGGAGATTCCCACGCTCATTGCATTCGCTCGGAATGACGATATAATAGATAAAGAAAAATAATTTTGCATTCTGCATTCTGCATTTTGCATTTAATTTTGCATTCTGCATTCTGCATTTTGAATTATATATAATATGAAATATTATATAATCGTTGGTGAGCCTTCGGGAGATTTGCACGGTAGCAACCTGATGAAGGGAATTGTGGCGGAGGATTCCGAGGCGCAGTTCCGTTTCTGGGGTGGCGACAAGATGGCGGAGGTAGGTGGCAGGGAAAACCTTGCAAAACACTACCGCGAAACCTCGTTTTTCGGCATTGCGCAGGTCGTGCGTAACCTCCGCACCGTACTCGGGCAAATTGACGAGTGCAAGCGCGATATAGAGGCGTTCAACCCTGATGTTGTGATACTTATAGACTATCCAAGCTTCAATATGCGCATCGCCAAGTGGGCAAAGTCAAAGGGGTTGAAGGTCTATTACTATATCGCTCCGAAGGTGTGGGCGTGGAAGGAGTGGCGAGTAAAAGAGATTCGCAAATATGTGGATAGGCTCTACACCATCTTCCCGTTTGAAACAGAGTACTTCCGTTCCAAGGGCATAGAGCCCGTATTTTGCGGAAATCCGTTGTGCGACTCGATAGCGCAATATAAGGCGACAATGCCATCGAGAGAGCTATTTCTGAGCGAAAACGGGCTTGATACGCGCCCTATCGTGGCTCTGCTGGCAGGTAGCCGTAGGTCGGAGATAAAGGATAATTTGGCGGATATGATAGCCATTTCGCGTAATTTCCCGAATTATCAGTTTGTGGTGGCTGCGGTGCCGTGGCTTGAAAGAGAGCTCTACGAGAAGATTCTGCAAGGCTCGGAGGTTAAGGTGGTCTGCAACAAGACCTACGACACGCTGATTTATGCCGAGGCAGCAATCGTTACTTCGGGTACGGCAACCCTCGAAACGGCTCTGATGAATACGCCCGAAATAGTGCTTTACCACGTGCCGAAGATTTACGAGTGGTTGCGCCCTATCGTACTGAAAATTCCGTATATCTCGCTCGTAAATATCAATCTCGGCAGGGAGTGTGTGCGAGAGATTGTGGTAAATAAAATTGATGTTGCGGCAGTGAGCGAGGAGTTGCGTTCGATCTTGGAGGGTGGCTCGGCTCGCGCAAAGATGTTGGCCGACTTCGAGCAACTTCGCGAGATGATGGGAGGTGAAGGCTCGAGTCGTCGCACAGCCAAAGATATTGTAAATTCGTTGAGAAAAAGATGAAGATAGTTTCTATACATAACGCCCTTGCAAGTGGCGAAGATTTGTGGCTGACCGTGCGCTCCGACTCGTCGGTGTTGCGCAATAACGACGATTTCTATATGCCGGCCTTCTCGCAGGATATGCGTTGTTCGGTGGGCTATTTTTTGCGTGTAACGCGACTTGCAAAGTGTATGAACGTGAAGTTCGCTTCGCGCTGCTATGATGCTGTGGGCGTGGCGGTTGCCTTTACTGCACAGGATGTTGTAGAGCGAAATTGTGCGCTTGGCAGACCTTGCGACGAGGCCTACTGTTTCGACAAGTCTATTGCTCTTTCGCCCGAGTCTGTCGCTCCCGATGCTGTAGGCGATGGGGTGCTCGACATAAAGATTGGAGAGACGACGTTTAATACCTCTCTCTCAGCTGTGAAACTATCGCTCGATAAGGCCCTTGTGCGAGCTTCGGAGTTGCTTACTCTCAAGACGGGAGATGTGGTGTTTGTTGCAGCAACAGAGCTCCTTGTTACGCAGATTGGACAACGAGTGGAGGTAGCCCTCAATAGCACTCCTCTACTCGATTTTGAGGTTAAATAGCCATCTCCTTTTCTATATCAGCAAAAGAATCATTGCTTGTGCAATAATCACGCGCAAGAACATTGCCAACGGATAGACAGTAGCATAGCTAATTGCGGGCATATCGCTGCCGGCCAACGAGTTGGCGTAGTTAAGGGCGATAGGATTGGTCATACTGCCCGATAACATTCCCATAATAGAAAATAGGTCCATCTTGTAGCGTAGGCGTGCATACACACCCACCAATAAGAGTGGTATGATGGCGATGATAAGGGCATAGAGCAGCCAAATATATCCGCCACCTACAACCGCTTCGACAAAACCGTTGCCCGAGGCCAAACCCACCGAGGCGAGGAACATTGCCAAGCCAACTTCGCGCAACATAAGGTTTGCGCTGAGTGTGGTGTAGGTTATCAGGTGCCAATGGGTGCCAAAACGGCCTATAATAATAGCCATAAGCATCGGGCCGGCTGCCAAGCCGAGTTTTACGGGTTGTGGGGCCTCGATAAACGGAATTGAGCCGACCAAAACTCCCAAGGCAATGCCGAGAAAGAGTGTGAAGATGTGGGGTTCGTGCAGCTTCTTCAGCGAATTACCGAGCAACTTCGAGACCTCGTTGATAGCCTCCTCCGAGCCTACAACCATCACTTTATCACCGAGTTGCAACTCCATTCCCTGGTGCGGAATGATATCGACACCTGCACGATTTACTCGTGTTATGTTGATGCCGTACTTGGTGCGCAGACGTAAATCGACAAAGCGTTTACCGTTGATATTGGGCTGTGTAACCACGATTCTACGCGATACGAGCTGTCCTTCGAACTCGCCCCACTCCTCTTCGAGCATCTCTATTTCGCGGCCAAGAAAGGCCAAAATAGCCTCCTTATCCTCCGCGCCGCAGACTACAAAGACTTTATCACCGCAGTACACTTTGCTTGTGGCATCGGCGATAAATGCCTTGTTCCCGTCGTGCGATATGCGTGATATAACAAACTGACGTGCAATGATTTGACGAATCTCCCCAACGCTTTTGCCGTCCATCTGTTCGTTGGTTACCTCGATGGAGAATTTTGCGGCAAACTTGTTGCCTCCCATATTCTGTGCAACGATGTCGCGCTCCTTGGCTATATCCACGCGCAAAATCCTGCGAAGAGTCATAAATGCGAGTATAACTGCCACAACGCCAATAGGATATGCTACGGCAAAGCTCAGCGGGATGGACTTGTCGTCGATGCCCGTTAGGTCGAGATAGGCCTGTTGGGTGGCACCCATAGCGGGGGTGTTGGCTACTGCTCCGTCCATTACGCCCACCATTGTCTGCAGAGGTGTGTCGGTGGCAAGGAAGAGCAGATATGCCACAACAGCTCCTATGACCATCGTCACTATCGAGAGCCACATCTGTCGCAGGCCTCCGTGGCGGAGCGACGAGAAGAATGATGGGCCAATCTGTAGGCCTATCGAAAAGACAAAAAGTGTAAGTCCGAAGTCGCGTACAAAGTTCAGTGTATCAGCATGTAGCGTCATCCCGAAATGGCTTGCTACGATACCGGCAAAGAGTATCCACGTGGCACCGAGCGAGATACCCCCTACCTTAATCTTGGCGAGCAGAGTGCCTACGGCAATAACTATCGCCAGCACAAAAATCGAGTGGGCAATGCCCTCTCCGAATATAAATTGGTTGAGAAAGTCCATACCTGCAAGTTTAACTCCTTAAAACTGTGCGGCAAAGGTAAGAAACTTAAATTAAAAAAATAGTCTTATCGGGTAATTTTTGCACCTTATCGATATTATCACTCGGTGTGTATGGTAAAATATCTATAAAAATGCAAAATATGGCGGAAATAGTTGCATTATACAACTTTGTATATTAACTTTGCAAATGATTATGTGTGAAAGACTCACTATTTATCTAATGAGACGGACATATTAGTGTTTAACCCGTAATATTTATGTGCATATGAAACGGTTATTACTTTTGCTGTTGGTGGCAACGGTTGCATTGTCGCTACCCGGCTGCAAGAAGATGAAGGAGGATATCCGCAAGGTGACTGAGCGTGTGGATAAACTCGAGGAGAAGTGCGAGGCGATGAACGACGAGATTAACTCGCTCGAACAACTCGTTATTGCGCTTCAGAACAACGACTATGTAACGGCTGTTACACCTGTTGTGAAGGATGGCGTAACTATCGGTTACACAATCTCCTTCTCGAAGAGTGGACACATCACCATCTATAATGGCGAAAGCGGAAGCGGTTCGATGCCTGTCATTGGTGTTAAGATGGCCTCGGATGGCATCTACTATTGGACCGTCAATGGCGAGTGGTTGCTTGACGAGGATGGCAACAAGGTGGCGGCAGGGGCCAACTCTGCCACTCCAAAGCTGAAGATTGAGAATGGCTATCTCTATGTTTCCTACGACAATGGCAATAGTTGGTCGGAACTTGGCCAGGTTTCGGGCAGTGGTGGCGATTCAATCTTCAGCAGTGTTACACAGGATGAGTATAATGTCTACTTCACCCTTGCCGACGGAACGGTTATTACTATCCCTTTGGCATCGAGTGGTGCAGCGGGTAGTTTGCAGTCTATCAGCTATATACCGCGCTATAGCGACGGAAAAGCCACTATACTCTACTCGGTCCATGGTGATAGCGAGACTACACTCGAGTTTGAACTCTTCCCGAAGGGTGTAGCGGCCCGCGTAGCATCGAATTGGAGCAGTAAGATGTCGCTCAAGGCTACCTATACCACAACTCGTGCTGCGGAGCTTGTCGACATGCCGATACTCTCGTGTGTGGCCGATGCCGAGAAGGGCATTATCACCGTCAAGGCCTCGGGCGAGAACCTCAGCGACGACTTCTTTGCCGGTGTGCAGGGTGCGAGTGTGCGCCTGAGCATCAAGGATGGCGATATCGATGTTGCCTCGGACTACATCCCTCTTACCCCCGTAGCCAAGGATCAAGTAACAAATTTTCAGATAACCTACACCACCTCGGATCATAGCATATTGCAGCCATACAGAACAAATGATTTCGGAGCAGAGATTGTATCTAATATATATGCTAATGGTGTAGGTATGATTTCGTTCGACCGCGAGATTACCCGAATCGGTGCGGACGCCTTTTACAACTCCGATAAACTTGTTAGCATCACCATCCCCGAGACGGTAAAGGAGATTGGCGATAGCGCCTTCCTCGATGCCGACTATCTCACCTCGATTACACTTCCCGAGGGACTGACCTCCATTGGTCAATCCGCCTTCAGCGGTATGGATAGGCTCGAGAGCATCTATATTCCGAGCAGTGTTGTCTCTATTGGAAGCTATGCATTCAGAGCGTGTATTGCCCTTACCGAGATTACAATACCTGAGGGTGTAAAGGAGTTGCCAAGCCAGTGTTTCGATGGTTGCAATAAGCTCGTTAAGGCTACCCTGCCGAATACTATTACCAAGATTTACAACTCGGTATTTAATGGCTGCACCAAGTTGAGCGAGGTGTCGTTGCCAACCAACTTGATAACCCTCGGCTCGAATGCCTTCAATGGTTGTGAGTCGTTGAAGTCGGTTGAGATACCGTCGAAGTTGTTGGTTATCGACGAGTACACCTTCCAAAATTGCAAGTCGTTGGAGAGCCTTGTCATCCCCGACAATATCACCACGGTAAAACGCTATGCTTTTGCAGGTTGCTCGAAACTCTCCTCGGTCCATTTTGGCACGGGTATAGAGAGCTTCTACTCGGATGCTTTGTACGATTGCGGAGCTGTTATGAGGGTTTCGGGCGAGACGATTCCGGCAAATGCATTCTATGATAGCAATACAATTCGCGAACTGACGATTGACGACTCGGTGGTAACTATTGGCAATGGAGCCTTCTACTCAACATACCTCGAGTCGGTGGTCTTTGGT
>JAZQIS010000020.1:0-20193 GCA_045541235.1 Alistipes sp.
CTCCGCATCGAGGACCCGGGCAAGGTGGAGGGCAACTGCGTATTCATCTACCTCGACGCATTTTGCCGTGACGAACATTTCGAGAAATATCTGCCCGACTACAAAAATCTCGACGAGATGAAGGAGCACTACCGTCGTGGCGGCTTGGGTGATGTTAAGTGCAAGAAGTTGTTGATTGCCGTATTGGAGGAGCTGTTGGAGCCAATTCGCGCTCGTCGCAAGGAGTGGGAGCAGAAGATTGAGGAGGTCTATGCTATTCTCGAGAGGGGCACAGCCGAGGCGCGTGCTGCGGCAGCAGCCACCCTCAACGATGTTCGCAAGGCAATGCGCATCAACTACTTTGAAGATAAGGAACTAATTGCCGAACAGGCCGAGCGTTATCGTTCCGCTAACGCAAATTAAAAAGTTTTCCGCTTTCCGTTTTCCGCTTTCCGTTTGGTATGATTGAGCGTTCCAATTACATAAACAAGGCCAACCGCGAGAAGATTTATCGTTGGTTTCTCGACATCACAAAGAGGTTGAGTGAGCGACAGATGTTGCTTATCCTCGCTGTGGTGGTGGGAGCCTTGGCTGGAATTGCAACCTACCTCTTCGAGCTGCTGTTGCACCTTATCAAGAGTGGCTTGGTGAATTGGTTTGATGTTGATACATACCATTTCCTCTATCTGCTATACCCCGTTATAGGTATCGTTTTAGCGACACTTTTTGTGCGTTATATCGTCCGCGATAACATTTCGGAGGGAGTTACGCGCGTACTCTATGCAATGTCGCGCCGAGGCTCCCATATTGCAGGGCACAACTGCTGGACCTCGATGGTGGGCGGTGCCGTAACCATCGGTTTTGGAGGTTCGGTAGGTCCCGAGGCCCCTATCGTATTGACAGGTGCGGCTCTCGGCTCGAATGTCGGCAAGTTGGCAAAACTCAACTACAAAAATATCACACTGCTACTCTGCTGTGGTGCAGGAGCTGCCGTAGCTGCAATCTTCAAAGCCCCGATTACGGGAGTGGTCTTTGTATTGGAGATTCTGATGCTCGACATCACCTCCACATCGGTAATTCCACTACTTGTTTCATCGGTTACGGCGACAACCATAGCTCTTGTGCTACGTGGTTTCGACCCTATAATTTCGGTCACTCTTACCGAATCGGACATATTCCAAATCAAGCACATTCCGCTATTTATCCTGCTCGGCGCGCTCTGTGGCGGCATATCCTACTATTTTACCACCGCAAACGCAAAGGTTGGAAAGTTGGTACGCTCCATCAAGAATCAATATGCGCGATGGGCTATTGCGGGTATCATACTCGGTGTGCTTATTTTTGTCTTTCCACCACTCTACGGCGAGGGTTACGAGAGTTTTGTCTCGCTGATGAAGGGTGACAAATTGACAATCTTCGAGAACTCGCTCTTCTATCCATTCCGCGAAATAGACTGGGTGATACTCATCTACATCATTGCCATAATCTTCTTCAAAGTTATTACAATGGCGACCACAAATGCCGCAGGAGGAGTTGGAGGAACATTTGCGCCATCCCTTTTTGTCGGAGCCTTTACGGGTGCCGGAGTGGCTATAATTTGCAATATGCTCGGATTGGATGTATCCATTGCCGCCTTCACTTTGGTAGGTATGGCGGGAGTGATGGCAGGAGTGATGAAGGCTCCACTGACATCCATCTTCCTTATTGCAGAGTTGTCGAATGGCTACGGACTCTTTATTCCGTTGATGATTGTGGCCTGCATAGCCTTTGCTGTTGGTCGTTATCTCGACCCCGACTCAATCTACACCAAGCACCTGAGACAGAAAGGCGAACTGCTCACACACGACAAAGACCAATCGGTACTTGTATTCCTCAACCTCAACGAACTGATGGAGACCGATTTTGTGCGCATCAAGGAGCACTTCACATTGGGCGACATTGTCGATATAATCTCGACTTCCAAGCGCAACATATTCCCTGTTATTGACAACTTCGGGCATCTGCTCGGCATTGTTCAACTCGACGACCTGCGCGAGGATATGTTCAAGGCCTCGAAACGAGGAAATTCCATTACACATTATATGATACAACCACCCGACAAGATTCTCGAACACGAGATGATACAGGAGGTTCTGCCTCGTTTCGAGCTAAATCGTACTTGGATGTTGCCGGTGGTGGACAAAGAGAATCACTATCGCGGATTCATCTCAAAATCGCGAATTTTGAATGCCTACCGCGAACAATTAGTAAATATCACACAGTAGAATATGTCAAATTACAAAGTTATAATGCTCGATTTTGATGGCACGACGGCCTGTACCGTACCTGCCATCTACCACGCGGCGCATAAGATGCTCGGACTGCACGGATACGAGGTCGAGAAGGAGGTTGTATATAAGAATTTCGGTCTTGCACTGCCTTTCGCTTTCCGCTGTTTCTCGGGCGACGATTCGATTGACGATGCCACAATCGAAGAGATGACAGCCCAATACAACAACATCTATAAGGAGGAGGGCGAGCAGCTTATCGAGCTTTTCGATGGTGTAGTAGAGACTCTCGACCGACTCAAAAAGGCGGGTATCAAGATTGTAATTGCATCGAACAACGTGCAACCTGTACTTCGTCGTTTGACGACCAACCTCGGCATTGCCGAGTATATCGACGATATTGTAGCTGTGGAGGATGTCGAGAATGTGAAACCTGCTCCCGATATTGCGCTCGAGGTGTTGCGTCGTTGCAATATCAAGGGCGAGGAGGCGTTAGTCGTAGGAGATTCAACCTTCGATATGGATATGGGACGCGAGGCGGGGTGCCACCTCTGCGGAGTAACCTATGGCAGCCACACTCCCGAAATGCTCCGCGAGACAGGTGCAAGATATATTATCGACCACTTCTCCGAGCTCGAGAAAATCGTCCTTGGATAGTTTATGGCTCCCATTATCACCATATACACCGACGGTTCGGCTCTCGGCAACCCTGGCCCGGGAGGTTACGGCATAGTATTGATTAGCGGACCTCATCGCAAGGAGTTGTCGCAGGGATATCGCCTTACGACAAACAACCGTATGGAGCTTATGGCCGTATGTGTAGCCCTCGAAGCACTGAAGTTCGACGGCTCGGAGGTTACGATATACTCCGACTCGAAATATGTGGTGGATGCCGTGATGAAGGGTTGGGTATTTGGTTGGGAGCGCAAGATGTTCTCGGGCAAGAAGAACCCCGACCTTTGGATTCGCTTTTTGAGGGTATATCGCCGTCATCGCGTTCGCTTCGTATGGGTGAAGGGGCACGCCGAGACCGTAGAGAACAACCGTTGCGACCAGCTTGCCGTTGCGGCAGCGAATGGTTCTACCCTACTCGAGGATGGTGGATATATGGTCGAATAGATAATTACCAAGTTTTGTATGAGCAGATTGATGCAAATAGGCAAGAGTTTTGCTCGCTATATTGCAAAGGCGGTAGGTGCGATATTGCTTATCCTTATTGCCATTGTGACGTTGAGCAGCATTAGCCCCATCTACAATTTTAGGGAGGCAAAACCTTTCGCGGGCCCCGACATATACAATCCATACCACAATATAGACTCTGTTCACTGCTGGAAACGCGCAAATTTCCACACTCACACTCGCGTCGAGGGGATAATGAACGAGTGCAGATATTGGCCCGAGGATGTACTCAGGGCCTACGAGGGTTTAGGGTACGATATTGTGACATTCTCGAACCACAATGAGCTAACCGCACATCCGAGGAGCGAGGAGTTGCAGGTGGATGTCTATGAGCACGGCTACAATCTGCTCAAGTTCCACAAGCTCACTTTTGGTGCAGAGGAGGAGTTGCGATTCGACCACATACTCCCGATTTTGGCATCGCAAAAGCAGTTCCAGATAGAGCTCCTATCGAAGGATGCCGACATCATCCAACTAAATCATCCACTGCGCACCCCTACCCTCTCGAAGGGCCAATTAGAGCGTCTCTCGGGCTACAAACTTATCGAGCTCGATAGTGGCAAATCGACCGAGAACGACTATTGGGATGCTGCATTGAGCGCAGGACGTTATAGTTTCGGACTTGCAAACGATGACCTCCACTACCCTGACCGAAGCAGCAAGATTGCCGTTCGATGCAACTTTCTCTCTACCCCTTCGGCTCGCTACGAGGATATTCTAAAGGTTCTCAACGAGGGCGGATTTTACTCTATGCGCATCCCCGACTATGGCAATGGAGATTGGAACATCAAGCGCGAAAAGAACAGCAAAGTGCCACAGATAGAGGATATTTCGCTTACAGAGAGCCTAATATCCATCCGTTTCTCCGAGTCTGCATCGCTAATTAAAGTTATTGGCCAGGGCCACACCACACTTGCTTCGAGTAACGATTGTGACACTCTCACCTACGCAATGAAGGGCTCCGACCCTTACGCACGAATTGTTGCACATTTTCCTGGCGGAGAGGTTATCTATACAAATCCGTTTGCTCGTTACGATGCTACATTGCAGGAGAGTCCGTTCGATTTAACGCCACCCGAGAAAAACATATTGCTAACCATATTATTCAACCTTCTGTTGCTGGTTATATTTTTGGCCGATGGTTATGCGTTCTATAAATATATTATTAAGAGGTAACAATGAGTTTTCGAGATAAATTAGCAAATATAAAGGAGCAATGCACTAAATTCCTCAATCGCAAGAGGAGTGTGGCATACGTCTCTCTGCTGCTCAGCGCATATACATTGGTGGCATTTCACGCTCCATTCTTCGACTACGTTATCGCAAATGTAGGCAACGACTTTAGCGGAATTTGGCTGGTATGCAGTATGTTTATAGTGATGCTTGCCCTCAACTATCTGCTCTTCTACCTATTTTTATATATAGGAAGAGTTGCGGGAAAGTACCTACTTGCGCTACTGACGGCAGGCAACGCAATGTGTCTCTACTTTGTCAATACGTACAATGTATTGATTGACAGGAGTATGATGGGCAATGTCTTCAACACCCAATTCTCCGAAGCATCGAGCTTCTTTTCGTGGGCGGCGGTGCTATACGTATTGATGCTCGGCATTGTTCCGAGCGTACTCCTCTGTCGTAAAAAGATAGACTATGGTTCGATACGACAGCTCCTGCTAAATGCGGGCATCTCTCTCGCCATCGTTCTCGGCGTTGTTGGCAGCAACTACAAGAATACCTTTTGGATTGACCGCCACGCCTCGATTATCGGTAGCAAGCTTATGCCTTGGTCGTATATTGTAAACTCGGTAAGATATTACACTCATTGGAAGCGTGCCAACCAAAAGGAGATTCAACTTCCCGATGCCGAAGCAATCAGCGATAGCAAAGATATATGCGTGCTCATCATTGGCGAATCGGCACGCAGCGAGAACTTTTCACTCTACGGCTACGACAGGGAGACCAACCCTCTGATGAAGGCCGACAGCGTTGTCGCCCTTAAGGCAACAGCCTCGCATACAAACACTTTGGGGGCTGTAAGGGCTATTCTGCAACATAAACCGAGTGGGGATTTGTACGAGATTCTCCCGAACTACCTCGCCCGAAACGGGGTTGATGTAACCTGGCGAAGCAGTAATTGGGGCACACCGCCAATCCGCGTCGAGAAATCATACACCAAGGGAGAACTCAAAGAGCTATACCCCGATGCGGATAGTCGCTACGACGGAATCCTATTCCACGACCTGAAGTCGCAGATTTTGGCAAGTGGCAAGAACAAGATTTTTATCGGCATACACACCTACACAAGTCATGGGCCCGAGTACTACAGCAATACCCCCGAGGAGTTCAAACGCTTTATGCCCGAGTGTCGTACCGTCGAAATGGCCAAAGCCGACCACTCCGAACTGATAAACGCCTATGACAACACAATCCTCTATACCGACCACCTTGTACACTCGGTTATTGAGGTGTTACGAGAGTTTTCGGATAGGCGCAGTTGCGTAATTTTCATCTCCGACCACGGCGAATCATTGGGCGAGGGAGGCTTGTATATGCACGGCGTACCGATGAAGATGGCACCAAAGGAGCAGTTGGATATACCGTTTATTGTCTGGACATCCGACAACTCGATGACAAGAGTCAAGCGTCTCGACTCCGTCGGCCATCACCATATATATCATAGTGTATTGAAGTTCTTGGGAATCACTACACCTTTCTTTGACGAATCTAAAAATATCTTTGAATGATACTATTTATTGTAAATCCGATATCGGGCAAGGGTAAAAAGGCAAAGATTGTCGAAATGGTCAAGGCAAGGGGCCATAAGGTTGTCTTTACCGAGTATGCAGGCCATGCCGAGGAGCTTGCACGCAAGGCTACAGAGGAGGTTGTTGTGGCCGTTGGCGGAGATGGCACCGTGAATGAGGTTGCCCGAGGTATCATCGGAAGCGACAAGGCCCTCGGCATCATCCCTTGCGGTAGTGGCGACGGCTTGGCTCGGCACTTGGGGCTCTCGCACAATATCGAAAAGGCTCTCCGAACCATCGAGGAGGGCGAGCATAAGAGAATGGATGCCGCAGAGGTCAATGGCCGTCTATTCTTCTCGGTGTGCGGTGTCGGCTTCGATGCCGTAGTGAGTGAGCGATTTGCCAACCACGGAAAGAGAGGTCTTACAATCTATGTCAAGCTCGGGTTGGAGACACTGAGAAGCTACGTCCCCGAGAGGTATAGCATCGAAATAGATGGGGATAAAATCGAGACTGAAGCTCTGCTAATCACGGTAGGCAACTCCAACCAATGGGGTAATAGTGCGAAAATTGCACCACTTGCCGACTGCTGTGACGGTATTCTCGACATCACTATAGCCGATAAATTCGGCATACTCGAACTACCGAGCCTGGCACTGAAACTTATGACGGGCAGACTTCACAAGAGCCGCAAGGTTCACTGCTACAAAGGTAAAGCAATTCGTATTACCCGACAGAGCGAAGGCCCTGCCCACGCCGATGGCGATTGGTTTACCGACTCGGAAGTGCTCGATATCAAGATTCTACCTTCAGCATTGAAAGTCATCGTAGCAAAGAAATAGTGATATTTTTTTGCATTTTTCTGCAAAAAAAATTTGGAAAATCCGATAGGGGGGGGGTAAATTTGTGGTCTAAATTTATATAAATTAGAGAGCTATGAAGAGATTTATCATTTTAGCGGTTGCAGCAATCGCACTTGCGGGTTGCGCTATCAAGGACATTCCAGTTGTGGAGTTTAGCGAAAGCAGTTACACCGTTTCGAGTGCAGGCGAGGAGTCGTTTATTATTCCCGTCTCTTCGACGGGCATAGATGATGTTGTGGTAGCCTACGAAAATGAAAGCGACAGGTGGGAGATTGAAGACCCGACAACAGGCAATAGAGTTCCTGCCGAAGGCTGGGTTCAGGTAGTGAGAATTATCGAGCGACACGAACCGACACGTGAATTGGCTCAATGGACTTCGGGCATCGAAATTAAGGTTTTACCAAACGACACAGGTGTTGAGCGCAAAGCGTATGTTAAGGTGCGGAGTTTTATGGCAGAGGCATCGGTTACAATCAAGCAAGGTTTCTAAAAAAAGACGGGGTTACCCGTTTTTTTTTACTTTTAGCCACTGGCCATTAGCCATTGGCTTTTTTAGTTAGTAGAGAGTAGTTTTTTGCGCCATTTTTTTATGGCATTGAATGGCATTCGGGCACAAGGCCCTGAATGGCATTGAATGACAAACGCTCGCTGCACTCGCTTAATGGCAAATGCGCCCAACAACAATTTCTCGTCAGAAGTCGTGAGATGTGGTACATCGCAAAAGAAAGGCCTTCGGGATAGTACAAATAGTACAGCCCGAAGGTCTTTACTTTTTTCACAACCTCGCAATACACAAAAAATCAGAGGTGATTGAGCTATTTTTGAGACAAACAAGAAGCGGAGTCCGCAGCATACTTGGCGTATGTGAGGAACTCCGCTATCGATGAGCGACTCAAAAAGAGCCAATCAGAATGATTTTTTACTCTGAGAGGATTTCCAGCATCTTAATCGCCGAATCAGGAATCTTAGTACCAGGACCAAAGATTGCTGCTGCACCATCTTTGTAGAGCTGATCGTAATCCTGTGCAGGGATAACGCCACCCACTACTACGATGATATCCTCACGACCAAGCTTAGCGAGCTCCTCGATAATCTGTGGAACGAGGGTAAGGTGTCCTGCAGCAAGCGACGATACACCAACGATATGAACGTCGTTCTCCACCGCCTGCTTTGCGGCCTCGGCAGGGGTCTGGAAGAGAGGTCCCATATCCACATCGAAGCCTATATCGGCATAACCTGTCGCAACAACCTTAGCACCACGGTCGTGACCGTCCTGACCAAGCTTTGCAATCATAATACGAGGCTGACGGCCCTCCTTCTTTGCGAAGTCGGCGCACATCTGCTTTGCCTTCTCGAAATTATCATCTCTCTTCATAGCCGAACTATATACTCCTGAAATTGAACGAATAACTGCCGAATAGCGGCCTACCTCTACCTCGCAAGCATACGAAATCTCGCCGAGGGTAGCGCGTACCTTTGCAGCCTCAACTGCGAGCTCGAGCAAGTTGCCGTTGCCGGTCTTTACGCACTCGGTAATAGCGGCCAAAGCCTTATCTACAGCAGCCTGATCACGGTTAGCCTTCAACTCGTTGAGACGCTTAATCTGGCTCTCACGAACAGCTGTGTTATCCACAGCAAGGATATCGATTGGAGCCTCCTTCGCAAGGCGGTACTCGTTCAAACCGATAATCTTCTGCTCACCCGAGTCGATACGAGCCTGGGTACGAGCTGCAGCCTCCTCGATACGCATCTTTGGAATACCTGTCTCGATAGCCTTTGCCATACCACCGAGTTTCTCAACCTCCTCGATAAGCGCCCAAGCCTTGTGTGCAATCTCGTTGGTGAGGCTCTCAACATAGTACGAACCTGCCCATGGATCGACAGTGCGACATACGTTGGTCTCCTCCTGGATGTAGATCTGGGTGTTACGAGCAATACGAGCCGAGAAGTCGGTTGGCAATGCGATAGCCTCGTCGAGAGCGTTGGTGTGGAGCGACTGGGTATGACCAAGTGCAGCACCCATAGCCTCGATGGCTGTACGACCAACATTGTTGAATGGGTCCTGCTCGGTAAGCGACCAACCCGAAGTCTGCGAGTGGGTACGCAATGCGAGCGACTTAGGATTCTTTGGATCGAACTGCTTAACAATCTTCGCCCACAACATACGCGCTGCACGCATCTTGGCAATCTCCATGAAGTGGTTCATACCGATAGCCCAGAAGAACGACAAACGTGGTGCGAAGGCATCAATCGACATACCTGCGTTGATACCTGCACGGAGATACTCCAAACCGTCAGCCAAGGTGTATGCCAACTCGATGTCAGCCGTTGCACCTGCCTCCTGCATATGGTAACCCGAGATAGAAATCGAGTTGAACTTAGGCATATTCTTTGAAGTGTACTCGAAGATATCGGCGATAATCTTCATCGAGAACTTTGGAGGATAGATATAGGTGTTACGCACCATAAACTCCTTCAAAATATCGTTCTGGATAGTACCTGCCAACTGGTCGAGTGTGCAACCCTGCTCCAAACCTGTAACGATATAGAACGCAAGTACAGGAAGCACGGCACCATTCATAGTCATCGACACCGACATCTTGTCGAGTGGAATACCGTTGAACAACACCTTCATATCCTCGACCGAGCAGATAGATACACCTGCCTTACCAACATCACCCACTACGCGAGGGTGGTCTGCATCGTATCCACGGTGAGTAGCGAGGTCAAATGCCACCGAAAGGCCCTTCTGACCTGCCGCAAGGTTACGACGATAGAATGCGTTAGACTCCTCGGCAGTCGAAAAACCTGCATACTGACGAATTGTCCAAGGACGCATTACATACATTGTAGAGTAAGGACCACGCAAGAATGGTGCAAGACCTGCTGCATAGTTCAAGTGCTCCATACCCTCCAAATCTGCTGCCGTATAGTTATCCTTTACGGGTATCTGCTCGGCAGTAAGCCAAGGCTCCTTAGCCTCGACATTGCAAGCGGCAGCACCGCCCGCATATTTCAATTCTGCAAATTTTGCTCTCATTTTCTATTTCCTCCTTCGATTAGATACCCATCTGCGCCAAGTAGCCCTTCAATGTTTCGAGGACATTGCTCTTGACGTTGATAAAGTTGTTAATACCCTTCGACTGCAACTCCTCGGTGCAAGCAGGTGCGCCGGCAACAACAAGGATAGCCTTGCCACCAAGCAACTCCTGAACCTTTGGAGCAACCTCTGCATAGTCATCGTCCGAAGCACAAACGACTACGATATCAGCCTTCGATGCGAGTGCAGCCTCGACACCCTCCTCAACGGACTTGAAGAAGTTGTTGTCGATTACGCGAATACCTGCGCAAGCGAAGAAGTTACAAGAGAACTGCGCACGTGCACGAGCCATTGCGAGGTTACCGCAAGTGAGCATAAATGCCTTTGGCTCCTTACCGCTGCGATCAACGCCCAAACGCATAGCCTCGAAGGCCATAGCACCACGATATGGGGTGATTACATTCTCCTTCTCAACACGAGTTACAGCCTCGGCTGCGATAGCAGCGTCTGCCACCTCGTTGAAGTTAGGATACTGGTTGGCACCGAGCAAAATCTGGCGGCGTGTAGCCACAGCCTTGTCCTTTGCTGCTGCCGAAGCCTTCACGCGCTCAACGATGAAGCCTGCCTTGAGAGCCTCCTCATATCCACCCTTCTCCTCAACCTCGAGGAAGAGTTTCCAAGCCTCGTTAGCGATGCTGTTTGTCAGATTCTCGATATAGTACGAACCTCCTGCAGGGTCGATTACCTGGTCGAAGTGCGACTCGTGCTTCAAGAGGAGCGACTCGTTACGCGCAATGCGGTACGAGAACTCCGATGGCTCGGCGTAGGAGTGGTCGAACGGAAGAACCTCCAACGAGTGAACACCTGCGATAGCTGCCGACATAGCCTCGGTAGTACCACGCAACATATTTACGTATGGATCGTAAGCGGTCTGATTCCAAGCCGATGTGCGAGCGTGTGCATACAACTTGCAAGAGCAGTTGCAAGCAGGCTCATACTTTGCCACGATGTTTGCCCACAAAAGACGAGCAGCGCGGAGCTTGGCCATCTCCATAAAGTAGTTTGAAGTTACAGCGAACGAGAAACGAATCTTGCGAGCCACCTCGTCGATGGTGCAACCCTCCTCCATCAACCACACAAGGTAGTCGTGAGCAGCTGCCAAGGAGAATGCCAACTCCTCGACGATAGTCGAACCGCCATCCGAGAAGTAGTGTCCCGAAACGGTAATTACGCGAACCTTCTTGTACTCCTGAGTAGCCTTAACAAGCTTTACAAGAGCCTCGCAGTCGCAGCAAGCACCCTGAACAGTCATACCCTTTACGAGTGGGTCGAGGGCGATATTGAGACGAAGGTCAGCCTTTGCTACACCCTCCTTCTCGGCCTTTGCGATAATCAACTCTCCGGCCTTTGCAGCATACTTGCCACAAACGGTCACATCGACTGCCGAAAGAACAATACCTGCCAAGAGAGCATCAATGCTCTCCGCAGTTGGCTCAACCTCAGCCTCGCAGAAGCAGAATCCGAGCGAATCAACACCCGAATCGAGCATTGCAAGAGCTGTAGCGTTAGCCTCCTTAGGGCAAGCTACTTTGATAGTCTGGTGGGTAAGCCACGCGTTGTCGGTGCATACACCACGCAAGTAAGGGAACTCACCGGCCTGAGCACCCAAAGTTTCAAGACCCTCAAGGTTCTCGGCGCGGTAGTATGGACGGAGGTTGAAGCCCTCGGTTGTACGCCATACCAACTTACGCTCGTAATCGGCACCCTTAAGGTCAGCAGTTATCGCAGCCTCCCACGCCTCGGTCGAAACCGGTGGGAACTCGGCGAATAACTTTTCACGATTGTTTGTTGCCATAATCTTAAGAATTTAGTTTAGGGTAAAAAATATAATTTTTTATTATTAAAACACTCTATCTGCTCTAAAATCGTGTAAAGATAGTAATATTTTTTGAGATTATTACCTTTTAAGCCAAAAAAAGAGTCTGCCTAACGAGTAAAAAGATAGACAGACTCCCTCTTTGTAAAAATTTGTGCAAAAAGAGCAAATTAGAATACCACTCGCACGCCCAGCTGCATACGCCAACGCGAGAGGAGGTCATTGCGCGATACCGAGCCCCCTACAAAACGATATTTGGGAGTGCGGTTGCCCTCTGCATCGGTCGCATAATCATAGATTTCGAGAGGTTGCAAGCGATACTTCGAGGTGTAGTAGCTGGCTCCCCAATCCTTCGACAAGAGCGAGCCAAAATTTATGATGTCGAGTGAAATCTGCACCTTGCGCGAAGTGTTTGCACCGAAGTAGATATCTTGCGCAACATGGAGGTCGAGATGGTGTTCAAAAGGTGTTTGCAGGGCATTTCTCTCGAGGAATCGGCCACGTGAACGACGTAGCGCAGGGGTACTCTCGATATAGTCGCCGTAGGCCGTACGATGCGCTTCACTCTCAAACTCCATAGCCTGCAACTCCGCCTCCGTAGGGACGTAAATTGTTGTATTGCCGTAGTTGCTATCGTTGTTGGCATCGGCCGTAGAGGCGTAGGTGAGCGAATAGCGCATACCCGAATAACCCTGATACAACAGCGAGACGGTGGTGCCCAAAATCTTCGCATAACGCTTTGAATACGAAAGCGATGCGGTAACCTTATGAGGTACATCAAAGAGCGAATAGCTCAACCCTTGGGCGTTGCTATCGGCCGAGTAGTTTCTACCCCACGAGTTGGCAGCTTGGGCCGAGACGCCATCCATAACCGAGAAGGAGTGCGCAAAGGTATAGGCGGCATAGAGGTCGAGACCAAATCGGAAATGCTTTGCGACCGAAGCACTTACCGAGTAGCCATACCCCTTCGAGGTGTTCGACAAGAGATAAATCGAGGAGTAGGACTTTGCCAGCGAAGTGTCGTAGAGGGTTGTGGTATTCTTTTCGTTGGCGAGAGCCGAATTTACGGCATAGAGCTTTGCGCCCTTGTCTTGTGCGGTCAAATTGGTCAGCAGAAGGTCGTTTATCGACTTCGTGAAGATACCCTCAACGACAAAATGCCACCCTTTATACTCCTGCTCGAGGGCGAGGGTTGCACGCGCCACCTGCGGATAGCGGAAATCCTTCGAGACAATATTTATCATCGGATTCGAGGAGACACCCTCCGTTCCCGAAGGCTCCTCGCCGAACTTTGGAACACTCTGTCCCTTGCTGCTATCGAGGGTGTAACCTCGCTGTGTCACGCCCGTATTGGAGAAGCAGTTGGATATCCACACAAACGGAATACGGCCCGAGAAGATACCTGCGCCACCGCGCAAGAGAGTCGTTGCATCGCCACTCTCGGCAATACGCCAACGCACACCTATTCGAGGCGAGAGGAGGAGCGTTGGAGATGGCACCTGATTGGTCTTGATATCATACTTCTGCGCCACCTCCGAGGCGTTAAAGGCCTCGTTTGCAGGGGGATTTCCAAAGACTACGGGTATGTCGGCCCTCAAGCCATAGGTCATCGAAAATCGTGGCGAAGCGTTCCACTCATCCTGGATGTAGAGGCCGAACTGCGCAGAGGTTATGTTTGTGTATGGATTATCCGAGTAGTTGCGGACATATTTACGCGCATTATCGTTGAGAAAATCATCGAGAGTATTGTAGGTGTAGGCTCCCAGCGCATTGGCCATATAGAGGCACGAGGAGTTGAAAATCTCGTTATGCGTACCTATGGTAATCGTGTGCGCCTGCGCGTAGTAGGAGAAGTTGTCGGTCAGTGTAATGGTATTCTGCACCAAATCGTTCATTATGGCGAATGGGTCGGTACCTATGTTTACCGTTGTGTTGTCGCCATCGCGCATCTTCTTAATCTCCACAAACGGATACTTCGAGCCACTCATAGCATCGCGACCGTCGTGAACGCGGGTATAGCCTACGCGAAACTCGTTAAAGACCTTATCCGACACGCGCGAGTTTAGCTCGGCAACCAGCGAATGGGTATCGGCAATGGAGGTGTAGCCTTCGCCATTGAAGCGCAGGAGCGTAGCACTCGAGACAAACTCATCCTTCTTGGCATCGAGGAAGTTGTAGCGCAGCGAGAGGTTGTGACGCGAATTGATATTCCAATCGAGACGTGCTATCAACGAGGCAGTCTGCTTGTGGAGCGATTGTTTGCCATAACCGCCACCATCATAGCCTGTAAGCGCGTAGAAGCGGTCAGAGATAGCCTTGGCATCCTCTGCCGAGATATTACAGCCACTGTCGCCTACGTAGTAGGAGGAGGGCGAGGAGTCGAGATTGAACTCGCCATTGAGGAAGAAGAATAGCCTGTTTTTAACTATCGCACCACCCAACGAAAGGCCATATATCTGTGTCTGTTGCGTTGCCAACTTTGAGCCATTCAACGGGCTGCGACCATAGAAATTTTGGTCGTTATAGTAGGCATATGCCGTACCCGAAAAGTTGTTTGTTCCCGACTTGGTAATGGCATTGATACCTCCACCACTAAAGCCTCCCTGACGAACATCGAAAGGGGCTGTAACAACCTGAATATCGGATATTGCATCGAGAGGAATAGGATTTGCCCCCGCCAATCCGCCATTGGTTCCCGTAGAGGTAAGACCATACATATCGTTCGAGGCTGTACCATCAATCTGGAAGGAGTTGTAGCGCGAGTTCATTCCCGCAATCGATATTCCGCCATCCTTCGAGACCATTGCCTGTGGAGCAAGGCGTGTAATGTCGTCTATCGAGCGCGAAACGGTAGGGGTTCGCTCGATAAGGTCGCTATGAAAGGACTCCCCTGCACCCATTCTGCTCTCCCTAAACCTATCGGCCGTAACAACCACTGCATCAATGGCTTGCGTGTCCGAAAGAACGGCATCAATCTGTCGATTGGCTCCCAAGGCAAGGGCGATATCGCCAATCGTCTTATCCTTGTAGCCGACATACGAAAACTCGACCGTATAGGGCGCACCGACGCGCAAACCCTGCAAACGATAGGCTCCATTCGAGTCGGTTGTAGTACCATAGACGGTCTCGGTAGGGGTATGGGTAGCCACAACCGTAGCTCCGACCAACGGCTTGCCGTTACTATCTGTTACAAAGCCCTTCAACGAGGCTGTAGTCGATTGTGCAGAGGTGGCGAAGGTGATTGCCACCAATGACAGAAAAGCAAGAATAAAACGCTTCATATAAACAAAAAAAATCCCAAATGTTACACACTCGAACATCGGGACAGCAAGGCACAAAATTGCGCCAAAACAGATATCAAGAATTACAAATCAGCCAATGGCCAAAATGGCACACTGCTAACCTTTCACTCTACCATCCGGACTCTAACCGTCGGTATCGGAATTTCACCGATTCAGTCCTCTCGGGTCTGTCGGATGGCCGCCAAACGGCAGCAAACGCCAAATCTACAGCACCTTCGAGGAGTCGCGGACTTTAACCGCCGGTAGGGAATTTCACCCTGCCCCGAGTATTCTTGGCACAAAGATAGAAAAAATTTATTAAAAGCAAAAGGAGGGTGTCCAATAAGTTTTTTTTGACACCCTCCTCTGTAAGAATTTGTATAACAAGAGCTACTCGAAGGTATAGGTCTTAAGCTCTTTGCCCGAGAAATCCTCGACCACAACATCCATACGCGACTGTGTAGCACGGAGGTTCAACAGTGTGTTGCTGCCATTCTCGAGGATAGGGAACTTGCACTTCTTACCCGCCTCACGCATATTCAGCTCGTGGGTATAACCGCAAACCATAAGGGTAATACCTGCCTCCTCCAACATAGGAACGTAGAGTGAGTGCAAATCCTTGCTTACAGGCGACACTCCCGCTACAGGAGGGATGTGCATAAGGGCAACCTTGAATTTTGCACCCTTGACCTCCTCGCTCTGCAAAGCCTTTGCAAGCCACTCGGCCTGCTCGGCACGATAGGCATCGAAGTCGTTACCTGTTGTCTTGTCCTTCATATCGCATCCCGAATCGAGAACGATAAAGCAAGTTGAGCCATAACGCACTGTATAGTATGGCTTTCCGGTAGATGTTGGGAAGTGGTTCATATACTCCATACCCATCTTGCCTACCGACTCGTTCACACCGCGAGTCATATAGCAGGCAACCTCGTGCATTGGAGTCTCCTGCTTCAACTTACGATTTACGCAACGGCCCAAAATCTTGTTATATACCGAGGTCTGCTTTGCACTCTCCGACGACACCATATCGCCACAGAAGAATACCGCATCGGTGGTCTTGCGGTTCACACGGCGGTTGAGCAACGAGATAGTACCTTCGTCGCCGTGCTGGTCGTTCATAATGATACAGTCGATAGCCTTCTGCTTGTAGTCGAGGGTCTTGGCGTAGATATTACGGTAGCCGAAGATGTGGGTTGCAGCTACGCGACCATACATTGTGCGACCTCTTTCGATGGTTACCTCCTGCGAGAATACACGATAGCGGAATGCCGCCTTACCATCGGTATTTGGGTTTGGAATGGTAATGCGGTGCAACTTTGTAGGGACCTTACGACCAAGGAATGTTTGGAAGAACTTCGGACGCTCCTCGGCGTAGAAGTGCGACTTGTCGAAAGGTGCTGTCTCCACCCACGAAATAGAGGTCTTGTCGGTACCCCATACAATAGTCACCGTCTTCTCTGTAGCCGCTTGGATATAAGGGCCGTAAGTGATTCTAACAGCAAATGCCGATGTTGCAATAGCAAGCATCAAGGCCAGAGTAAAAATTCTTTTCATTACTTAAAGTATTGTTTTAGTTTGACATCTCTATTTCTGGCGGAAATATATCTGAATCGGTACGCCCGAGAAGTCCCAATGCTCGCGCAGGTGGTTCTCGAGGAATCGACGATAGTTCTCGCGAATATACTGTGGCAGGTTGCAGAAGAATACAAACTGCGGCGTAGGTGTAGGGAGCTGCATTGCATACTTGATGCGGATATACTTACCCTTGGTTGAAGGTGGCGGAGTCTCCTCGATGATAGGCAACATATAGTCGTTGAACTCCGAGGTAGGAATACGGCGCACACGCGACTGATAGACGCGAATGGCAGTCTGCAACACATCCAAAATACGCTGTTTGTTGAGTGCCGAGGTGAAGATGATAGGAATATCGTTGAACGGAGCGAGTCGCTTTTCGAGGGCCTCCTTCCACTCCTTCATCGTATTGTTACTCTTCTCTATCAAGTCCCACTTATTGACAACAATCACACAACCCTTGCGGTTACGGACGATAAGGTTATGGATATTCAAATCCTGCGACTCGAGCCCCTGCTGTGCATCGAGCATCAGAATACATACGTCCGAGGCCTCGATAGCACGAATGGAGCGCATCACGGAGTAGAACTCCAAATCCTCCATCGTCTTGCCCTTCTTGCGCATACCTGCCGTATCTACGAGGTAGAAGTCCATACCATACTTATTGTAGCGGGTATGGATGGAGTCGCGGGTTGTACCTGCAATGTTTGTTACGATATTTCTATCTCGGCCAAGCAGGGCATTGGTAAGCGACGACTTACCCACATTCGGACGACCTACGATGGTGATGCGAGGGAGGTCATCCAGCTCCTCGGCCTCGCAATCCTCAGGAAGGTGCTTGAGAATCTCATCCATCAAATCGCCCGTGCCACTACCCGACATCGACGAGATGCAGAAGGGGTCGCCCAAGCCGAGTGAGTAGAAGTCGTTCGAGGAGTAGATAAGGTCGTAGTTATCGACCTTGTTGCAGACGAGGATGGTGCGCTTCTTGGCACGGCGTAACACCTCGGCCATCATCATATCGAGGTCGGTAACACCCGTGCCTACCTCAACCATAAAGAGGATTACATCGGCCTCCTCGATGGCGAGCATCACCTGTTTGCGAATCTCATCCTCGAAGATATCGTCGCTATTTACGGAGTAACCTCCGGTATCGATAATCGAGAACTCGCGGCCGTTCCAATCGGTCTTGCCGTAGTGGCGGTCTCGAGTTGTTCCTGCTGTCGAATCGACAATCGCCTGACGGTTTCCTACAAGGCGATTGAAGAGTGTGCTTTTGCCCACATTCGGGCGTCCTACTATTGCTACTAAACTCATATCTTTTTTGCTGTTAGCCTTGGGCCGTCGGCCATTGGCTTCTTTTTTGGTCAAAATGCTATAACACGGATACAAAGGTAAGAAAAATTTGAGATTTTCGCAATTAAAGAGGAGATTTTCAAAAATATTTATTATTTTTGGGAGTTGTTATTATGAATAATTGTGGAGTTTTATGAAATATAGCAAATTTAAGTCGATTTTTGGGGCGGTATTGATAGCTCTGACTCTCCTCGGAATTACGGAGGTATCTGCGCAGACAACCTCCAAGCAGAAGAGTTTGAGGGTCAAGAGTTCCACCTCTGCACCCAAGGTCACTACGGAGTTCGGATTGGGCGTGGGAGCGAGGTATAATTGGTTCGAGGTGCAGCCCGTAAGCTCGGTATTTACGCCCCATATCACAATGAAGATGTCCTATGGCGCAGCGTTGCAGTTCAGGTTGAATATAGGCAAGTCGTTCGGTATTCAACCCGAGATTTCGTATGCCTACTCTACGGTGAGAATCAGCGACAACATCAACAACTTCTCGACAAAGGCCAAGTTCAATATGGTGCAGATACCGCTGCTGCTATCGGTGAGAATCGCAATGTTCCGCATCAATGCAGGTCCCGTATTTACGCTTATGGACAACCCTACCTACCAACTTGCCGATGCCTCAAACGAGACTATAAAGCAGATGCCTCTCGGCAAGCTGTTCCCTACGATAACCTACACGGCAGGTATCAGTGTGAAGTTTGCACGCTGTATGATAATTGACGTGCGATATGCCGACCAATTCCGCGATATACAGTCGTTCAACTCCTACATTTGGACCTTGGACTCTACAAAGCAGAGCGATGCGCAGACCTTCCGCACCCGCAGCAGAAGCGTACAGGTGAGGATAGGGTATGTTTTTTAGAGAATTTAGGGAAAAATTTTGCATTTTGAATTCTGAATTCTGAATTTAGGAACCAATGACAGAGACAACAGGTAAAGAGATAGTAATCGAGGGCGTGGATACGCGAGAGCTGTATGGAGCAAAGGAGTGCTACCTACAGCAGATTACGGCGTTGCACCCCAAGTTGAAGATTGTGGCACGAGGCTCGGTGCTGAAGGTGCTGGGCGCAAAGGCCGACGTGGAGCGATTCGAGCGACAGATGGAGGGGCTAATCGCCTACTACGACCGCTACGGACACATCTCGAAGGAGGTTATCGAACAATCCTTCTCGGTGGGGTTTGCCGAGGCTGCCGAAAAGGCTCACCAGAGCGACAAGGAGGTGATTGTCTATGGCAACAACGGCGTGATAGTGAAGGCCCGCACAGCCAACCAGCGCAAATTGGTCGATTTGTACGACAACAACGACCTTATCTTTGCCACAGGCCCTGCAGGTTCGGGAAAGACATATACGGCTATAGCCTTGGCAGTCAGGGCATTGCGCGACAAGCAGGTGCGCCGTGTGATACTCACTCGCCCTGCGGTGGAGGCGGGCGAGAAGTTGGGCTTCCTGCCGGGAGATTTGAAGGATAAACTCGACCCCTACCTACAGCCACTCTACGACGCGCTGAACGATATGATTCCCCCTGCGAAGTTGCAGAAGTTTATGGAGGATGGCACGGTGCAGATAGCACCTCTTGCCTATATGCGCGGTCGCACGCTCGACAACGCCTTTGTGATTCTCGACGAGGCGCAGAACACCACCCTGTCGCAGATTAAGATGTTCCTTACGCGAATGGGCCGTAACGCCAAGTTTATCGTCACGGGCGACGTTACGCAGGTGGACTTGCCACACAAGAGCGACAGCGGATTGGTACGCGCTATGCACACCGTAGAGGGCATCAAGGGTATCGGCTTTGTGGAGTTTAACAAGGGCGACATCGTCCGCCACGAGTTGGTAAAACATATTGTCGAGGCGTTCGATAAACAGACTTCTAAGGGCAAGTAAGGGCTAGTAAGGGCTAGTAAGGGCCAGTAAGGGTTTTAAGGGCTATTAAGGGCTATTAAGGGAAAACTGAGAAACTCCCCAGTAAACCCCAGTAAGCACCGAAGGTGCGCCCCCAGTAATCCCCAGTAAACCCCAGTAAACCCCAGCAAACCCCCG